>CAYSJH010000037.1:0-44193 GCA_964431315.1 uncultured Bacteroides sp. | reverse complement strand
TGACGCAACTATCTTATAATATAACATATCACTTTTATGGAGATAATATTAATATTAAACAACACTTTTAGGCAGATAATATATCATTTATTTTTCATTTATTTGGATGTTATTTTGTATAATTACTACACTTTTTAGGAGATGATATATTTGAACCGCTACCTGTAAATCTAGTAATTCATGGAAAGGACTGCATATAAGGAGTTGATGAACTGGAAAGACAATCCCAAGAGAAAGCCTTTATTGCTCCAGGGTGCCCGTCAGGTCGGGAAAACATATCTGGTTAACAAGTTTGGTGAAACAGAATATTCAAATTACATCCATCTGAATTTTGAAGAAAATCCGGACATCCATGAATTATTTACAGGGGAGTTAAATCCCTGGAAAATAATTGAAAAAATAGGTCTGTATATTGGGCAAAAAGTTAACGAAACGGATACCCTGATTTTTTTTGATGAAATCCAGGCAGTACCAGAAGTATTAACAAGTCTGAAATACTTCAATGAGCAGGCCCCTGAATATCATATCATTGCAGCAGGTTCTCTTTTGGGAGTGAGCCTGGGTAAATCCAGCAGTTTCCCTGTTGGCAATGTAAACTTTCTAAAACTCTATCCCATGTCTTTCATCGAATATCTGATGGCTGTGGATGAGCACCTGTTATTGGAACATCTGATGAAGATGAAAAGAATCGAATCTTTACCGGAAGTATTTCATGAAAGATTGATTCACCACCTTAAATTATATTTATTTCTGGGGGGTATGCCAGAAGTTTTGCAGGATTATATCAACCATAGCGATATAGCATCGGTCCGGAACATCCAAAATGATATTCTGGAAGCATACCAGCGAGACTTCTCAAAATATACCGACAGGAACCAGGCTGTTAAAACACTGGAAGTCTGGAAATCTATTCCCCGTCAGCTCGCCAGGGAAAATAAGAAATTTAAATACAGGGATGTGCGTAAAAATACACGTGCAGCAACTTATGAACAGACTGCAGAATGGCTTTTAAATGCAGGACTGATCAATATTTCTTATAACATTGGCACACCAAAACTCCCGCTCAGTGCTTATGCGGATCATTCGAAGTTCAAGATCTACCTGCACGATACGGGATTACTTGCTGCGATGTTAAATTTAACATCTGATGCTATTATCAAGCCGGGGAGAATATTCACGGATTATTTTGGAATTTTCATCGAAAACTTTGTATCTCAGGAACTTACAGCTTATGACAAAAAAGAATTATTTTACTGGACATCCAAAAGTGATGCAGAAGTTGATTTTATTTTTCAGTACAAGGATCATATTTATCCGGTCGAGGTTAAAGGCGGTACCAGTAGAAATTTAAAAAGTCTGAGAAGTTACGACAGTAAATATGCTCCGGAATATATCATAAGATTGTCTCCAAGGAATTTCACACTTTCTGGTAATTTTATGAATCTGCCTCTGTATGCCTGCTTTTCAATCGATCGCTTTTTATGAAAAAATAAGGATGCGCAGTCACCCTGATAATCAAGCCATCCTAGATGTTCTGAGATTTTATTTTGACTGATGCCCGGATACTTGAGATAATCCTTTAACTTTAAAATTTTCTTTCTGCTAAGGCTTTAAATAAGCATTTACCTTTAACAGCAATAGGTTTGAAAGACGAAATGCATCACAATGTACGGACCGGGAACTTTGCCCAGCCATGAAATTGTTCAAGTTGAATAAAGCGCTAGGTTTGCAGATCAGGCTCCGTGGAAAAGAACTGATCCAGTACCTGAGAACGTCCGACGCCAGTTATTTTCTGATTTTTTCCATTTTCGTGGGACTGGGAGGTGGATTCGGGGCCATCTTCTTCCGGTGGCTGATTCAACAATTCAAGCATTTATTCTTTGTAAGGGGAGAAGATCTCCTTTCTTTCATGGGTCAGTACTCGGTCATCCTCATCCCTGCAATCGGTGGAATGGTTGTGGGACCCTTAATTCATTTTTTTGCCAGGGAAGCCAAAGGGCACGGGGTTCCGGAAGTAATCGCCTCCATGGTCCTGAATGGTGGCAGGATCAGGCCCAGGGTAGGATTCGTGAAGGCACTTGCTTCTTCAATCTGCATTGGCTCGGGAGGTTCGGTGGGAAGAGAGGGACCGATCATTCAAATAGGCTCTGCAATCGGATCCGGGATCGGACAACTGTTCAGGCTGACCGAAGAAAAGACCAAAACCCTTGTCGCCTGCGGGGCAGCTGCCGGAATAGCCGCAACCTTCAACGCCCCCCTTGGAGGTATATTCTTCGCCCTGGAAGTTATCCTGAGGGAATACGGCCTGAGAAATTTCTCGTCCGTTGTCCTCTCATCCGTTACAGCAACAGTTATCTCCCGGCATTTCCTGGGCGATCACCCGGCATTTCATCTGCCGCCTTTTGAGCTGTACAGTATCGGGGACCTGGCCTACTATTTTATCTTTGGATTACTGACTGCCCTAACGGCATGGCTGTTTATCAAAGTTCTGTACAAGACAGAAGATGTTTTCAACGCCCTGAAAATTCCTGAATATATTAAACCTGCCATAGGCGGATTGATCATTGGACTTATAGGCCTCTACTTCCCGCAAATATTCGGTGTCGGGTACGAGGTCATCGAAAATTCCAGCCAGGGCGGGATGGCGCTGGGTGTTATCGTTGCACTGGTATTTTTAAAAATCATTGCAACTTCTGTAACCCTTGGATCCGGCGGATCGGGAGGCATCTTCGCCCCTTCACTGTTCATCGGAGCCCTGCTGGGTGAGTCTTTCGGACAACTGGTCCACCTGGTCTTCCCGGCCTCTGTCATCCCCCCGGGAGCATACGCACTTGTCGGTATGGCGGCTGTTTTTGCCGGTACGGCTCTTGCACCGATCTCTGCCATCCTTCTGCTTTTTGAAATGACAGGTAATTACAAGATCCTTGCGCCACTGATGGTTACCTGCGTAATATCCGCCATACTGGTCAGGTGGATGACAAAGAATTCTATCTATACAATGAAACTGATCCGGAAAGGCATCGATATCAACAAATACAGGGAAATCGACCTTATGGATACGATTACAGTTTTTGATGCAATGATCCGCAACATTATTACGGTGCGGCAGTCCGAAACGGTTAGAGAAGTGGGTCTCAAGATCAAATCCACAAGCCACAGGGGTTTCCCTGTTCTTGAAAACAACGGGAAGCTGGTTGGAGTGGTAACCCGCAAGGACATCAACAGGGCTCTCGGGAAAGGGGATGCCGATGCCGAAGTGAAAAAGATCATGACAAGGGATCTTACCGTTTGCTATCCGAACGAAAGCTTAAAAACTGCCCTGCATAAGATGGCAGTCAGGAACATTGGCCGGATACCGGTGGTGAACCGGGATGACCAGGAACACATCGTAGGTTTAATTACACGCAAAAGCATCATCACCGCCTATAACCAGGCCCTGGAAGCTGCCAAAAGCAAGTCCGCAATTTTATCCCAGGATAAATAATCTATCGGTGAGCCTCTAAAAACCAGTTTGCGAAATTTGTTTCAAAACCATCATCACCCCCCAGGCTATCGTAATTCAAGTTTTTGTTCCATCCTGCGGACTCCCTGCCGGGCCTTGTAGTCGATGCTCATTTTATAAGCCGATTTATTGATCTTCAGGCATTTCCGATAATATTCCAGGGCCATGTCCGGGTCCCCGGATTCCTCCCGGATCATGCCCAGGTGAAGCGCGGCGTTGGGAGCAAAATACCAGCCCGTGCCCGTGTCTTCGGCAAGCACCTGCTCATAGTACCGGACCGCCCTTTCAGTATCCCCCAGCCGGTCATATATCCTGGCCAGCCGGTAGCGGTACTCGATTGAATCCCTCTTGTTCGACAATGGGATCTGAGGAAGGCTGTCCCGCTCTCCCCTGGCCGTAAGTTCCTCTGGCACTTCCAATTGTTCCAATGCCTTCCGGTAATCGCCTCCGTCAAAGAGCAATCTGGCCTTTAAAAGCACAATATTCAGGGGAAGCGTATCCTGTGCTTCGCTCAGCGCCTGGCGGTCCGCATCGAGGTATGGTTCGCCGCACTGCAGCACCTTTTGCCGGGCACCCTCGTAACGATCCCATTTTCCGATGAGTGCGTAATCCCAGCTGATCTTGTGCCATGTGTAGTGCCGGTAATGTTCTCCGTTGTATCGGTTAATAAAACTTTCCAGCGGTACCAGGGCCCCGGTATCCAGCGCGTTGAGCATGGCCTCTCCCAGAAGCAGGTCAAGGTAAGGGAATGCCTTCTCCCCGGCGGCCTGCAGGTAATCCTGTAACTCCTCTACGACGTCATTGCTCCTGCCGGCTCCAAGATCTTCCAGCGCGTTCGCATACCGGTAAAGGGTCTCTGCCCCGGTTTCGCCAAAATCACCATTTCCGGGATGCCGGTAATCCCGGACCTGATGCACCGGATCGTTACCGGCTCCTTTCAGGATTTCATCAACAACCTTTTCTCCGTGATCCAGGGTCTGTAAAGCAAACCTGAGCAGCAGGCAGGCTTCCAGCCTGTCAGTCCCGGAGGTTGCCGTGTAATATTCCTGCAGGTATCCCAATCCCTGAGCAATGTCTCCCCTGATGCCGAGTACCCTGAGCATCCAGCCATACTCTTCCGGCACAGATCCGCTGATGAGGGTGATCAGTCCCCTGTTCCGGTAATTCAGCGGGTTGCCTGCATTCTTTTCCTCGCTCTGCCGCAAGTAGTGATAGGCATAATAATAATGCCTGGCCGCCCTGAAATTTTCTCCGTGGTACGCACACAGTACGGAGGATTGCAGGTGAATGGTTGACAGGTAGGAAAAGGATACCGGATAACTCCTCGCTGCTTCCCGCAGGGTCTCGATCCTTTGCCCGTTTTCCTCGAGTAAGGCCTCAAAACCCGGCCTTCCGCCCTCAATCAGAACGTCGAGAAATTGCCTGTAACCCCTCAGGTAAATGTTGCCGGGGGCCTCAGGGAACAGCTCCGAGGAGATGTCCATGAGGCTGTCGGCTCTTTCAAACTGCAGATCAAAGATGGAATGCAGTATCCCGGAGTGCAGTCCGGCAAGTAAAAGGGAATCATCTCGTAGTGAGCCTGGTTGTCCGGAGCCGGAATCAGTAAACCCGGAGCCTGGATCAGCAAATCCGGAGTAATGATCAGCAGCCTGTCCCGATAGCGTCAGGCACACAAACCAGATTAATGCAATGCTATGGTGAATAATTCTATTCATAAAAAAAGCCGTCCGGCTCCGGAAAGGGTGGACAGCTTTATTCGTTTCATGAACGTACACAAATGCTTATTCTTCCTTGTCGATATATACCAGGATGCGCCCGCAGTATTCGCAGACGATAATCTTTTTCCTGGAGCCGATATCGAGCTGGCGCTGGGGCGGGATCTTGTTGAAGCATCCGCCGCAGGCATCCCTTTCCACAGTGACGACGGCCAGGCCGTTCCGTGCGTTGTTCCGGATCTTTTCATAGGCTGTGAACAGCCTGGGTTCAATTATGCTTTGAAAATTGACTTTCTTTTTCGAGAGCAATTCCTCCTCTTTCTGCGTGTCGGAGATGATCTCGTCGAGTTCGGATTTCTTGTTGGCCAGGTCACCCTGCCTTTCCTCCAGCACGGTTCGTGATTCCGCGATCAGGACTTCTTTTCCCGCAACCTGTTCGCTGAATTCCTTTTTTCTTTTTTCGGCCAGTTCGATCTCCAGGGTCTGGAACTCGATCTCCTTTGAAAGGGAATCGAATTCGCGATTGTTCCGGACGTTATTCTGCTGTTCCTCGTACTTCTTGATCAGGCCCTGGGCATTCGCAATCTCGTTGTTCTTCTTGGCAATAGCTTCCTGCATCGCCGCAACCTCATTCTCAATATTCCCAATCCGGGTCTCGAGTCCCGCGATCTCATCTTCCAGGTCCTGGACCTCAAGGGGTAGTTCTCCCCGCAGTATCTTGATCTTGTCAATTTCCGTATCTACCTGCTGTAACTGGTATAAGGCACTGAGTTTCTCCGCCACGGACATCTCGGCGACCTCGGTCTTCTTTCCCTTTTCTGCCATGTCTAATAATAATTTACTGGATTCGTATTCACCTCCGTCAAATGAAGTGCAAATTTAGGGAATTTTTTCTTAAGTAAATCATAAAATATTTCCGTGGTAAACTGTTCACTTTCATAGTGTCCGATGTCCGCCATCAGGATCTTCCCATCGGCATCGAAAAAGGGATGGTACTTGATATCCCCCGTTACGAATGCGTCTGCCCCGATGGCGATTGCCCGCGCAAGCAGGAAGCTGCCGCTTCCACCGCAGAGGGCCACTTTTTTAATTTTATTGTCCGGCAGCCGGCTGTGACGGATCACCGGAATGCGGAAGCACTGCTTGAGCAGGTCAAGGAAGTGTGTGCCGTCCAGCGGTACCTTCAGCTCCCCGGTCACCCCCATTCCGATCCTGTCGTACTCATTTTCCAGGGGGTAAACGTCGTAGGCTACCTCCTCGTAAGGGTGTGCATCGATCAGTGCATCAAGGATCCTCCGCTCCCTCTCTGCGGGGAAGATGGTCTCAACCCTCAGCTCCGGTTCGGTATGCATCCGTCCCTTCTCCCCGACGAAGGGATCGGTATTTTCCGATCCCCGGAAGGTGCCCTCCCCGGGTGCATTGAAACTGCACATGTCGTATTCCCCGATGTGTCCGGCCCCGGCGGCGAAGATAGCTTCGCGGACCGCCGCGGCATGATCCACAGGAACAAAGAATACCAGTTTCCTGAGCTGTCCCCTTACAGGGGAAATGATCCGCGGATTTTCCAGTCCCAGTTTTTCGGCAATTTTGAAATTCACACCGCGGTGGACCGCATCCAGGTTGGTATGGGCTGAATAAATGGAGATCCCGCTGCGGACGGCTCCAATGATGACCTTCTCGGCCAGGCTTGAACCGGTCAGTTTCTTAAGCCCGGTAAAAATCACCGGATGGTGAGAAAGGATGAGTCCCGCTTTAAGCCTGACGGCCTCGGCAAGCACTTCTTCCGTTACATCGATACAGATCAGGGCAGCGTCCGCCTCCTGCTCCGGGTTCCCTGCCTGCAAGCCTGAATTATCGTACGATTCCTGATAGGAAAGCGGGGCGAAAGATTCGATGTACGAGGTGATTTCCTTAACTTTCATAATACAATTTCGCATCGGGCCATACGACCGGCGCTTCACTGTCCCATTTCATCCTTTATCTCCAGGAGCATTTTACGGATGTTGTGAAGGGACTGGATGACCTCAAGGTCATGGATGGAGTCATCCTTGTTCTCGCTCATTTTCTGCTTCGCGCCCTTCAGGGTCATGCCCCTTTCCTTGACAAGGTGGTATATGATGTGGAAATTATCGATGTCTTCCTTCGTGAAAAGGCGGTTCCCCTTCTTGTTCTTTTTCGGCTTAATGATATCGAACTCCTTTTCCCAGAAACGGATCAGCGAGGTATTGACGTTGAACATCCCGGCTACTTCGCCGATGCTGTAGAATAATTTTTCAACCTTGGGTTCCTTGTAGGGCATGGGATGGAATTTGATTTATCTAAAATAGAAAAAAGGCATTGAAATCGCAACAGGTTTATTTTCGTCCCAGGCAATAAAGGTATCCGTTCCTGGAAGCGATGTAGATCCTGCCGTCGTGAACGATCGGGGTGGATTCGAAAGGGGGACCCAGTTTGCCGAGCAGGGTGAAATTCCATTCCTTGTCAAATTCATAAAGCCGGATCCCGTTGTAACCGGCGACGATAAGTTTATTCCTAACAAATACCGGGGAGGAAATTGAGGGACCTACGTATTGTTCGAATACCCCTTTCGGGGGACTCCGAAGGATCGAGCTTCATCACGTCTCCCGGTCCCGCTATGTACTGCTTCTCGACCGAAACCATAATGCACGAATCAGGGGTGATTACCGCCGAACCGTCCATGTCCGATCCAATTAAATAATCCCAGTCCAGCTCCCGGGTCACAAGGTTGTACCCCCAGACATGCCCCAAACCGGACGCCACATAGATCCGGCTGCCCTGAAGGATGACCAGGCGCTCCTCGGGATTTTCCGCATCCGGGTTCTCCCAGATGCTGCCCGTTCCCTTGACCACGTCATCAAAGGCATATTCCCAGATGAGCACACCGTCGGCGGCCCGGATCTTTTTCAGTTTATGGTCATAGGCACCCTGTATGAGGTAAAGTACGCTGTCCTCTTCGACAAGCAGGGGTTGTCCTGTCCATCCTGCCCGGGCCCAGGTCCCCGAGCCCAGCTTGCGCGAAATGACGGTCTCCCCCTCTCCCGGGTAATGTTTCCAGATCACTCCGAGGGTGTCCGGAGCCCTGTTCCCGTAATAATTCCTCCTTTCATTCCCCAGGAAAGTCCCGATGATTACCCGACACTCCGGCGCCGAATCAGCCGGCCAGGTAAATTCCTTCAAGGAATCCTGTTTCTCAATACTGTCCAGCACAGGCATCGCGTTCATGATCGTGTCCGCGACAGGAATCGTATCCGCGACAGGAATCGTATCCGCGACAGGAATCGTATCCGCGACAGAAATCGTGTCGGGGCCCGGACAGGATTCACAGGCCATTTTGCCATCTTCGCCGATCACAAGCGGCGCATCGGGAAAATCGGCCATGGTCAGCTCCCTGAGTTTGTCTATGGCACGCCTCTGTGGATCGATCCTGGCGCCTCCCTCTCCGGGCTGATAGACCGGGATGACTTCACCGCCGAGGAACCGTCCGTCCGGTGCCAGGTAAAGCTTAACGATGGGCGCAATGCCGTTGGGCCCCCTCAGGTTGAACCTGCGGTAAGTGCAGAAATTGCCGAGGCTGTAGATGATAAACCGGTCCCGGTACACCTCGGCTGCCCGGGTGACATGGGGACCGTGGCCAAAGACGACATCGGCCCCGGCATCGATCACGGTATGTGCAAATTCGTAAATATTTCCCCTGTCATGTCCCAGGTACACCTCCGCTTCCCGGGTCATATGCTGATGGTCGGCTCCCTCTGCGCCGCCGTGGACCGAAACGATGAGCACATCGCATTCGGGCCCCAGCTGCCTGACCATGGCTGCCCCGAGTTGCGGGTCCAGGATGCTGTAACATCCCTGGTTGGGGGCAAACGCTAGTAGACCGTAGCGTATTCCTTCCCGCTCAACCACCGCAAAAGGCGTGGAGAGGGAGCCTGCATAGGCAAGGCCGTTCTCCCGGAGCACCCGTTCGGTTTCCCTCCTTCCCCCGGTTCCAAAATCATTCGAATGGTTGTTGGCTATGCTGAGCAGGTCAAACCCGGCTTCCATAAGGCAGTTCACATAATGGACCGGCATCCTGAAAACAAAGCATTTCGTTGTGTCCAGGCACTCCTTTGCTATTCCCGAGTCCCCCGCAAAAGTCCCCTCCAGGTTCCCGAAGGTGATGTCGGCGTCACGGAGGACCGGGATGACGTCCTCCAGCAGGGGATGGCAGTCATCCCCCGGGGGGAGATAAATGCGCGACGGGTAATCCGTACCCATCATGATGTCACCCACCCCGATGATGGTCAGGGTGTCCTGCTGGGCGGCAAGGGTGGCGCTGAGGGTCAGGAGTCCAGCCAGAAAAATTACATGCCGGGATTTCATCGGGTTCATGGGAAATTGTATCAGGGGGGGGACCGGGATGGTCCGTTAATCAAAACTCTGTCCGGGACGCATGGACAACTCGATCATCCGGTCGAATTCATCGGCGGTCAGGTCCTCGAAATAATAATTGACGGGGTTGACCTTCTTCCCGTTGAGGAGCACCTCGTAGTGCAGGTGGGGGGCAGTGGACAGTCCCGTGCTGCCTACGTAGGCTATGACATCCCCCCTTTTCACCTTCTTGCCGACCCTGGCATTGTTGAACTCGTTCAGGTGCGCATACAGGGTCTGGTAGCCATAGCCATGGTCAATGACCAGCACGTTACCGTATCCGCGCCGGGATTGCTGAATCCGTTCAATGGTCCCGTCGGCGGTGGCGTATACTTCGGTTCCGGTCGGGGCGGTGAAGTCCATCCCGTAATGAAACTTCCTGATCTTGTAGATCGGGTGGATCCGGAAACCCCAACCGGATGCCGTACGGGTCAGATCCTTGTTGGAGATGGGCTGTATGGCGGGGAGCGAGGACAGCTGGTCTTCCCTGCTTTTGGCCAGGTCGATTACCTCGTCGTAGGACTTGCTCTGCACGTAGACTGCCTTGGTAAGGTTGTCCAGGCGTTTGGCAGTCTCGATGATCAGTTCCGAGTTTTCATACCCTTCCAGGTATTCGTACCTGTTCACTCCGCCGAATCCAGCATTCCTGACCGAGGAAGGTATGGGATCGGCGTTGAAGATCGTGCGGTAGATGTTGTCATCCCGCCTTTCGATATCCTCGAGGACCGTTTCAAGATTACCCACCTTTTCGTTAAGAATCTCATACTGGAACTGGAGCTGGTTGTTTTCCCGCATAAGCATCTTCTCCCTTGGGGTATCGAAGATGGAGGAATAGAGGAAGTTAAGCAGAACGGCAACGGTGAGTATTACGGACAGGTAGGAAAGAAAAATCAGAAATCGACTCTTGAAACTGGGTTTGATCCTGTCATAACTCAATGATTGAGGATTATATCTGTATTTTGATTTGGGCATTTTCGCTCACTATGATGACCGAAAAATAAAAAATAATTTGCTCTAAAGCAATACGTTAGTTATTAACAAGTCCGCCTGGGGAGACGATCAGGGCATATTCCTGCGGATCCAGGTCATCGGAGTAGTAGTTCCTGGGATCCTTTGCCACGCCGTAAAGGCGGACTTCATAGTGCAGATGGGGACCGGTTGATTTTCCCGTGCTGCCGACGGTTCCAATGATGGTACCCCGTTTGATTTCCTGTCCCCTGTAAACCAGGATATCCTTCAGATGTCCGTAACGGGTGACGTACCCGTAACCATGGTCGATCAGGACCTCATTCCCGAATCCCGTGCGGGCATCTTTGGTCCGGATCACCACACCGTCACCCGTGGCAAAAACATTCATTCCCTCGCGGCCCGCAAAGTCCACCCCCTTATGCATGGCCCTCCTTTTGCTCATGGGATCGGTGCGGTACCCGAAAACCGAACTAACCCAGTAATAGTCCTGGAGCGAAATGGGCTGGATGGACGGTGTATGACTGATCAGGTTCTGGTGGTAACGTGCTTTGGAGAGTACTTCAGTGAACGAACCGGACTGGATCTCGAGCTTCACGCCTGCCATATCCACCCTGTGGGTAAGGTTCAGCATTACCGGCGTACTTTCATATCCCTGCAGGTTCTGATACTGCTCGGATCCACCAAGTCCCGCTTCACGCAGCGAAGCCGAAAGGGGACCCATCTGGTAAAAGGAACGGTAGATCCCGTCATCGCGGTTCTGAAGATCAAGAATGGTGGACTCAAGCTGAGCTACCTTCTCCTCCACCTTTAAATATTGATCGACGATTCCTTCCTTTTCTGCCAGAAGTTTAATTTCTTTGGGATTGCTTATGTATCTTCCGAGTGTGAACCGGATGCCAAAGGAAAGGATCACGGCAAGGATGGCAGGAAGTCCAATGTAAAGCAGCCGATGTCCCAGGCTTGGTTTAATGGCCTCAAAACGATGCGTAACAGTGTTAAAATGAAATCGTTGCTTACCCATGGTCTGAGCTAATGTTCACAAATATATAAAAACTAATTTTATAACTTGTTAATTTTGAGCCTTTAGGGCAAGCACATCTAACGTAAAATACTAAATAAGGTTACATTTTAATGGATTCGGCTTAATGAACGCAAAGGAAATTCGAAAGGCATTCCTGGATTTTTTTGAATCGCGTGGCCACCACATCACGGCTTCTGCACCCATGGTTGTACGGAACGATCCGACCCTCATGTTCACCAATGCAGGCATGAATCAATTCAAGGACTTATTCCTTGGAAATGAGCCTGTTATACACGCCAGGGTTACCGACAGCCAGAAATGCCTGAGGGTATCCGGAAAGCATAACGACCTGGAGGAAGTGGGACACGATACCTACCACCATACCATGTTCGAAATGCTGGGCAACTGGTCGTTCGGAAATTATTTTAAAAAAGAGGCCATCGCCTGGGCCTGGGAGTTCCTGACCGTTACCATGTCAATCGAAAAGGACAGGCTTTATGCGACGGTTTTTGCAGGCGACCCTGCCGATTCACTGGAAATGGACCGGGAGGCTTACGATCATTGGAAAGAACACCTGCCGGAGGACCATATCCTGAAAGGATCGAAGAAGGATAATTTCTGGGAAATGGGGGAAACCGGTCCCTGCGGCCCCTGCTCAGAGATCCATATTGATATCCGGGCGGCTGCGGAAAGAAAGAAGACTCAAGGAGCCTCCCTGGTCAATAAGGATCATCCGCATGTGATCGAGCTCTGGAACCTGGTTTTCATCCAGTTCAACCGGAAGGGGAACGGGAAACTGGAAACCCTGCCGATGAAGCATATTGACACGGGACTGGGACTGGAACGCCTGGCGATGGTCATGCAGGGGAAACGGTCGAACTACGATACGGACCTGTTTCAGTCCCTCATCCGTGAGATAGTCCGCATCACTTCCGTTCCCTATGGGAAAGACGAACAAGCGGATGTGGCCATGCGGGTGGTGGCCGACCATCTCCGTGCCGTGAGCTTCTCGATTGCAGACGGCCAGCTGCCCTCCAATAACAAGGCCGGCTATGTGATCCGCAGGATATTGCGCAGGGCCGTGCGCTACGGGTATACCTTCCTGAAGCAGGACCAACCCTTCATGCACCGACTGGTCCCGGTCCTGGCCGGAGAAATGGGAGACGCTTACCCCGAACTCAGGGAACAGCAGGAGCTGATCGAAAAGGTGATTCTGGAAGAAGAGGGATCCTTCCTGAAAACCCTTGCCAACGGGATCCGGATGCTCGACCAGCTGATGGCCGAAGCGTCAGAAGAGAAAAAAGCATCCATAGACGGCAAATCAGCCTTCATTCTTTACGACACCTATGGTTTCCCGCTTGACCTGACGCGCCTGATCCTGAAGGAAAACAACCTGGATGTCAGCCAGGAGGAATTTGAAAGGAAAATGGCTGCACAGAAGTCCCGTTCCCGCGATGCAGCCGCGGTCACCCGGGAGGACTGGCAGGAACTGTTCCCCACCGAAACCACCGTATTCCTGGGTTATGACCGGTCCACCGCCGATATCCGGATCTCCCGCTACCGCAAAACCGAGGAGAAAGGGAAAACCCGCTACCAGCTGGTGTTCGACAGGACACCGTTCTATGCTGAGAGCGGGGGACAGGTAGGCGATACGGGCACGATCGAAAGCAAGACTGAAGCGATCCCGATCCTGGACACCCGCAGGGAGAATAAACTGATCATTCATATTGCAGACGAACTGCCTTCAAGACCGGAAGCCGAATTCAGGGCAACCGTAAACCTCGAGGCCAGGGAATCGGCAGCCTGCCACCATACCGCCACCCACCTCCTGCATTTCGCACTCAGGGAGGAACTGGGCACGCACGTCGAACAGAAGGGCTCATTGGTACACCCGGATTACCTCCGCTTTGACTTTTCCCATTTTAAAAAGGTCGAACCGGAGGAACTCGACAGGATCGAAAAGCGCGTCAACCGGCTGATCCGGGAAAACATACCGCTTGAAGAGAAACGCAGTCTTCCCATGAAAAAGGCCATGGAAATGGGAGCCCTTGCGTTTTTCGGAGAAAAATACGGGGAAGAGGTCCGCGTGATCAGATTCGGTGATTCCATTGAGCTCTGCGGGGGCATACACGTGCGGGCCACCGGCAACATCGGGTTCTTCAAGATCACCCGGGAATCGGCCATAGCAGCCGGGATCAGGCGAATCGAAGCGGTGGCCGGTCCCGCTGCGGAACGGTACGTGGACCAGAAACTCGGGATGATCGATACCATCGAGGACCTCTTTAAATCCCGTAACCTTATCCCCACCATAGAGAAAACGCTTTCCGAGAACGCCGAGTTGAAGAAAATGCAGGAGCAGTTCAGCAGGGACCTCAGGGACCTGGCCCGGAAAAACCTGCTCGGCAAAATACGGAAGGTCGGGAACGTGAACCTGATCGCGGAAGAGATCCTCCTGAAGCCGGCCGAGAACATCAAGAGCCTCGCCTTCGAAATGAAAACCCAGGTCGAAAACCTGGTGCTGGCACTGGGTTCTGACATGGAGGGGAAAGCACACCTGACCCTGATGATATCGGAAAACCTTGTGAAGGAACTGGACCTTGATGCCAGGCAACTGATCCGCGAAGTGTCCGGGGAGATCCAGGGGGGAGGCGGGGGACAGGATTTCTATGCCACAGCTGGGGGCAAGAACCCAAAAGGCATTTTAAAAGCTCTGGCCATGATCGCAGCAAGGATCGAAAAGGTTGCCGGGTGAAATAAGCTCCAGTTCAGACTAGCGGCCGGTTAAAGACAGCTCCTCCGCTAGTAGGTGCGGGTCATGTTATCGGGGACCACGATGATGAAATCGGCCCGGCCGGCGGATCCGTCCTCAAGTTCATCCAGCGTATCCTGCATTACCGTGGTGATGGTCACGATCTTCAGGTCCGGACGGTCCTGCAGCAGGTACCAGACGATCCCCTCCCTGTTATCCGAATGGCCCGAGCCGTTGAAATGCAGGAATTGTTTGCCGGGGGACCAGTTCTTAAGGATGAAGTACCCCATGGTGGCATCCTTGATGGCCTGTGCCTTGGGAAGGTTTTCAGTGGCCTCCACCCCGGCGCCGTGGCCCATCCCGAGCATTTGTTTGTATCCCGGGAGTTCGGGGTCGTACCGGACCGGCAGCGGGGGGATGTACCTTCTGGCATCAGGTGAAAGCTTTTCGAGTCCCTCGAAACCCTCTCTGTACACCAGGTTGGCATACCGGCGGGGCACATTGGTGGCAATGAAGGGCAGTTTGTGGTCGAAGGCAAATTTCAGCAAGGGCTTGTAATCGGTCTTGTAATTCGGCCAGAGTCTTGCCTCGTCCTCGAATTTAGCTTCCGTAATGGTACCGTTCAGGTATTCATCCACCAGTAGCTGGTTGTCGGCCTCGAACATCTCCGCCCCGAGGATCAGCGCATCCCGGCTGTTGGCGTAAAGATCGGCGGTGACCTCCTTCTGGAGCCAGTGTGCGATCGGGTTGTCGTGGGACTCCCCGAAAAGGATTACATCCGCTTCATACAGTGATTTCATTATTTTTGAAAAGGGGACCTCCTTCCCGGTGGAATTAAAGATCCTGTAAGCAGGCTTATCCGTCGTAAACGACAGGAGCATCAATCCTGCGGTCAGTATCGCGAGTTGCTTTTTCATGGGCACAAATATAGAAGAAAACTCCATACCCGAAGATTTTCATATATTTGGTTTACTAATCCTAAAACACCAGCCATGGAAATCACCAGAACATTTGATCTCTTCGATCAGTACCGTGAAAAATTCAATATGGACGATGCGCTTGCCGGGAAGGAGCAGGGAGTCTGGGTCCGCTATTCCTCTGAACAGTTCATTGAAAAATCGCAGCTGACCAGTTATGGTTTAATGGAACTCGGCATGAAGAAGGGGGAAATGGTCGCCCTGATATCCAACAACCGGCCCGAATGGAACTTTGTGGATATGGGAGCGAGCATGGCGGGACTTATAATTGTGCCCATTTATCCCACGATCAGCCAGGAAGAGTACCAGTACATCCTGGATGACTGCAAGCCCAGGTTGATCTTCGTTTCAGACAAGGCATTGTACGACAAGATCAAACCCCTCGCCGATGCCAGGGACGTTCTGGAGGTTTACACTTTCAATGAAGTCGAAGGTGCCAGAAATTATGCCGAAATCCTGGCTCTTGGTGAAAAACATGCGGATAAACACCGGGAGGAGCTCGAGAAGATCAAGGCATCGATCAAACCGGAGGACCTTCTGACCCTGATCTATACCTCGGGGACTACCGGTTTCCCAAAGGGGGTGATGCTCTCACACAGAAATTTGGTGACCAATTTCATCACCACCGCAAAGGTCCATACCCTGGGATTCGGAGACAAGACCCTTGCCTTCCTCCCATTGAGCCACGTCTATCAGCGAATGGTCACCTATCATTTTATGAACAAGGGTATTGCCATTTACTATGCCGAAAACATGGGGACCATTTTAAACAATGTCAAGGAGATCAAACCTGAGATCTTCCTTTCCGTTCCCAGGCTCCTCGAAAGAGTATATGATGGAATTATTGCAAAAGGAAAGGACCTCAGCGGCATAAAGAAATCACTGTTTTTCTGGGCCGTTAACCTGGGACTCCGTTTTGAACTCAACCGGGCCAACGGATGGTGGTATCATTTTAAACTGGGGATTGCCGATAAGCTTATATTCTCCAAGTGGCGAGAGGCACTGGGGGGGAACATCAAGATCATCGTATCTGGAGCAGCCTCACTCCAGCCAAGGCTGGCAAGGGTATTTTCCGCAGCAGGCATTACCTTACTGGAAGGATACGGTCTGACCGAAACCTCTCCGGTCATTGCGGTTAACGACCAGGTAAAGAACGAGATCATGTTCGGTACGGTGGGACCTGTAATTGACGGGATCGAGGTTAAAATAGCCGAAGACGGGGAAATCCTCTGCAAGGGACCGAACGTCATGATGGGATATTACAGGCAGCCGGAACTCACCAGGGAAGTCATTGACAGGGACGGGTGGTTACACACAGGTGACATAGGCGTGATGGTTGACAATCACTACCTCAAGATCACAGACCGGAAAAAAGAGATCTTCAAGCTTTCAAGCGGCAAGTATATTGCCCCGCAGGTGATCGAAAACAGGCTCAAGGAATCCTTCTTTGTCGAACAGGCCATGGTGGTGGGGGAAAATGAAAAATTTGCGTCCGCCCTGATCTCTCCCAATTTCCCCTTTCTGCATGAATGGGCCTCAAGGCATGAGATCAAGTTCAGGGACAACACGGATCTGATCGCCATGAAGGAAGTGGTTGACCAGATCCAGGAGGAGGTGAATGAAATCAACAAATCACTTGGCGACCACGAGAAGATCAAAAGGATCCGCCTGGTACCAGAGGAATGGAGCACTCAAACCGGCGAAATGTCCCAGGTCTTCAAACTGAAACGCCGTGTTCTCAATGAACGTTACAGCAGCATCCTGCAGGAAATCTATTCCGTCGGCAAGGATACATCAATCGGAGAATAAGCACACCCGACGCATCCATTTCATTGCCATTTGCATCCTGCTTTTATAACCCCGGACCAAATGAAAATAATGCATCATCCCGGAATCCTGCCGGCCTTTATGATCGGCATCTTCCTGATCCTGTCCCTCTCAGGCTGCGAGAAATCCACGGACAATGGTCTCAAGAAGATCGACCTGGACAGCCTGACCATTGAAAATTATCCCAGGGTGGACGGTTCCACCTCGGCCCATCCCCTGCAGGTTTTGATTGCATGCAGGGTTCTCGGGGTCGATTGGTCCTGGATGCCCGGCTGGTCTGACGATACCTACCGCATCTGGCCGTCCATGGATGAAAAACCCGAAGTGGCCCGGTTCATCCTGGACAGCATTGTCCATTACGGTACCCACGGGGCGTTTGTGAATCTCATTGAAGGCAGGGCAGATTTGATCCTTGTCGCCCGGTCTGCATCGCCCGATGAAATCCACCTGGCGGACAGTTTAGATGTAGGGCTTACAACCACCGCGGTCGCACTTGATGCTTTCGTGTTCATAGCCAACGTTAACAATCCGGTTAACTCATTGACCACAAAAGAGATACAGGATATCTACACAGGGAATATCACCCGGTGGGACCAGGTAGGGGGAACGGATACTGAAATCCATCCTTACCAGCGGGAACCGAATTCCGGCAGCCAGGAGCTTATGCTGTCACTGGTCATGAAGGACCTGACCATGATGGAATTCCCCGAACTGATCCTGTACGGGATGATGGGACCGATATACCAGATCACCTTTGACAGGGAGGGACTGGGCTACACCGTTTATTTTTTCGAACAGTTCATGGCACCTCACGACAGTTTAAAACTCCTTGGGGTTAACGGTGTGGTGCCGGAGTACAGTACCCTGCGAAACAAGCATTACACCTATACCACGGATGTATATGCCGTGATCCGGGAGGATATGGACCGGTCGTCGACTGCCTACCTCCTGTACCTCTGGCTCCAGACGGAAGAGGGACAGGCTGTTGTGGCGGAGAGCGGGTATATCCCCAATTTTTAAACTCTTTCTTAATACTGTCCTCCACAGCCGGATCAACCGGTCAATCATTCAGGTGACCAGCGGCAAGGTTCAACCATTACTGGTGTATCGCGTCAGGTTCTTGTGCGAAGCAACAGCAATCCGAGGAAGGTCAGCATGCCGTTCAGGATCAGGAGCTCGAAGCCGAAGGTATAGCCGTTGAACCAGCGTGCCGAATTCGAACTGATCAGGTAGCAGAGCACGGGGGAGACGATGGCGACCAGCGGGACCCAGCGGTCTTTCACCCGGTATTTTGTGAACAGCCCGAAACTGTAGAAGCCCAGCAGGGGACCGTAGGTATAGCCCGCCACGGTGAAAATTGCCGAGATCACGCTCTGGTTATTGATGGCCCTGAACAGCAGGATCACCCCCAGCAGGATTACGGAAATGCCCACGTGCACCAGTTTGCGCAGCCGCCTGAGCCTGTCCTCCGGCAGGCGTGTACCGTTCAGGATATCAACCGTAAAGGAGGTGGTCAGCGCGGTCAGCGCGGAATCTGCACTGGAATAAGCGGCAGCCACGAGTCCCAGCATAAAAAGTACGGTCACCACCGGGGAAAGGTAACCCTGTGTGGCGATCAGGGGGAACAGGTCATCCGTGCGTTCGGGAATGGGAATGGCGGAACGGGTGGCAAAGATGTACAGCAGGGCGCCCAGCGAAAGGAACAGCAGGTTGACCGGGACAAGGGCGGCGCTCATCCAGTACATGTTCTTCTGGGCCTCCTTCAGGTTCCGGCAGGAAAGGTTCTTCTGCATCATGTCCTGGTCCAGTCCCGTCATCACGATCGCAATGAACGCCCCGCTCAGGAATTGCTTGACAAAATGATCGCCCGCTTTCCAGTCCCCGAAGAAAAACACCTTTGAGTAGCCGCTCCGGGCCACTTCCCTTACCATGCCGGAAAAATCCAGTCCCATTGCCCGGCTTATCAGGACAACGACAATGGTCACAGCCAGCAGCATGAAAAGGGTCTGAAGGGTATCCGTCCAGATGATGGTCCGGATCCCGCCTCGAAAAGTATAGAGCCAGATTAAAAGGATGGTGATGACGACCGTTGCCCAGAACGGAATATTCCAGCTGCTGAAAATGCTGATGTGAAGCACCCCTGCAACCAGGTAAAGCCGGAACGAGGCGCCGATCACCCTGGAGAGCAGGAAGAAGGAGGCTCCGGTTTTGTAGGACCGCGTGCCGAAACGACCGTCCAGGTATGTATAGATCGAGGTGAGGTTCAGCCTGTAATAGAGCGGAAGCAGAACCTGTGCGATGACAAAATAGCCTACGAGGTAACCCAGGACCATCTGCATGTAGGAGAACTGGCTGTCCCCCACCCAGCCGGGGACAGAGATGAAGGTAACTCCTGAAAGGGAAGCGCCGATCATGCCGAAGGCCACGATGTACCAGGGACTCTGGCGCCTGCCAAGGAAAAAGGCGGCATTGTCCGCACGGCGCCCCGTGACCTGGCTGATCCCCAGGAGAAGGGCAAAATAGGCCAGGATGACGGTCAGGACCAGCAATGGAGTCATATCGGTACAAATAAAAGAAAAAAATTGCCTTATGTGGAATTTGATGCTATTTTTGAGATTCGCTAAAGGCTCTGATATGTCGGCATTCCACAACTATCCTTCCAAACTGCTCGAACAGGCGGTCCGCGAGTTCGCCAGCCTCCCCGGCATCGGCAACAAAACCGCCCTGCGGCTGGTCCTCCATCTTCTCAAGCAGGAGGAGGAAGACGTGGTGAACTTCGGGAATGCAATCATCGAACTGAAACGCAACATCCATCACTGCAAAATATGCTGTAATATATCCGATACCGAGACCTGCCAGATCTGTTCGAATACCAGGCGCGACGCCAACATGGTCTGCGTGGTGGAAAACATCAGGGATGTGATGTCGATTGAAAATACCAGCCAGTATAACGGGCTTTACCATGTCCTCGGCGGGATCATTTCGCCGATCGACGGCATCGGTCCCTCCGACCTGACCGTTGACAGCCTTGAAGAGAGGGTCAGGGCAGGGGGAATTGACGAGGTGATCCTTGCCCTGAGCACAACCATGGAAGGGGATACCACCAACTTCTACATTTATAAAAAACTGAAAGCCTATCCCGTAAAGGTCAGCGCCCTGGCAAGGGGACTGGCCATAGGGGACGAGCTGGAATATGCCGACGAGATCACACTGGGCCGCTCGATCGTCGACCGGACACCCTTTGAAGCTACATTCGGGGGTAAAAAACAGGGGAATTCCATTTAGGCGTATATTTGTCAATCATTTAAATCACTCATGCAATGGAACTTGTAAACAACCAGTATGTTATCGACGGGATACCGGTCGGGGAGCTGACCGAAAAGTACGGCACTCCCCTTTACGTCTATGAAACGGCCCGCATGGAAAAGCAATACAGGAAGCTGGTTAAGGCATTCAGGGGTTCCAGGATCAGGGTGTACTACGCATGCAAAGCCCTGACAAACATCAACGTGATGAAGTTCTTCTGCGGGCTCGGAGCGGGACTCGATGCCGTCTCCATCCAGGAGGTGATACTGGGACTCCAGGCCGGGTTCGATCCCGCCGATATCCTCTATACCCCGAACTGCGTGTCGCTCGAGGAGATCGATATGGCCGTTGAAAAGGGGATCCGGATCAACATCGACAACATTTCCATCCTGGAGCAGTTCGGTCACGAACACGGCAATAAGGTCCCCGTCTGGATCCGCATCAATCCCCACATCATGGCCGGGGGAAACCAGAAGATATCGACCGGGCACATCGACTCGAAGTTCGGGATCTCCATTTACCAGATCCCCCATGTTCAGCGGGTCATCGAGACCAACAACATGAAGGTGGAAGGCCTGCATATGCATACCGGGTCGGATATCCTCGATGTGGACGTTTTCCTGCGCGGGATCGAGATTCTGCTCGATACGGCGAGAAATTTCCCCGACCTCCAGTGCATCGACATCGGGTCGGGATTCAAAGTAGCCTACCGGGAAGGGGATCATTACACCGACATCGAGGCATTCGGCAAAAGCCTTTCAAAAAGGTTCAACGAATTTTGCATGGAATACGGAAGGGAGCTCACCCTGGCCTTCGAGCCCGGGAAATTCCTGGTTTCGGAAGCGGGATTCTTCCTGGCCAGGGTAAACGTGATCAAGCAGACGACGGCCACGGTTTTCGCGGGACTCGATACGGGAATGAACCACTTCATCCGTCCCATGTTCTACGATGCCTACCACGAAATTATAAACGTTTCCAGGCCGGGCGGCAAAACGAGGATCTATACCGTGGTCGGTTACATCTGTGAAACCGATACCTTTGGTTGGAACCGGAAAATCAGCGAGATCTCGGAAGGCGATATCCTCGCTTTTAAAAATGCAGGCGCCTACTGTTTTGCAATGTCCTCGAACTATAATTCCAGGTACCGTCCGGCAGAGGTGCTGATCCATAAGAAAAAGGATTACCTGATCCGCAAGCGGGAAGACATAGAAGACCTGACCCGGAACCAGGTGATCCTGGAAAACGTCCTATAATAATCTGAAATCCGCATCCGTTCTAAAGGCACCATCCACTGGCTATGGACCTGTCCGTCATCATTGTCAACTACAACGTCAAATACTTCCTGGAGCAATGCCTGCATTCCGTTCAGAGGGCAATGGGCAATCTTGAAACAGAAGTATTCGTGGTCGACAACAACTCGGTGGACGGGTCCTGTGCCATGGTACAGGACAAATTCCCAGGGATTAAACTCATCCGCAACGAAGAAAATCTCGGGTTTGCATCAGCCAATAACCAAGCTATCCGGCAATCCACCGGAAGGTACATCCTCCTGCTGAACCCGGATACCGTGATCGAGGAAGATACCCTGTCGAAATGCGTGCGGTACATGGATGAACACCCCGGGGCAGGGGGACTCGGGGTGAAAATGATCGACGGGAAAGGGGATTTCCTGCCCGAATCCAAGCGTGCGCTGCCTACACCCGCAGTGGCCTTCTACAAAATATTCGGCCTGTCCCGCCTGTTCCCCAGGTCCAGGGTGTTCGGCAGATACCACCTGGGGTACATGGACAGGGACCATATCCACTCCGTAGAGATCCTGCCGGGGGCATTTATGATGCTGCGAGGATCCGCGCTGGATAAAGTGGGACTCCTGGATGAGCGTTTTTTTATGTACGGGGAGGACATCGACCTTTCTTACAGGCTTCTGAACGCAGGCTATCAGAACATCTATTACCCGGAAACCACCATCATCCACTACAAGGGGGAGAGCACGAAAAAAGGCAGCCTGAATTACGTGGTGACCTTTTACAATGCCATGCGTATTTTCGCGCAGAAACATTTCTCCAGAAAGATGGCAAGATCCTATTCCCTGGTCATTAACCTGGCCATCTATTTCAGGGCATTACTGGCCATCATCCGGCGCTTTGCCAGGAATTTCTCGGTCCCCGCCCTTCAGGCCGTCCTGATCTACCTCGGGTTTTACCTGATCAAACCACTCTGGGAGCTTTACAAATTCCAGGGAACATCCCAGTATCCCCAGGAATACATGACCGTGGTTGTTCCCGTCTACATCCTGGTCTGGCTGCTGTCGTTATTCTTCTCCGGGGCCTATGACACCCCGGTGAAACCTTATAACATTTTCAAGGGGATTTTCGTGGGGACTATCGTGATCCTTGTCGTCTATGCACTCCTGCCCGAAAGCCTGCGCTTCTCAAGGGCCCTGCTCCTGCTCGGGGCGGCCTGGGCGACCCTTTCGTCTTACCTGCTCTGCATCCTGCTGCATATCAGCCGGATAACCGGTTTCCGGTTCGATGTAAGGAGAAACAGGAAATTACTGATCATCGGGAAAACCAGGGAGGCCGGCCGGGTGGAATCCCTGTTAAGAAAAGCGGAATCCAACCTCAACATCATCGGCTATGTTAATCCTGTGCCTGCCGATGAAAAAGGATATACGGGCCACATCGGGCAGCTGCAGGACCTGATCACCGTCAACAACATCGATGAGCTCATATTCTGTGCCAGCGATATCTCTTCCCAGGAAATCATCGGCCAGATGGTAACCCTGACAAACGGCAAGATACATTATAAGATAGCACCGCCCGAGAGCCTGTCCATCATCGGAAGCCATTCGATCAATACACCGGGTGACGTCTACCTCATCGATTTTGAATCCATAACCAAGAAATCGAACCGCAGGATCAAACGACTTTTCGATGTCCTTTCGGCCCTGCTGCTCCTGGTTTTCTACCCGGTCCTCGCATTTACCGTAAAGAACCCGGGACAGGCTTTCCTGAATATCCTGAACGTGCTTTCCGGCCAGTATTCATGGGTCGGGTTCCATCCATCGCCCGACCGGCCGAGGCTTCCCAGCATCAGGCCCGGGATCCTTTTCCCCTCCGATGCCCTCGGGGGTGAAGACATCCCGCAGGAGACCAAGGACAGCCTGAATTTATTGTATGTCAAGAACTACAGCGTATTTACCGATGCGGGGATCCTGATGCGAAGCATCCGCCAGATCGGAAGAAAGCAATGATTAATTGATCCCACTCCCTGAAAATTCTTTATTTTTATCTGGTCTCAGGAAACAATTTTCGCGGAACCTGGCCATGATTGAAATTACACTGCCCCCGATGGGCGAAGGAATTATCGAAGCCGAGATCACCCGATGGATGGTCCGGGAAGGCATGCAGGTTGAGCTGGACCAGTCCGTGGTCGAAGTGGCGACAGACAAGGTGGACAGTGAGATACCTGCTCCCGCCACCGGAAAAATCCATAAAATCCTGCTCCGGGAAGGAGATATCGCCAAGATTGGCCAGGTAATGGCCCTTATAGCCGTATCCGGGGAAAATGGCACCCTGCCGGAAGAAGCCGGTGCCACGGAAGAAGCCGCTGCCGCGGAGGAATTCGGTGCCGCGGAGGAAGTCGGTGCCGCGGAGGAAGTCGGTGCCGCGGAGGAAGTTCCCGGACAATTTGCCGGACCTGTACACCCGCCTGCAATCTACCAGAAGGTGGCCTTCCTTTCGCCCGTTATACGCAAACTTGCGGTTGATCATGAAATTTCTGCGGCTGAGATCCAGGGAATACAGGGCAGCGGGATCGGCGGCCGGGTCACCCGGGCGGATGTCCAGGCTTACCTTGCGGGCAGGTCCCCCGCCACGAATGCCCATACCCAGGGAACCCGGACGCCCGAAACCCCTCCCGGGCTTTTTAGCCGTGAACAGATACAGGGCAGCGGTCCCTCTGTGACAGAGGAAATGGACCGGATGAGAAGGCTCATCGCCGACCATATGGTCTACTCAAAACAGGTTGCTCCACATGTCACCTCCTTCGTGGAATCCGATGTTACCGGTATGATCCGGTGGAGGGACCGGGTGAAGAATGAATTCCTGAAGAAATACGGGCAGAAGCTCACGATCACAACCCTGATCCTTGAAACGGTCATCATGGCTCTGAAGGAGCATCCCGGGATCAATGTCTCGGTTGACGGTTATACGATCATCCGCAAACGCTCCATCAACATCGGGATGGCTGCGGCCCTTCCGGACGGGAACCTGATCGTCCCCGTGATCCATGATGCGGATATGCTGAACCTGGTGGGACTGGCGACCAGGGTGAATGACCTGGCCGACCGGGCAAGGACCAATAATCTGTTACCGTCCGAAATCCAGGGAGGGACCTTCACGGTAACCAACCTGGGACAATTCGGCAACCTCACCGGCACCCCGATCATTAACCAGCCCCAGGTCGCAATCCTCGCCGTCGGCTCCATTGTTAAAAAACCTGCCGTTGTGGCAACTTCCAGGGGAGATGCCATGGGCATACGGGATATCCTGATGCTTTCACTGGCATACGACCACCGGGTGGTGGATGGCGCACTCGGGGGAATATTCCTGAAAAGCATCGGGGACCACCTGCAGGACTTTGACACAGGCAGGAGAATTTGATAATGCAAACGGGTATATTAATGCAGGTAATCCGGTGCTTCGGTCAAAAATTCCGCAGACGTTCATCTTATGGCACTGCGCAAATGGATTTCTTTCGTGATAATTATTAAATTTGTCTATATCCACCTTGATCTCCTGAGAACCAATGAAACGCCACACCCTGTTACTGCTGCTACCCCTGATCGCCGGGACTGTGCTATCGCAGATTACCGGTGATTACCGGGAGATGTTTCTTGAAGCGGAATCTTACTTCCTGTTCGAGGAATACATGGAAGCCCTTCCGTATTATGAACCCATTCATAAACAGTACCCGGACAACGACAATATTAATTATAAAATCGGGGTGTGTTACCTGAACGATCCCTACCGGAAAAGCGAATCTATCGAATACCTTGAAAGGGCCTCCAAGAATATCAACCTGAAATACAAGGAGAACAGTTTCAGGGAAACAAGCGCACCCCTGGAGGCATTCTTTTACCTGGGCAACGCCTACCGCATCAATGGTCAGCTTGACAAGGCGATCGCAACGTATGAATACTTCAAATCCCAGGCCGATCCGGAACTGTACGACCTGCAACTGGTCAACGAACAGATCACGGCCTGCGAAAATGCCAAGGAACTCCAGACCCGCCCGGTCGATGTTGACATTACCAATGTGGGAGACCGGGTCAATACGCGGTTTTCAGATGTGAACCCGGTCATCTCGGGGGATGAGAGCAAATTGGTCTACATCCAGAAACAGCCGTTCTACGATGCCATTGCCTACTGTGAAAAGCTGGAGGACGGATGGTCCTTCCCCAGAATCCTGATGGAAGAACTGAAAGTGGATGAGGACGCCTACCCCACTGCATTGAATTATGAAGGCAATGAAATGATCATCTACCGCAGTGACAATTTCATCGGTGACCTGTATACCAGCAAACTGGTGAACGGATTCTGGACACCACCGGTCCGGATGAACGACAACATCAACACCAAATACTGGGAATCCCACGGATGTTATACACGGACCGGCGATACCCTCTACTTCACAAGCAACCGGAAGGGAGGATACGGGGGACTCGACATTTATTTTTCGATCCGGGATAAAGCGGGGGAATGGGGAGTGCCGGTAAATCTCGGTCCCATTATTAACACCCGCTACAATGAGGAAACCCCATTTATCACCACTGATGGTAAAACCCTCTATTTCAGCTCTTACGGGCACTACAACATGGGCGGGTACGACGTTTTCTACTCCACAATCCTCGATAACGGGGAATGGTCCGCTCCCGTTAACGCCGGCTACCCGATCAATACCACCGATGACGACCTTTTCTTCAATCCGGTCCGCAACGGCACCTTTGCCTATTTCCCGAGGCTGCTGGACGGGGGGTACGGACTTACCGACATCTATCTTTATGAAATCTATTCCACCACCCATCCCAGGAAATTCCTGGTCAGCGGCATCCTGGGCATCAGCAGGGTGGAACGGCTGACACATCCCATTAAGATCGTCGTCATTAACCAGCATTCGAGGGACACCGTGGCCGTTGCAATTGCCGATTCCCGAACCGGGGAATTCCACTTCGAGGTTCCGGTCGGGGAGTACGAGGTGCACGTCGAGGGTGAGGACATAGAACCTTCGGTCACTGTCCTGGTTATTCCTGAGGGATACAAGGAAAAGGAATTGCAGCTGACACAGGAGATTCTCCTGACCCAGGCAAAAAAACTGGAAGAATTAACCATACAGGACGATATCAAGGTGCAGGACACTTTGCTCCTGGTTGAAACCGGAGATACGGTGCTGATAGACCTTACACTCGAACGAAGGGCCAATCTCTATGTGAACGTGATCCAGGACGGCCTGCAGGTGAGAAGGGATTCCTTCAGGATCGAAAGGCGTCATTTCATCTATGCCTATGTCCCGGTTCCGGGAGAGAACCTGCTTAAATTTGAACTTCTCGACCGGCGCGGGAATGTCAGCTACAAGGATGTCCGGATTATCTATACACCCAAACCCGGAACTGTCGTGGCCGGGGGTACGGAAGAGCAGGCAAGGGAAACGGAAGTTACCGTTCCCTCCACCAGGGAAGTCCCACCCGAAATGGAAGCCGGGCTCCAGGATTACCTCGATCGGCTTACCGCCAATGCATCCGGGGAACTCAAATCTTTCCTTTCGGGCATCGAACTTGCCGCCCTGGGCATCTTTACCGCTGACCAGCTCAGCCAGTACCTGCTCGATCATGCCACTGAACAGGGCTTTACACAGGAAGAAGTCAACCGGCTGCTGGTCATTACACCCGTGAATGAACAGGAAGCGACCGAGATGCTGCGCCAGGATCTTGCTGCCTCCTCAACAGGGGAACTTCAGCGAGTGCTCATGGAACTGGACCTGGGAAAAGAAGGGATCCGTACCGGGGATGAACTTATTTCCTACCTGAGGGATCATGCAGATGAATACAGCTACACCAGCCAGGACGTCAACGACCTGATCATCTCCAACATGCAGAAGGAGTATCTTGCGGGGTACAGGGACCAGCTCATCGGTCTCACCGATAATGAAGCCCTCCGCAGCGCCCTGGAGGAAACAAACCTTTCGGAAACAGGCTCCCTGCAGGAACTCTACGAGCATATGCTTTCAGAGGCGGACCGCTATGGCTATACAGCCAGGGATGTCAATAACCTTTTCTCACGCCTCTCCCAAAGTGAAGAGCTTAAGGAACTGATTGGCAGCCTGACGGAGATCGCATCCGGTGACCTGCAAACGGTACTCCAGGAACTGGATACGGAGAAGGAAGGCATACGTAACCCGGTTCAGCTTATGTCTTACCTGATGAAAGAGTCCGAAGATCATGACTATTCAAGGGAAGATGCGGTAAGACTGTTGTTGGATTACCTGGAGAAGGAAGACCTGAGGGAAATCATCAAACTGCTGATCGGGACCTCCTCGGGAGACCTGCTTAACCTGCTTCTTAACCTGGACACCGAGCAGAACAACATCCACAGCCTTGATGATCTGTACCAATACCTGATTGAACAGGCCAGGTACAATGATTATTCCGAGGAAGACGTTGTCAGGATGTTCCTGAACTTACTGAAAATCCTTGAATATGAACCCATAGTGGAAGTTATTCCACCAGCAGAGGCCCCTGCAATGGCGCCCCCGCACGGCAGGAACTGGGTTTTTTACATCATGGGGGGGATAGTCTTGATCCTGCTGATCATCCTGTTTTCCAGAAGGCGAAGGAAAGAAGACAGGAAAGATACAGACTGATTCCTCCAAAACTTTTTTAATTGTTCCAATTAAATTTTAAATTTGCTTTACTACCACAAAACCACCCTTACATGAAAAAGATAGGTCCGGTTCTTTTCCTGTTCCTCCTTTTGCCGGGTGTGACCCGGGCACAGGAATACCAGGAAGTTTTACGCAACATCTTTTATGAAGGAGAATACTGGCTTGTAGAGGAGTCTTACCCGGATGCCCTTGCCGAATATCAGAAACTTTACACACGCGGATACGAAAACAATGCCAACATCAATTACCGGATGGGGATCTGTTACCTGAACATCCCGGGTAAAAAAGAAAAATCCATCCCCTATCTGGAAAAAGCCGTAAAAAATGTCACGCCCCGATACAAGGAGGGCATTTTCAAGGAAACCAAGGCACCGTATGATGCATGGCTTTACCTGGGCAATGCCTACAGGATAACAAACGAACTGGACAAGGCGGTTGACGCCTACAATACCTATAAGGGACTCCTCGACGATGCCAAATCCAGGGAGGCCAGTTATGCGGATAAGCAGATCGATGCAGTCAACAGCCTCAGGAAGGCCATGGACAATCCCGTATATGTCATAAGGGAGCATTTCGGAGAGAACATAAATACCACCACGGCTGATTTCAATCCCGTGGTCTCCTATGACGAAAGCATGCTGGTATACATGTCGTCGCTGCCTTTCTATGATGCCATCAAGGTAGCCAGGAAGGTGAACGGGGAATGGTCCGAGCCCAGGCAAATAACTGCGGAGCTCGAACCGGAATCAAAACTCTTTATTAACAGCATAAGCCATGACGGGAATGAACTGTACCTGAACCAGGAAGATAATTTCAATTCCGACATCTATACCAGCAGTTTCGAGGACGGAAGGTGGACCAGGGCAGTTCCCCTGAATAAAGAGGTCAATACCAAGTTCTGGGAATCCCATGCCTCCATATCCGGAGACGGACAGGAGCTCTACCTGGCCAGTAACCGGAAGGACGGGCTGGGGGGAATGGACATATGGATGAGCAAAATGGGACCTGCAGGCTGGCAGGAACCGCAGAACCTGGGTCCCCTGATCAACACCGAACTGGGCGAAGACAACCCGTTTATCTCGGATGATGGCAGGGTCCTCTACTTTGCATCACAGGGACATTACAACTTCGGCGGATACGATTTATTTTACACTGAAAAACAGCCCGACGGCAGCTGGAGCGAGCCCAGAAACCTCGGGTATCCTTTGAATACCTCAGACGATGACATTTTCTTTATGCCTGTCGACAACGGCAAATACGGCTACCAGTCACTGTTTGGAGAGGATAACCTGGGTTCCAGTGATATTTACCGCACCCGGATATTTAAAACCGAGGCAGAATACCTGGCAGCAGTGGCCCATCCTGCCGAACCGGAAGTTATCGCTGAACCGGAGGAAACCACCATGGAGGAGCAGCCGGTGGAAGAGCAGGCACTCACGGAAGAACCTGCGGAGACGGTTGTCCCCGTTATTAAACCTCAGACCGTTATGTATGTCATCCGGCCCGTCTTCTTCGGCTTCGACCGCTTTGATCTCACGAACGAGGCAAAAACGACCCTCAACGACCTGGTGGAAATCCTGAAGACCTACCCGATGCTCGAGGTAAATGCGATCGGGCATACGGACAACAAGGGATCGGAGGCCTACAATATGATGCTTTCGAAAAAGCGTTCGGCAAACGTGGTACAATACATCACCCGCAAGGGAATTGACGGGAAACGCATTCAATCCCTTGGCAAGGGCGAAAGCCAGCCGGTAGCACGCAACAGCAATCCGGACGGATCTGACAGCCCGGAAGGCCGCCAGCTTAACCGCAGGGTCGAGATTCTTGTCGTTAAACCGGATCTTCCGAATGTAAAGGTCGAGGAGGTTAAGGTGCCCGGGAACCTCAAAAAATAAAGAGCAGCAACCATTTCCGACCGATCATTGTCCTTCCTGTTACGGCTGCCGGGGTGAACCCGCTGCTGAAGAAAATTTTTTTATCTTTATGGAACAATTATCAATCGCCCGGAAATGAAAGGAAGCCTTGTTTATCTGATACTGTCGGTTTGCCTGCTGATGCTGAGCCAGTCCCCCTTAGCACAGGATATAACGGATCCGGAGGAACTGTTCTCTGAGGGAGAGTTTTTCTTCCTCTCCGAAGACTATGAAGAAGCCCTGTATTTCTATTTGCAGCTTCTGGGGAAGTACCCGGATAATGCAAATTTCAATTTTAAGGTGGGTGAAACCTACCTGAAAATTCCGGGAAGGGAATACATGGCCATCCCTTATCTTGAAAAAGCCATAACCAACACTACCCTTAAGTACAAGAAACGCTCATTCAAGGAAAAGCAGGCTCCGCACTATGCCTATTTCAGCCTGGGCAATGCCTACCGGATCAACAACGAACTGAACAAGGCCCTCAACATTTACCGGGTATTCACCAGTTCGGATGATTTCGAAGGAAATTACAACATTGATATCGTGGACAATGAGATAAGGGCATGCCAGCGGGCCAAGATGATACAGGACGTTCCCGTAGAGGTGGAATTCAGGAAGCTCGGCGCCCCCATAAACGTGAATTCGGATAACACAAATGCCGTTCTTTCAGGCGACGGCAATACAATGATCTTCATAACCGAGCTGGCCTTTTACGATGCCATCCACATGTCCAGGAAGGTCAACGGCACCTGGTCGGAACCCGAGGTTCTCAATCCGCAGGTAGGTTCAGACGGAGACATGTACCCGACCTCCCTTTCCTATGACGGAAATGAACTTTATATGGTCAAACGCGATGAAGGGAATAATGACATCTACCTGAGTACCAGGAGGGATGAATTCTGGTCGAAGGCCAGGCCCCTGGGACCCACCATCAATACGGGGACCCATGAAACCCATGCCGCGATAAGTTCGGACGGGAAAACCCTGTATTTTACCTCCGCCAGGCGGGGCGGGTACGGGGGACTTGACATATACCGGGCCTCCAGGCTGTCTTCGGGGGAATGGGGGGAGGCCAAGAACCTGGGTCCCGTCATTAACACTGATGGTGAAGAGGAAACCCCTTTCCCTTCCGATGACGGGAAGCGCCTGTATTTCAGTTCAACTGGACATTTCAACATGGGCGGATACGACATATTTTTTTCCAACCTCGGGCCGGAGGGCCAGTGGAGGGATCCCATAAACATCGGGTATCCCATCAACACCACAAGCGATGACCTGTTCTTCTACCCGATTGGGGACGGCCACCAGGCTTACTACTCCAGGATAGAAAGGGAAGGTCCCCATGCATTCAACATCTACGAGCTTACCATCGGCAGAAGAAAAACCGAATTCACCGATGTATCGGATAAGTCCCAGTTCCCGGAAGATTTCAGGATCCGGCTGATCCATCCTCAAACCGGTGATACAATCATCATCGAATACCTCCGGGACGGAAACCGGTTCCGGTCCACCGACCCTGCATATAAGCTAATCATAGACAAATAAACCTCGGAGCGGATTCATGATCCCACTTTCCGGCAAAAATATCAGACTGAGGGCCATAGAACCCTCCGACCTGGATGTTCTTTTCGAATGGGAGAACAACCCGGAAAACTGGCTGGTCAGCAATACCAGCGCACCTTTTTCAAGGCATACCCTCCGCCGGTACATTGAAAATGCCCACCAGGATATTTACCAGGCCAGGCAGCTCCGGCTCATGATCGACCGGCAGGATACGGCCACCGGCACTCCCATTACCATAGGGATCATCGATCTTTTTGATTTCGATCCGCTTCACCTCAGGGCAGGTGTGGGGATACTGATAGCCAGGAAGGGGGACCGGATGAAGGGACTGGCTTCAGAAGCCGTTGCCCTGCTCGTTGATTTTGCCTTTCACAACCTTTACCTTCACCAGCTCTACTGCAATATTTCGGAAGATAATACGGCCAGCCTCCGGCTGTTTAATAAACATGGCTTTACCGAAGCCGGCAGGAAGAAAGACTGGATACGAAGCAGGGATAAGTGGATCGATGTGTACCTGCTTCAGAAAATCAATCCTGAGTTGGGCTGAACCTCAGTCCCCGGACTGGATGAACCTCACTCCTCAGTCGGGTTGAACCCCGCCCCTCAGGCGGGCTGAACTTCGTTCCATTCCGGGATGCGGTCCACAAAAAGGTATTTACCCTCCGCCTCGTCATACCTGCAGCAGTAATGTTTCATCCCGTTGGTCACCACGAGCCAGGGGACCTTATGGGTAAGGTTGTACAGGCCGATCTGCCCGAAAACTTCACGGGAGACCGGGACCTTCGGTGATTTGCATTCAACCAGCAGTACGGGTTCTCCCATGCGGTTATGGGCCAGGATATCCGTTCTTTTTTTCATGCGGTTGAAACTGAATTCCTTCTCGACTGCTATCAGCGAGGCCGGAAAATCTTTATCCCGGACCAGGTACTGCAGGAAATGCTGCCTGACCCATTCCTCGGGTGTCAGGAGGACATACTTTCTGCGGAACGGATCAAAAATATAGGATCTGCCTTCCTCAGATTTCACGGAGAAGGAATAAGTTGGTAAATTTAGAGTTTCCATTCGCACCTGTAAGGTCCTGGACAAAAATAACAAGAACTGAACAATTGATGCCCCATGAAGACTAAAAAGGATATCGTCGAAAACTGGCTTGTACGTTATACGGGACAGGCACTGAAAGAATTCGGAGAATACATTCTGCTGACAAATTTTGATTATTACCTCGACCGTTTCTGCAGCATACAGGGCACTGCCATTAAGGATAAGACCAAGCCCATGCAATGCGCCACCTCGGATGGCATCACCCTGATAAATTTCGGTATGGGGAGTGCCAATGCAGCCACCATCATGGACCTGCTGAGCGCCATACATCCCAAGGCAGTGTTGTTCCTGGGAAAATGCGGGGGACTTAAAAAAAAGAACCAGCTGGGTGACCTCATACTCCCGATTGCAGCCATCCGGAACGAAGGCACATCCAACAACTACCTGCCAGCCGAAGTCCCTGCCCTGCCTGCATTCAGCCTCCAGAGAGCGGTGTCGTCAACCATCCGTGAACATGCCAGGGATTACTGGACGGGAACGGTCTTTACCACGAACCGGAGGGTGTGGGAACACGACGTTGCTTTTAAAAAATACCTGAAACAGACAAGATGCATGGCCATTGACATGGAAACGGCAACCATTTTCACCGTTGGCTTTGCCAATAAGATCCCCTCAGGGGCTCTTCTCCTTGTATCCGACCAGCCGATGATAGGTTCCGGAATTAAGACCCAGGAAAGCGATAACAAGGTCACGGATAAATTCGTTGACGAGCACCTGCTCATCGGGATCGATTCCCTGAAAGAGCTGAAGGAAGGCGGACATTCGGTTAAACACCTTCGTTTCTAATCTTCTTGCAATGACCTATGAGGATATCCTTAAAGAGCTGAAATCGAGGAAGTACAGGCCCATCTACTTCCTGATGGGCGAGGAACCGTATTTCATAGACCTGATCACGGACTACATCCAGGAAAATGTGCTCACGGCAGAAGAAAAGGCCTTCAACCAGGTCATTCTCTACGGCAAGGATACGGATGGACCGGGCATTATCAATGCAGCCAGGCGTTTCCCTATGATGTCAAGCTACCAGGTCGTGATCGTGAAGGAAGCCCAGGTTCTTGCGCAGATCGATGACCTTATCTATTACGTCGACCATCCGCTGGCCTCCACGCTTCTGGTGATAAACTATAAGTACAAGAGACTGGACAAGCGCAAAAAGCTGTATAAGTCCCTCCAAGAAAAAGGCGTAATCCTGGATTCAAAAAAAATCTACGAGGATAAGGTCTCTCCCTGGATAAGCGCATACCTGGCTGCAAGGGGAAAGAAGATCGAACCCAAGGCAGCCATGATCCTGACCGAATTCCTCGGAAGCGATCTCGGCCGGATCGCCAGTGAACTGGAAAAGCTCATCCTGATTCTCGATGAAAGCGAAACCACGGTGAACCCGGGACACATTGAGGAAAATATCGGTATCAGCAAGGATTTCAATAATTTTGAACTCAATGATGCCCTTTCCCGCAGGAACGTGCTAAAAGCAAACCGGATCATCAGGTATTTTGAGAGCAATCCGAAGGCGAACCCAATCACACTGAGCATAACTTCCATGTATTTCTTTTTCAGCAGGCTGCTCAATTATCATTTCCTGAAAGACCGTTCCAGGAGGAATGTGGCTTCGGCGCTTAAAATTGATCCTTATTTCGTGCAGGATTATGAACGGGCTGCAAAGAATTACAATCCCGCGAGCATCGTGCGCATCATATCCCTGCTGAGGGAATTCGATCTGAAATCCAAAGGTTTCGGGAATGTGAGCGCGAGGGACGGGGACCTTCTCAAGGAACTGGTATATAAAATAATGCACTGATATGACTCTGATTATAATCATCGTTACCGTTATCATTACGGTCATTGCCTTCAATTCGGAGGAACTCTTGTCACGGCTGATGCTGAATCCCTACCAGGTCATCCATAAAAAGGAATGGTACAGGATGGTCACGCACGGATTCCTGCATGCGGACTGGACCCACCTGATCATCAACATGATCGTACTTTATTCTTTCGGAAGCAATGTGGAAAGATGGTTTCAGCAGCTCAAGCTCTCAGGTTATTTGAACAGTCCCGCTCTAACGTACAGCATCCTGTATTTCGGGGGAATCGTGGTCTCCTCCCTGATTACGCTGTTCAGGTACCGGAACGATCGCTGGTACAATTCGGTTGGGGCCTCGGGTGCGGTATCTGCAGTTGTTTTTACCAGTATTTTCTTTTCCCCGCTCGACCGCCTGTACTTTTTCGCGGTCCTCCCCATCCCGGGCATAGTCTTCGCCGTGCTGTATCTCGTTTACAGCAGCATCATGAGCCGGAGGAAACGTGATAACATTAACCACGATGCCCATTTTCTCGGGGCTGTTTTCGGTTTTATCTTTCCCATCCTTATCGACACAGACCTGTTCTCTCATTTCCTGGAGCAACTGTCGAGATTCTGAAAAATTCCCCGGTACGGGAAGTGTTGGATGCGGGATCAGTTAAGGCTGGGATTTTCAGGGAAATTTACCCATGTCCTGTATTTGTCCCCCGATTTTTCGAGTACGTCTTTCCACAGGTTGTCGCCGGGACTGGACATGATCTGTTCTGCCTTCATTTCGGAAACAAGCCATGCGTTTTCCGATAATTCATTCTCGAGCTGTTTGGGGGACCAACCGGCATATCCGAGGAAGAAACGTATCTCGGATCCCTTTATACGGCCCTCGCTGATCATCTCCTTGATCACTTCGAAATCCCCTCCCCAGAAAAGGTTATCAAGCACCTTGACCGAATTGGGAATGAGATCTCCCAGGGTATGGATGTAATGGATCGTATTGGTGTTTACCGGTCCCCCTATGGATACCTCCGTATCGATCTCCGGAAAATCCGCAAGCACGTCATTCACGGAAAGGTCAACCGGTTTATTCAGCACAAAGCCTATTGAACCCTCCTCTGAATGTTCCGTTAGCAGGACCACGGACCGCTTGAAATAGGTGTCGTTCAGAAAAGGCTCCGAGATCAGGACCCTTCCCTGTTTGGCAACCTTGTTGTTGTCTATGCTGAAAAAATCGATATTCAGTTCCATGTCGCTATAAGCACCGGATTGCAATATATCCAAATTCATTACAAAAATAATACCCGGTCAGCCGGTTTTTTATAATTTATATGAAATTAATATTGAACTTCTATATCCGGTGGATTAAATACCGTGACCATTTTAGTATCTTGCCCTTGTTTTTCACCACTGCTGAATGGAGGAAGTTAAGAAGAAACCCACACTGCTTCAGGCATTTATCCCAATATTCTGTCTGATCCTCCTTTTAACCCTGAATGTAATCTATTTCGGGGATGACACCCTTTCCGGAGCCAACCAGATAGCCCTGTTGCTCGCTGCCACCGTGGCAGCCCTGATCGCAATACGGCTTAAGCTCAGCTTTGAATTTATCAGTGAGCAGATGGTTAAAAGCATCGGATCCGCCATGCCCTCCATACTGATCCTTCTTCTGATCGGATCGCTTTCCGGCACATGGCTGGTCAGCGGAGTCGTCCCTATGTTGATCTATTACGGACTGAAAGTCATCCACCCGGGCATTTTTCTCTTTGCTGCTGTGGTTACCAGTGGCATTGTATCCCTTGCCACCGGCTCGTCATGGTCAACCATCGCCACCATCGGAATCGCACTGATGGGTATTGGCAAGGCTCTCGGTATCCCGGTTGGAATGGTGGCCGGGGCCATTATATCCGGGGCCTATTTCGGGGATAAGATGTCTCCCCTGTCGGATACCACAAACCTCGCTCCCGCCATGGCCGGTACTGATCTGTTCACGCACATCCGGTATATGATGATCACTACAGTGCCAACCATGAGTATCACCCTCATCCTGTTCCTGATCATCGGATTTACACGTGATTTCGGCAGTGACGGTACGAATGTAAAGGTTATGCAGGACCTCATCGAACAGAACTTCAATCTTACACCATTGCTCCTGATCGTACCGGTGCTCCTTATCGTGGTCATCATTTTAAAAGTGCCCCCACTGCCTGCGATTTTATTCGGCACGCTCCTCGGGGCTGCCTTCGCAATCATTTTCCAGCCTGATCTGATCTCCCAGATCGGAGGTCCGTACGGGTACCTCAAGCGCACCTACATTGCCACCATGCGGTCGATGTTCGGAGGCATATCCATTGACACAGGTAATGCAATGGTCAGTGAGCTTCTTAGCACCAGGGGGATGGCGGGCATGCTCGATACCATCTGGCTCATTCTTGCCGCAATGGTATTTGGTGGTGCGATGGATTCGGCGGGACTCCTGAAGCGGATCTCCGAAACCATCATCCGGTGGGCCAGGTCGACCGGTTCGCTGGTTGCATCCACAGTTGCATCCTGCATCTTCTTTAACATCACCGCATCCGACCAGTACATATCCATTGTGGTCCCCGGAAGGATGTTCGCCAAGATTTACAGGGAAAGGGGACTGAAACCGGAGGTTCTGAGCCGGACCCTGGAGGACGGGGGCACCGTCACATCCGTGCTGGTCCCCTGGAATACCGGTGGGGCCACCCAGAGCCGCGTCCTGGGGGTTTCCACTTATACATACCTGCCCTACTGTTTCTTCAATCTCATCAGTCCCATTATGACCATCCTCATTGCCGTTTTGAATTACAAAATAAGGCGTTTCAACCCTGACAACGGGGAAGCTGGTGACGGGGAAGCTGGCAAAGGACAAACCGACTGAGGGAAAGCAGTCAACAGGCCGGCAGACTAAATGCAATCAGGCAGAAGGGAGCCGTACGAAGCATGCCAAGGTTCAGGGAAAACCCGGATGAATAATTATGATTGCTGTAAGAACCCACCGTCAGGGACTCAGTGGATCCTGGGGTATTGCCCCGGTTTGGATTCGTGCATCATGTCGTACAGGGTCTCGAAGACATCCTCAGCATTCGGGTTGGAGAAGTAATCCCCGTCGGTTCCGTATGCCGGACGATGATCCCTCCCGGTGATGGTCGCCGGAGCCGAATCAAGATGCCTGTAACCACCCTGCTCTTCCAGGACCTTCTGCATCATGTATGCGGTGGCACCACCGGGGACATCCTCGTCGAAAAAGACGACCCGGCCCGTTTTTCGGACCGATTCGAGAATTATTCCGGGCAGGTCGAATGGAATAAGGGTCTGTACATCAATAATTTCAACATCAATATTGAATTCTTCGAGTTGCTGGGCGGCCTCCCTGGCGATACGGACGCATGATCCGTAAGTAGCCAGGGTAATGTCCCGGCCCGGCCGCATGATCTCGGGTATCCCCAGGGGAATCCTGTACTCACCCAGGTTGTCCGGTAGTCTCTCCTTAAGCCGGTACCCGTTGAGGGGCTCGATCACCAGGGCCGGGTCCTCACCTTCAAGCAGGCAATTGTACATTCCGGCCGCCCGGATCATGTCCCTCGGAACACATACATACACCCCCCGGATCGAGTTGATCACCATGCTCAGCGGTGAACCCGAGTGCCAGATGCCTTCCAGCCTGTGCCCCCTGGTCCGGATGATGAGGGGAGCGGACTGGGTCCCCTTGGTCCGGTAACGAAGCGTGGCAAGGTCATCGCTGACGGTCTGCAGCCCGTAAAGCAGGTAGTCGAAATACTGGATCTCTGCAATGGGCCGCATTCCCCTCATCGCCATTCCGATCCCCTGGCCGATGATGGTATTTTCACGAATACCGGTGTCCGTAATGCGGAGATCACCGTATATTTCCTGCAGGCCTTCCAGGCACTGGTTCACACCCCCGATCTTACCGGTATCCTCACCGAATATGACCAGGAGGGGATATTTCGCAAAGAGCCTGTCAAAATTTTCCCGGAGCACGACCCGGCCCGCAACTTCAGGACTGCCTTCAGAAATACGGGGGGGAACGGGTTCAACCTTCAGGACGGAACGCTCCGTTTCATTGTACAGGTGTGCGCTGTACATTTCCCACGCAGCCTCGTAATGCCTGTCGAACCACTGGCCGATCTCTTCCTGGAGTACCTTTCTGGAGGGACAATCCGCACAGATGTGCCGGAGCACCTTTTTTGCGGTTGAAAAATTATCCTTCCGGATGGGATTGCGAACCTGTTGCAGGTTCCTGCGAAGCAACTTGATCTTGTCAATTTCATCCGTGGCACAGATGCAACGCCTGTTCCTCAGTATCCCGATCAGTTCTTCCCGCTCGTTCCTGATGTGCTCGCTGTAATTGCGCCAGGCCCTGTCCCTCGCCTTTCTTGTCTCCGCAATGGCCGCTTTTTGAATCTCATCCAGGACCTCTTCGGTGGAAATGCCGCTTTGCAGTATCCACTCCCGCATTTTTTTAAGCGGATCGTATTCCCTTTCCCATGCAAGTCTTTCCCTTGATTTATAACGTTCGTGTGAACCCGAAGTCGAATGGCCCAGGGGCTGGTTCATCTCTTCGATATGAAAAAGGACCGGAACGTGTTCTTCCCTGCAGCGGAATATCCCCTCCTTGAAAACCCTGCAAAGCTGGGCGTAATCCCAGCCCCTCGCCTTATAGATCAAAATGCCGTTCCCTCCGCCCTCGCGTTCGAATCCCTTCAGAGCCTCGGAAATGCTCTGCTTTATGGTTTGATATTCCCGGGGCACGGAAATCCCGTAGCCGTCATCCCAGACGGCGACCGCCATGGGTATCTGCAGCACCCCTGCGGCATTCATGGCTTCGAAGAAATGTCCCTCCGAGGTGCTGGCATCGCCGATCATTCCGAAGGCCACCTCGTTGCCTCCGCTGGAGAACCGGGTGTATTCCCCGAGCGCGGGATTCTTACGGAACAGGCGGGAGGCATAGGCAAGTCCCACCAGTCTTGGCATCTGGGCTGCCGTCGGGGAGAGATCCGCCGCCGTATTTTTCTGCTCCATGAGGTTTTTCCAGGACCCGTCAGGGTTCACATTCGCTGTGGCAAAATGGTTATTGAAGGACCGGCCGGCATTCCCGGGATTCATTCCGTCATCGGTATCGCCATATACCTGGGAGAAGAACGACTCGGGACTGACAATCCCGGCCGCCATAAGGAATGTCTGGTCCCGGTAATACCCCGACCGCCAGTCTCCATTCCTGAACTGCTTGGCCATGGCTATCTGTGCAACTTCCTTTCCGTCGCCGAAGATCCCGAATTTGGCTTTCCCTGTCAGCACTTCCTTCCTGGCGAGCTCACTGCAGTGCCGGCTGACATGCGCCAGGTGGAAATCCGCCAGGACTTCCCGGGCAAATTCCTCAAACGGTATCTTATTCTCGGCATCTGGGATCATGATTCTGAATGCAGGGCGGCATTTATATGAGCACCTCCAAAGATCTGAAATTAATCAGAATTATTCCAAATAACACCGGATAAACAATCGGGCGCTAAAATTTGTTCAGGGTTCAAAATAATAAGTCCATCGATAAATATGTTATCTTTGCAGTATGATCGTAAAGGTTTTGATATTGTCCGCCGTTTTGATGGGAATCGCCTTCATCGGGCTTGCATTCCGGATCCTTTTTATCCGTGGTGGGAGATTTCCGCAAACCTCCATAGGGAAGAACAAGGAAATGGCAAAATTGGGCATTACCTGCGTGAAGCACGATGAATATAAATGCTGGAAGGAAGGCGGAACGGGAGCCCCGGGCTGCGGCTGTTTATGAGCGACCGATCCTGTCCATCTGGATAACCGCCTTCCCTGAGATATCAGTCCTTCCCCTCCAAAATGATCTTTTTCATCCCCCTGGTATACCACACCCTGTAATCTCCCTTTTCATCGTTATAGATCAGGTAGGCATCCATTTCCGGGTGAGCGAGCAGAAAATCCCGGCTTTTTGCGAAACCCATCACCATGAAGGCAGTGGCATAGGCATCCGCCCTCATACAGTCCCCCGCCATCACAGTTGCGCTCAGCAGTCCGTGCTGAACGGGGTATCCCGTTGCCGGATCGATGGTATGTGAATATTTCACCCCGTCCTTCTCGTAGAACCTGCGGTAATTACCTGAGGTGGCAAGGGAACGGTCTGTGACCTCCACAACTGCCTGGAGGTCTGCACCCGGGATCTGCAGACCCTCCACCGGCCGGTCGATCCCGACCCTCCAGGGGCGTCCGTAGGGGTTATGCCCCCTGGTCCTGAGCTCCCCTCCGATTTCAACCAGGAAATTGGCTATGCCTTCCGATTCGAGAAATCCGGCCACTACATCCACCGAGTATCCCTGGGCGATGGCATTCATGTCAAGCATGACACCCGGGAATTCCTTTTCGACCTTTCCTCCACTCATCCGGACCTTTTCCATGCCAACGAGAGCCAGCAGGCTGTCGATCAGGGCACTGTCCACCTCGGCTGCTTCAGTGAAACCGAATCCCCAGGCGTTGACCAGGGGTGCCACGGTGATGTCAAAGGCCCCGCCGGTAGCTGCAGTAACTTCCTCGGAGCATTTGAAGCAGGTCTCAAAGTAAGTATCCGGGATAATATCCCCTTCGCCCCGGTTGAAGCGTGATATCAGGGAGGAATCCTTGTAGGTGGAAAGGGAATTGTCGAATTCCGTGAGCAGTCGTTCGATATCCTCCTGGTAATTCGTGCTGTCAGGGGTCAGGTAAGTGATGTTGTAGGTGGTTCCCTGGGTGTTCCCGCCCAGTTTCAGCCAGGAACCGGGTTCCTCTCCCTGCCTGCAGGCATGCAGGAACACAACAGGCAGCAGGATGCCTGTCCACAGGATAAATTTATTCATTCTGGTTCCGCTCGTTATCCTCCGAAATCGTCAAAATCGATCATCTCATCCGGTACGCCCAGGTCGTAGAGTATTTTCAGCACGGCGTCGTTCATCATGGGGGGACCGCAGAGGTAGTATTCGATTTCCTCGGGTTCCTCGAGCTTGCTCAGGTACTCGTCGTAAAGGACCTGGTGGATGAATCCGGTCAGGCCGTCCCAGTTATCCTCCGGCAGGGGTTCCGAAAGGGCGATGTGGAAATTGAAATTCGGGAACTTTTTCTCGATCGCCCTGAATTCATCCTCGTAGAAAATTTCACGCTTCGACCTTGCACCGTACCAGTAGGATACGTTCCTTTTGGTCTTTTCGGTATGGAAGAGGTGGAAAATATGGGACCTCAACGGGGCCATGCCGGCGCCTCCACCGATGTAAACCATGTCGCGGTCGGTGTTCTTAATGTGGAATTCCCCGTAGGGACCGGAGATGGTGACCTTGTCCCCCGGCTTCCTTGAAAAAATATACGATGAGCAGACTCCGGGATTCACTTTCATGAATGCTCCCTTTGATTTATCCCACGGGGGTGTGGCGATCCTGATGTTGAGCATGACAATGTTGCCTTCGGCCGGGTGGTTGGCCATGGAATAGGCCCGGTAAGTCTCCTCGGTATTCTTCATTTTCAGGTCCCACATATTGAACTTGTCCCATTCGTCCCGGAATCTTTCCTCCACGTCAAAATCCCTGAAATTGACCTCCACCTTCGGCACATCGATCTGGACATAGCCACCGGAAAGGAAATCCAGTTTTTCTCCTTCGGGGAGCCTGACCACGAATTCCTTGATGAAGGTCGCCACATTATGGTTGGAAACAACCTCGCATTCCCATTTCTTGATCCCAAGGACGGCTTCGGGGATTTTAATCTTCATGTCCCCCCTGACCTTGACCTGGCAGCCGAGGCGCCAGTTGTCCTGCTGTTCCTTCCGGGTAAAAAATCCCTTTTCGGTCTGCAGAATGGAACCGCCGCCTTCCAGCACCTGGGCCCTGCACATCGCACAGGTACCGCCTCCGCCGCAGGCCGACGGCAGGAAAATATTCTGGGTGCTGAGGGTGCTGAGAAGCGTATTCCCCGGGCTGACATGGAGTTCCCTGTCATTGACCTGGAGTTTGACCTCCCCCTGGGGTGTAAGTTTTGCCCTGGCATACAGCAGGATGATTACCAGCGACAGGATAATCACCAGGAAAGTGGCAATGCTGATCAGGATGACCCCGAGTTGCGATACGAGTAAGATCATGGCAAAATTCATTTTACAGTTTGATACCCATGAAGCTCATGAAGGCGATTCCCATGAGCCCTGTTATGATAAAAGTGATTCCCAGTCCACGCAGGGGGGCCGGTACGTTCGAATACTTGATCTTCTCGCGGATGGCAGCGATGCCCACGATGGCCAGGAACCATCCCACCCCGGAACCAAGGCCGAATACGGTAGCTTCCCCGATGTTGGCATACTCCCTCTCCTGCATGAATAAAGATCCGCCGAGGATGGCACAATTTACCGCGATCAGGGGAAGGAAAATGCCGAGGGAGTTGTAGAGAGCAGGGGCAAATTTTTCCACCACCATCTCGACGAGCTGGACCATCGAGGCTATCACGGCTATGAAAAGGATAAAGCTCAGGAAGCTGAGATCCACATCGGCAAGAGATGGACTCAGCCACTTGAGTGCACCGGCTTTCAATACGTGGTTTTCCAGCAGGTAGTTTATGGGAAGCGTGAACCCAAGTACGAAAATGACTGCAAGTCCAAGTCCGACTGAAGTCTTCACTGTCTTCGATACCGCCAGGTATGAACACATACCCAGGAAATATGCGAAGATCATATTATCGATAAAGATGGACTTAACGAAAAGGCTAATGTAGTTTTCCATGGCTTGCCGGAATTATTTCGATTCAATCAGATTCTTGTTTCTTGAGCGCTGGACCCAGATGATGATGCCGACGGTTACCAGGGCCATCGGCGGCAGGATCATCATGCCGTTGTTCAGGTAGCCGGTCTTGTAGAGGCCGAGCTTCTCAAACACGGGGTATCCCCAGATTGTTCCGGATCCAAGCAGTTCCCTGAAGAAAGCCACAATAATCAGGATGATGCCGTATCCTGCGGCATTCCCTATGCCATCGAGGAAGGCGGGCCATGGTTTGTTGCCAAGGGCAAAGGCTTCCAGCCGGCCCATCAGGATGCAGTTGGTGATAATAAGTCCCACAAAAACCGACAGCTGTTTGCTCACATCATAGGCATATGCCTGCAGGATCTCATCGACCAGGATGACCATGGTCGAGATCACAACGAGCTCGACAATAATGCGTATCCTGGGTGGAATATAATTCCTCATCAGGGATATCACAACGTTTGATACGGCGAGCACTGCCATGACGGATATGGCCATGACCACGGAATTCTCAAGTTTGACGGTAACCGCCAGTGCCGAACATATCCCGAGCACCTGCACGGTAATCGGGTT
>CAYSJH010000036.1:29019-45005 GCA_964431315.1 uncultured Bacteroides sp. | reverse complement strand
CTGTTTCAAACGTTTGCAATGAAAAAATCAAATCTCCCTGCAATTGCAGGAAATAACTGGTATCAGGAGATTATAGCGTTCGTAGCGGTCAATAACTTCGTTGCTTGACCGTGCTTCCGCGGATGATCAATTGTGATTCTATCACCTTCCTGGCAGGTGGATAATCCTCCCTGGAAAAGAGACGTTCAAGGAGCATGCGGACTGCTTCCTGTCCCATTTTATATCCAAACTGTTCTACGGTGGTAAGGGGCGGTTCGGTCATATTGGAGTAAATCCCGTTGCTGAAGCCTACAACTGCAAGTTCTTCAGGGATCTTTTTCCCACATTCCCTGGCAGTTTGAAGGGCTCCGATTGCTGTCCTGTCATTGACAGCGAATATCCCGTCCGCCGGATTCAATTCAAAGATCAGTCTTCGGGTCATCAGGCGGGCTGCCTTATAAGTATCACAATCAACGATTAATCGTTCATCAATGGGAAGGTTATGGTCCTTGAGAGCCTGGATAAAACCTTCGTACCGGTCCCGGCCGATACCCATATCATGACTTGTCCCCAGATGCGCGATCCTTTTACAACCGACATCGATCAGATGTTTGGTAGCCTGGTATGCACCATTATAATCATCGATAATGACGTGATCTGCTTCAAAATCCTTTGGTATACGGTCAAAAAATACAATCGGTATGTTTTTTTTACGAAGGTTTCGTAAATGATCCAGATCCCTCGTCTCTTTTGAAATGGAAAGTAATAAGCCTTCGATCCGGCTCGAAAGAAGGGCCTGTACATTTTTTGCCTCCCTTGAATAAGACTCATTCGACTGGCAGATGATTACGTGATATCCTGCATCGTAGGCTACGTCTTCAATCCCACTGATCACCTGTGAAAAGAAATAATGCACGATCTCCGGGATGATAAGTCCGATGATATTGCTCCTGCTGCTGAGGAGGCTAAGTGCAATAGCATTGGGCTCATAATTCAATTCTGCTGCCAGTTCCCTGACCGCTTTCTTGGTAGCCTTACTTATATCGGGATGATCCTTTAGCGCCCTGGAAACAGTGGAGGGGGAAATCCCGAGTTTTTCAGCAATATCTTTTATGGTCACCTGTGCGCTACGCATGTCTTAAAGGCCAATAGCTGTGGGAAATGAGAAAATCTGCTTCTTTTACAAATATAATCCATTTTTACCGCAATCGTTTGCAATAAGGGATTCCCCTGTGATCGCCTTTTAAAAATCCTTAAAAACTAAGCATTTGAGGGAAAATTTAGGGATACCGGAGGGTGAATATTTTGTATCTTTGTTATAACATTTAAATTCTCCAACAAAAAACAACATGCTATGAAAAAAAATCTACTTATCGGATTTAATTTATTAATCCTGCTTGTTATGGCCCAGTGGGCAATAGCACAGATGCCTGCCGCCATCAGCATCGAGCCGGCCAATGCTACCGGCTGGGATGAAATTACCCTTACACTTGATGCCAGCAAAGCCTGTGTAGCCGATGGGAAACAACCTGTAACGGCCGCATCACTGGTTAAAATGCACTCCGCTGCATTTCTTTATGAAAATAAAGACGACTGGGGAACAACATGGGGAAGCTACGGAGTTGATTATGACAAGGACTCAAAGGAAGAAACCCCCAGACAGCCTCAACTGACCGATCAGGGCGGTGGCAAGTATTCCATTACCTTCGTTCCCGGTGAATTCTACGGGGTACCGGAAGGATCAACCATCATAGGTATAACTGCCGTATTCAATGGCGGAAGCTGGGATTACGAGGCAAAGGATAATGCCGGAGACGGTTGTGGGGATTTTTACATTCCCCTGACCTATGCCGAACCAACCCCCGCACTGAAATTCAGGCTTGACCTGACCTACCAGGAAGAACTTGGTAATTTCGACAAGTCAACAGGCAAGGCCTATGTCATCGTTAATGGTACCCAATACGAAATGGAGCAGCTTCTGGAAGGCATTTTCCCGGTTGCCAAGTATGAAATCACCCTGACCGAGGCCACTCACGGGATTACGGCCGAGACCAGTTATACCTATAAATTTAAGATGAACGATACCGAAGAAACGGTTGTCAGGGACCCGGTCGTAGCTAAAAACTACCAGATTTTCCTCAGCCATTTCTTTAACGATGAAGAAAAACCTGTTGAAAAAGGTTCCATTAAGTTCACCGTTGATATGAGGTATGCAGGCAGGATGGGAAAATTTAATCCTGCTGCCAATTATGTGGATATTGCAGGCACTCTTAACGGCTGGGACGGCAAGGATCATCACCTGACGGATGTCGATGCCGACTCGGTTTATGAAATTCTTGTCGAGGATCTTGATCTTAATCAGATCATCGAATATAAATTCAGGATCAACGGAAGCTGGGACAATGACAGCAGTGAATTCCCGGCCGGTGGTCCGGGCCGGCATGCCACGGTTATCGAGGGCAGCAGGGAGGCAAAATCCGTATGGAACAACCACATCCCCGGATACGTACCTATAGTGCTCTCCGTAAACATGAAAAATGAGATCATGAAAGGAACCTTTGTTCCCAAAAAGAACTACGTTGACGTGGCAGGCTCCCTGAACGGATGGGGCAATTACAACGATGAACTGTTCGACAAGAATAACGACAGCATCTATGTAACCCATCCTGCCGTAGCTGCATCTCCCGGGGACACCATGGAATTCAAGTTCCGCATCGACAGCGACTGGGACAATTCAGAATTCCCGGGAGGCGGACCAAACAGGAAGTTTGGTGTGAAGGACACAACCGGAAGTGTTGTCAATGAAACGGAAGTATACTGGTACAATGATACTCCACTCGCGATTGAAGAGTATCTCATACGAATCCAGACGGTCAGTTTCTACCCGAACCCGGTGTCGGATGTAATGTACATTGAAAACGAGGTGGGCATGCAGGAACTCAGGATCATCAATTTACTCGGCCAGGAGATTGTACGGATGAGGCTGGATAACAGCAGGTCTTACCAGCTGAATACAAGTGAGCTTGAGAGGGGAGTGTATATCCTGAGCGTCTATGGCGAAAAAGGATATAAAGGGACCGCCAAATTCATTAAGCAATAACCATTGGATAACTTACAGGGCAAACCCGGTCAATCTGGCCGGGTTTGTTTTTCCTCCCTGGCCCCAGATTGGTAAAGCCATAAAAGAATTAAATAAGCCGTCAATAACATACATTTGCATTATGAGAATTTTTAAGGGATTCGCATTATTTCTTGTATTCTTTGCCTCACTGGATGCCGGTGGACAGATTATTACCGCCGATCCGGCGTTTCCCGTGCAGACGGACTCTGTGTACATCACATATGATGCAACGCAGGGTAATGCGGGACTGATGGGGTATACGGGGGATGTATATGCGCATACCGGGGTCATAACAACGGAAAGTTCGAATTCGGGGGACTGGAAACATGCGCCGGCGTGGGGGGATAATTCGCCTAAATACAAACTGGAACGGATCGCAACGGATCTTTACCGGCTGAAGATCACTCCCAGCCTTGATGAATATTATGGCACCCTGCCTGGTGAGGTTGTCAAGGAGCTTGCCTTTGTATTTCGCAGTTATGACAACTCCAGGGAAGGTAAAACTGAGACTGGCGGCGACATATTCTATACGGTCTTCCAGGCAGGCCTGAATGTCTCCTTTATCAAACCCGATCAGCGCCCCCTGATAGCCATGGAGGATGATTCGATTTTTATCGAAGCCCGGGCCCAGCAATCCGATTCTCTCTTCCTGTTCTTAAATGACTCCCTCATCAGTCAAAGCGCAGGAGCATCGATTTTCGACACCCTGATCGCAAGCGGAACGGGCAGGAACTGGATCAAAGTGATTGCCATTAATGATACCAGCCAGGCATCCGATTCACTGTATTATCTCCTGAGGCAGGAAGTTCCCATTGCAGATTTACCTGCCGGGATGGAAGACGGTATAAATTATATCGGCGATTCAGCGGCAATCCTGGTTCTCTACGCCCCTGGCAAGGAATATATTTACGTCATCGGGGATTTCAACAATTGGGAGTTGAATGACCGTTATTACATGAATAAAACACCGGATGGGATACGTTTCTGGGTAACGCTGGACAGCCTGGAGGCCGGAAAGGAATACATTTTTCAGTACCTGGTGGATGGAAACATACGAATCGGCGATCCCTATGCCGAAAAAGTCAGTGATCCTCAGGATAAATGGATAAGCGAAACAACCTATCCCGGGATCCTGCCCTACCCGGAAGGAAAAACCAGCGGAATTGCAACCTACCTGCAGACTGCACGGGAGAAATACGAATGGAAAAATACGGATTTTGCACCGGCACCGGTAGATGAGCTCATTGTGTATGAACTCCTAGTGAGGGATTTTACCGGGCGGCATGATTACCGTTCACTCATCGACACTATCCAGTATTTTCAAAACCTGGGGGTAAACGCCATCGAGCTTATGCCGGTGAATGAATTCGAAGGTAACAGCAGCTGGGGCTATAATGTTTCCTATTATTTTGCCCCGGACAAGTACTACGGTCCCAAAGAGGATCTCCAACAGTTCATAGACACCTGCCATTCACGTGGGATCGCAGTGGTACTGGATGTTGTATTCAACCATTCATTTGGCCAATCTCCGATGGTCATGCTTTACTGGGATGCCCTGAACAACCGCCCGGCCTCTGACAATCCATGGTTCAATCAGGTCCCCAAACATGAATTCAATGTAGGCTACGATCTTAACCACGAAAGTGAAGCCACGAGATACCTTGTCAGCCGGGCATTGAAATTCTGGCTTGAAGAATACCGCGTGGATGGTTTCAGGTTTGATCTTTCCAAAGGCTTCACCCAGAAAAATACCCTGGGGAGTGCTTCCGAGATGGCAAAATACGATCCAAGCCGGATCGCCATTCTGGAAACATATGCCGATACGATATGGAAAATCAGCCCGGAAGCCTACGTGATCCTTGAACATTTCGCAGATAATGACGAAGAACAGGTCCTGACAGAATACGGAATGATGGTCTGGGGCAATTCCCAGTACAACTACAGCAGGGCCGGCATGGGCTGGCATGACAGCGGAAAATCCGACTTTTCATGGGGATCCTATCAAACCAGAAATTTCAGCAAGCCTCACCTGGTAACCTACATGGAAAGCCACGATGAACAGAGACAACTGTATGACGTACTAACATGGGGAAATTATGAAAATCCGAATTATAATGTCAGGGACAACCTGGAAATCTCGCTGATCCGGGCGGAACTCTGTGCAGCATTTTTCTTTACCATACCGGGACCAAAAATGATCTGGCAATTCGGGGAACTGGGGTATGACTACAGTCTTTTCTACAATAATGATAAACTGGCACCCAAACCCATACGCTGGGATTATTTTTATAATCCGAACCGGCAGCGGCTGTACCAGGTATATTCCGAACTGATAAACCTGAAACAGGACCAGCCTGTTTTCAATACAACCGACTACAGTATTGACGTGGGCGGCGCAATGAAGACCATTCACCTTCGCCACAACGATATGGACGTAACCATTATCGGTAATTTCACTACATTCCCCGGAACCATTGATCCTTCTTTCACTCAGACGGGTAGATGGTATGATTACATGAGCGGGGATTCTATTCTGGTATCCGATGTTCACGAAACCATCGATCTTGATAAAAGTGAGTACAGGATCTACACCAGTGTCAAACTGGCCACACCGGACCTCATCAGCGCTCCAAGGGCAATGAATGTATCCATCAGCGGAAACCTGGCCACCGGAGAGACCCTGACCGGGAACTACACCTATTTTGACATGAATGGTGATCCGGAGGGAGCTTCGAAGTATAAGTGGTTCAAGGGAAAATATGCCGATGGAGCCGAAAAAATGCAAATCCTCGGCGCCCTTAACAAAACCTATACCCTTAATGAGAATGACTGGAACCATTACCTATTCTTCGAAGTCACTCCTGTTGCACAGAGCGGGGATCTGCTAACCGGAATAAAGGAATACGGGACCCTGAACCTTGCCGTATCGGATGGACCGGAACCTGGAAACGAAAATCGTATTCTCATTTATCCGAATCCATCAAGGGTCGGGTTCCACGTTAGAATTGAAAAAGCTGCGGGGAGCAGTTATGCGCTGGAAGTATTCAGCATAACCGGCAGCCTGGTCTTAAGGGATGAGCTGCAGTCTGAAAAAGGATCCCCTGCTGAATTTTATATCGATGGATCCGGGATGGAAAGGGGAATTTATTTCCTCAAACTTACGACCGACGGGGAACAGATAATCCGGAGGATTACCAGGTTATAATAAAGCTTAGCTCAGGATATGGGCTGGGTCTTCATTCCGCTGAGCGCGCTTTTCATCCTGAGCGCATAATCGTCGATCTGGTCGGAGGTCTCAAAGCCGACAATGATCATATCGATGCTGTTCAGTCCCAGTACAAACCTCAGCGCATTGTCAATTTTCTCATCATCGTCGGAATATTTCCCGTCCCCGACCAGTTTCATACCGATCAGGCCCTTGCCGGAATTGTGCAGCTGGTGAATAACGGAAACAACATCGGCCGGTTCCGGAAGGTCCATTGCGATCCCGTAGGGATTGATCCGGACGTGCATTACGTCTACCCAGTCACTGGCAAGGCCGGCCTTCATGGCTTCGATGGAATGCACGGAAACCCCGTGTGCACGGATGATCCCCTTTGATTTCAGTTCATCCATGATATCCATCTGCTTTGCGAATTGTTCGGTCCAGTCCGCATCCCACATACAATGCAGCTGCACCAGGTCGATGTAATCCGTTTTCAATTCCTTGAGGAAGCGGTTTACCACAAGGTCCGCATCGGGGCGTTCGTCTTCGGGAAGTCCCCCTTCATGTAACCATATCTTGGAAATGAGGGTAACTTCATCCCGCGGAATGTATTGCAAAGCTTCGGCCATCAGGGGGTGGGTCCCGTAGGTGTCGGCGCAGTCAAACATTCGGATCCCCCGGTCGTAGGCATGCCGGATCACCGAGAGGCTTTTTTCCTTTCCCTGCCGGGTCAGGTTTGAAGCCCGCCTAATAGCGTGCACTCCGGTCCCCATCCCGAGCAGGGTGGTTTCCAGTCCCGATCTGCCCAGCTTCACAAGCTGGAAAGGATCTTTCGATCCTGCAATGCCCGGGTGCGCAAGCATGGGATTGTTAAACATCAGGCATCCCGTGCCAAGTGACAGGGCGGCCAGGAATTCCCGGCGGTTGAATTTTATGTTTTCCATGGTTGTGTTTTATTTATTACCAAGTTCGATTTTTCATGTATCGGTCCAGTTCCTGGCGCGACATCGGCAGGAGGCCGTGATTACAACTTCCTCGAGCAGGTGGGGCGGTATAAAAATGGCGCCCTCCCTTTTGGCCAGGACCACTTCACCCGGGAAGACCGTGGCATTGCCGATACGGACGGGAACGTTGATGCCCATCAGCATAGTCTCCTGCAGGTAGGATGGATCCCATCCCCTGACGCAGGCGTTAAACCCGTCGATCTCTTCCAGTCCCTCCAGGTCCCTCAACCCCGCATCAAAAATCACCCCGGTCTTCGACCTGGAATAGATCGCATTCCCCAGGTTATCCCCGATCAGGGTCCCGTCTATGATCTTACCGAAACAATCGGCCACATAGACGTCTCCTTCCTGCCCTGAACTTCCCTCCCAGCATCCGCCAGCAGGGCACTCCCCATGCTTTCCCGGCCAGGTCCCAGCAGGCCATCTCCACGGAACAGACACCTCCGGCCTGCCGGGCATGATACCCGAACTGCTTGATCTCGCGGAATATTTTATCCACGTTGCAGGGATTCATCCCCACGATGCGGCTCTTCAGCATCAGGGCATAGGTTTTGCTGGCGCCGTCGCGACACGCGAGCCCGGATAATATGTGCCGGTAACTGCGAAACCGCCGAAGCTGAGACCGGATAAAGCAGGCTCATAACTGCGAGCCCTGTCGCCGGGTTATTTCAACAGCACCAGGTAATCCCAGGCTTCCAGGGCCAGTGAATCCGCGAAGGGCACCTGCACGGCCTGTCCGTTCAGGGCATTGGTGTATTCGCCTTCCAGTCCCCCCATGGCCGGTTTTATTTTCAGTTTTTTCCTGCTCAGGTTCAGGATGGAGATCACCCGGTTCCCGTCTTTTTCCCTTGAAAAGGCAAAGACACGCCTGGGATTTGAGGTTATTATTTCCTGCATCGGTCCCCCGGAAGTCCCGTTCCACAGCGCCGGGTTTTCCTTTTTAATCCGGATCAGATCCTGGTACAGCAATGTTTTATCGCAAACTTTCCATTCGATCGGATCACGGGTGAAAAATTCAAGCCGTTTGTCCAGGCATGCTTCCTGCCCGTTGTAGAGAAGCGGAACGCCTGTCATCGTAAACATGAAAACCGCCATCGCCCCGTGGGCCGCTCCCATTCTCTCGTCGACCGTGCCCTGCCAGGAATTCTCGTCGTGATTGGAAAGGAACCTCAGCCTGTAGGCATTTGCCGGGTAGATCGAATCCTCCCTGCTGAAGTATCTGCGCAGGTGGTTCACGTTCTTTTTCCCCTGGGCGATCTCATTCATCAGGTGATGCAGCTCCCAGGCGTAGTTCATGTCAAAACCCTTTTCCAGGAAATAGGTCTGCTCCTCGTTTTCTGCCAGCATCAGTACCGGCCTGATCTTTTCCAGCTCGGGCCGTACCCTTTCCCAGAATTCTTTCGGGGTTTTATGGGGATGGTCGACGCGGTAGCCGTCAACCCCGAGTTCGACCCAGTACCTGAGCGCATCCAGCATGGCATCCTGCATTTCCATATTGGACCAGTCCAGCTGGATCACATCGGTCCAGTCCGTTCCGATCGGGGGAATGAACTCTCCCTCCTCATTCTTCATATACCAGTCCGGGTGCTCCGTTGCCCAGGGGTTGTCCCATGCCGTATGATTGGGGACCCAGTCAAGCAATACGTGAAATCCCATGGCATGCGCCTTTTCGAGAAAGCCGGTGAAATCCTCAAGGGTGCCGAATTCGGGATTCACCGCCTTGTAATCACTTACCGAATAATAGCTCCCGAGTTCTCCCTTGCGGTTTTCAATGCCGATGGGATGTATTGGCATCAGCCAGAGGATATCGACCCCCAGCTTGTTCAGGCGCGGCAGGTGTTCTGCGAGGCCATTAAAAGTCCCCTCCTCCGAGAACTGCCGGATGTTCACTTCATAGACAGTGGCATTCTTCGACCATTCGGGGTGGACCACCTGGCAGGTGAAGGGTTCGGCTGCGGGCTTTTCAGCCGCTTTCCTCAGCCTGCACCCGACCAGCAGGAGCAGGCCGGCCAGCAGGAGGATCGCTGCGTATAATAATACTTTTTCCATAATCCGTTTATTTGCTATTATCGATTTGTACTTTTTTTCCCTTTTCAACGGGATAAACCTTTCCGTAAACGGTAACCTGCAGGTCAGCGGGGGACAGGTTGCTGATCTCAATCCTGTCCTGGCGGACGTGTATATTCATCAGGTTATCCCGGAAGCGGACCTTGAAGGAATAGGATTTCCACCGCGAGGGTATCATGGGATTGAAATGGATCATCCCGTCGCGAATCCTCATTCCACCGAAACCTTCCACTATTGCCAACCAGGTCCCGGCCATGCTGGTGATGTGAAGCCCTTCATCAACCTCCCTGTTATAATCATCCAGGTCAAGACGGGCTGTCCTGAGGTAAAGCTCATAGGCTTTGTCTATATCCCCTATCGCCGAGGCCAGGATCGAGTGGATGCAGGGCGAGAGGGAGGATTCGTGGACGGTCCACTGTTCGTAGAATTCATAATTCCTGCGAATGGTGTCCCGGTCGTAGCGGTGCTCCAGGAAATAGAGTCCCTGCAGCACATCCGCCTGCTTGATGAAACGCGAGCGCAGGATACGGTCCCACGACCAGTGCTGGTTCAGCGGCCTCTGCACCGGGTCCAGCTCCCCTACCGTCATGGGGTCCTTGTCCAGGAAGCCATCCTGCTGCAGGAAGACCCCGTGTTCTTCCGAAACCGGGTAATACATGTTTTTTACGATGTCCTTCCAGTGTTTCAGTTCCGCTTCCTCATCGAGAGCCGACTTTTTGACAATCCTTTCAAAATCAGTGGGACTCTCCCGTTTAACCTTACCGAGCGATTCCATAGTGTATTCCAGGGTCCATGCCGCCATGGTATTGGTATACCAGTTGTTGTTCACGTTGTTCTCGTATTCGTTCGGACCGGTTACCCCGAGCATGACGTATTTTTTCAGCCGGGGGGAAATATTCACACGCTGGGCCCAGAACCTGGATATGGCCACCAGCACTTCAAGTCCCGCTTCCGCCAGGTAGGCTTCGTCGCCCGTATGCCGGATGTAATTTAAAATGGCAAAGGCGATGGCCCCGTTCCGGTGAATTTCCTCGAACGTGATCTCCCATTCGTTATGGCATTCCTCCCCATTCATGGTCACCATGGGATAAAGGGCCGCTCCGTCACGGAAACCCAGTTTAGTGGCATTTTCAATCGCCTTGCCAAGTTGCTTGTAACGGTAAAGGATAAGGTTGCGGGCAATCCGGGGAGGCGCCGTGGAAAGGTAGAACGGGAGGGCAAAGGCTTCGGTGTCCCAGTAGGTGCTGCCCCCGTATTTTTCGCCTGTGAATCCCTTAGGACCGATGTTCAGGCGTTCGTCCTCGCCGGTATAGGTCTGGTTCAGCTGGAAAATATTGAAGCGGATGGCCTGCTGTGCCACCGGGTCGCCTTCAATGACGATATCGCTTTCATCCCACTTTGCCTGCCAGGCCTTCCGGTGTTCTGCAAGCAGTCCCTCGAAACCTGTATCAAATGCCTCCTCCAGGTGCAGGTGGACTTTTTCCACGAGTGTTTCCACGGGATGATCCAGGGTCGACAGGTTCACGGCATACTTGTACAGTTCCACCTTGTCTCCCCTGCCGACCACACAATTGCACTCGTTGCCGACGAACTTCAGCTCGCTTATCACCTTCGGATTCTCCGAAACCGGGACGCCGTTTTTCAGAAGGACGTATTTCATTCCCGTGCATACATGAAAATCCAGTTTTTTTGTTTTCCCGGTAATGCAGGCTTCCCCTTCCTTCGCCTCCTGCCAGGCCTCTATCCAGAACTTCTCATTGTAATTGGCGTCTTCGTTCCTGACATCCAGGTCAAGGTAGGGCGAAATGCCTATCTCACCATCAAAATTGAGTACCCTGAGGGAATAGTGGATGGCCCCGGTATGGGTCCGGACAAGGCTCAGGAAACGCCTTGAAACCACCTCGACCTGTTCTCCGCCTGCCAGTTCCGCTACGAAACTGCGGGTCAGAAGTCCCTCTTTCATATCCAGCTCCCTACGGAATGAGAGCACCCTGCAACCGGCAAGGTCAAGTTCACGGTCATTGATGGTAATGTATATGCCGATCCAGTTGGCCGCGTTCAGCACTTTGGCGAAATACTCCGGATAGCCGTTCTTCCACCATCCCACCCTGGTCTTATCCGGGTAATAGACGCCCGCGACATAGGATCCCTGGAGGCTGTCTCCCGAATACTGCTCCTCAAAATTGGCACGCTGCCCAAGCTTCCCGTTACCGATTGAAAACAGGCTTTCGGATGCCCGGTTATCTTCCGGCAGAAATCCTTCTTCGATGATCTTCCATTCATCGATCTTGTAGTTGGGATTCACCATGGGAGTAAGGTATTTTAGAGATTGGATCACATTCATTTTTTCTCATCCATATCCTTCACAAACAGGATAAGCACCGAGGCAATCAACATGGACACGCCCCCTGTCATCAATGCGAAGATCGCGTGTCCCCCGAACAGGTTCTTAACCATGAACCCAAGGACGCTGGCCGCCATGATCTGGGGGATCACGATGAAAAAATTAAAGATCCCCATGTAGGTCCCCATTTTATTGCCCGGGAGAGAACCCGTCAGTATGGCGTAGGGCATGGCGAGTATGCTGGCCCATGCCAGTCCCACTCCCAGCATCGGCACAACCAGCATGTCCGGGTTCCCGATGAAATATATAGACAGCAGTCCCGCTCCCCCTGCAATCAGTGCTATCATGTGGGTCACCCTGCGGTTGGTATACCTGGCCAGGACCGGGAGCCCGAATGCCACAAGTGCGGCAAACCCGTTGTATACGGCGAAAAGGATCCCGACCCAGTTGGCACCCTCGTTGTAAAGAACAGAGGTTGTGTCGCTGGTCCCGTAGACATGGCTGGTCACCCCGGCGGTGGTATAGATCCACATGGCAAAGAGGGCAAACCAGCTGAAAAACTGGACCACTGCAAGCTGCATCATGGTTTTAGGCATATTGAACAGGTCCGTCATCACGACCACGAGCCCGCTCTCGGCTGATCCGTACGCCCTGAACAGGTGTGTCACCATCTGCAGCAGGCCGAAAGCTGTCAGTCCGAAGGAAAGGATATAGAGTTGCCCTTCCACCTTCATCCAGTAGAACAGCACACTGAGGAGCAGTCCCCCGAGCAGCCACAACAGTCCCGAACGCATAAAGTGAGGAACACTCTGTACGTATTCCGGTCGGGCGCCCTCACCGGTTTTCCTGCTTTCGGATTCGGCTTTCTCAAATTCTTTCAGTTCATCGGGCGAGTATTCCTTTGTCCGGATCACCGTGACCAGTACCGCGAGCAGGAATACCAGTCCCCCCGTATAGAACGACCACTTGACATTCGGCGGAATGGCTTTCCCTTCCAGGGGCGTCGTGGAAATCCCGAACCAGTTGGTCATGACGTAAGGCAGGGCGGATGCTATGACCGCTCCCGTGCCGATAAAAAAGCTTTGCATGGCAAATCCCGTGGTCCTCTGTTCGGAAGGCAGCATATCCCCCACGAAGGCCCGGAAGGGTTCCATGGAGATGTTGATCGATGCATCCATGATCCAGAGCATCCCTGCGGCCACCCATAATACCGGGGAATTCGGCATTACCAGCAGGGCAAGTGATGCGAGGATGGCCCCCGTAAGGAAATAGGGCCGTCGCCTGCCCAGCCGGTTCCAGGTATTGTCGCTCATATGCCCGATGATGGGCTGCATGATGAGTCCCGTTACAGGGGCCGCGATCCACAGGATGGGTATGTTCTCCACCCGGGCGCCCAGGGATTCAAAGATCCGGCTGACGTTTGCATTCTGAAGTGCAAACCCGAACTGTATGCCAAAGAATCCGAAACTCATGTTCCAGACCTGCCAGAAGCTTAACCTGGGTTTACTTTTTGAAATGGTATTCATCCTTGAGAATTATTATGATATAAGTGCCTGACTTTCTACCAAAATTAATGATAATAAACGATACTTCAGCTCTCATATCGTATTATATTTCAGGCAGATGGATAATTCCAGGAAGGCAAAAATGAGGCAGGTGCCGATTCAAACGTTTGCGGCGGAAGAATAAGAAAAAATAAAAAATTAATATTTTTCTGCCCTGCGGGAATCCGGACGGATCCCGAAATCGTTTGCATCGATTTTTATGATGTTCCCGGGATAATTTAATAACTTCAGCATTCCAAATTCCTGTTGTTATGGTGAAGAAAATATTTATAACCGGAGGATCCGGGTTTATAGGGAATGCGGTTGTCAAACGGCTGAAAGATAATTACCAGCTCACCCTGTTGCTTCCTCCCGGTGAACCGGCCTCGGGGATAGGCGGGGTGAACATTGTCCGGGGAGACATCACCAGGCCGGGAAGCCTGGAAGGACTGTTGGATGGGCAGGATACGGTGATCCATATGGCAGGTGCAGTCGGATACCAGAGCTGGAGGGACTGCCTGAGCATTAATGTGGATGGAAGCAGGAATGTCATCAGGAAAGCGGTCAGGGCCGGGGTGATCCGGTTCATCCACATGAGTTCTGTTTCGGTATATGGCCGGGTACCCGGTATAACCATCACCGAGGACCAGTCCCTTAAGAAGATCCGTGATCCATACGGGGATACTAAAATAGAAGCCGAACAGATCATCCGGAAATATGCGGAAAAGAACCGCATCGACCTTACCGTACTCAGGCCCACTGCGGTTTACGGGGAAGGCGATGAGAAATTCCTGCCAAAACTCCTGGAAAACCTGAGATCCGGGAGGTTCAGAATGATGGGCGACGGCGAACACCCGGTTGACCTGGTCAATGTGGCGGATGTGGCTGAAGCCGTTTACCTGGCGCTTCTGAGGCCTGAAAGCGTGGGACAGACCTATAACATTGCCAACGGGAAGAATCCATCCTGGAATCTTTTTCTCGGGGAAATCTGCCTTGAGCTCAACATCCCTTACACTGTCCGGCATATTTCCTATCATACAGCCTACCGTATGGCCGGCCTGTCGGAATTTCTTTCGTTATTCTCGAATAAACCTCCGCGCCTGAGTCGTTATGCGGTCAGGCTGGTCGGAAGGCCCTATAGCTATTCTGTCCAGAAGGCCCGGAAGGAGCTCGGGTTCGAGCCTTCGGTTAATCTGATCGGGGGGGTGAAGGAATATTTGCATAAACTGCAGGGAAAGTCTCCCTGAAACAGACGGCAGTACAGAATGACAAACCCTAATGCAATGCTGTAATGAATACAAGATCTTTCCTGATGTTAACTTTGCTATCAGCCATTACCCTTGCCGAATGTGAGACGGACAGCGGTCGCACTACAACCATAAAAGGCACGGGGGATATAATCGAGAAAACGGTCGACCTGCCAGCCTTCAGCCGTTTCCGGCTTTCGGGCTTTGCCACAGTACGGATCCATACGGGTGCCGAGCAGTCGGTCATGCTTAAGGCACAGCAGGAAATACTTGATGTCATGACCACCGAAGTCAGAGATGGCGAACTGCTCGTTGGTTTCAGTAAGAACGTCAGCGTCGATACAGACAGGGACATCCTGGTCGAGATCGTGATCCCCCTGGTCCGGCAAATCGCACTGGACGGAACGGGATTGTTCGAACTCTCGGGGGAAACCCAGAGCGAACTGACCATCATCGTGAACGGTACCGGTAGCGTTAGTGCATATGAAATGCCCGTCGATCGATGCAGGATTTTAATATCGGGGACTGCCAACTGTTATGTTAACGTGGTCACCTCACTTGAAGTGACCGTCTCGGGGATCGGCTACATATTTTACCGGGGGGATCCGGTCATTTCCTCCAGCATCAGCGGCATCGGGAATGTCATGGACGACAACTGATCCTCATTTCCGGATCCTGAACCGTTGCCAGGAGCGAACGTAAGCGGCAATGTCCCTGCGTTCGCCTGAGCTTAAAGCAGGATAATTCTCGCTTCCTCTTCCCCAGTAAGGCATTCTTGTACCCTGCCTGCCGATGCTAATCGTGGCGACCAGGTATCCGTTGCTCGCGGCACTCAGGAATTCCTGGTTGTTCAGGGCGGGTGCAGAGGTTCCCTGGCCGTTCTCCCCGTGGCAGCGGGCACAATGCCGGGTGAAGAGTTCCTTCCCCGCTGCCGAATTGCCGGGATTGCTGCCCTGGTAAATATAGTCCCGCTCCCCGGCAGCGTACTGCCTCATGTAAGCAATGATGTCGCTGATTCCCTGCCTGTTAAGCCTGCCGGCGCCCTGCACCTGGGTCGACCATCCGAACATCGCGGTGTGGGAGCGGCCGCCCGATATGGTTTCAAAAAGGAAGCGGTCGGAGGCGAGGGACTGGAAATCGCGGGTGAGTATAGCGGGACCGGTGTTCCCTTCCCCGAATTCTCCGTGGCAGCGGGAACAGAGGTAATGGTACTGCAGGTCTCCTTTCCGCGGATCGCCGTGGGGAAGTTCAATTTCACGGTCCTCCCGGTGTCCCGGTCCCCAGTGACGGATATATCGTATCAGTCCCGCTATATCCTCCACGGAATAACCGGACCACGCCGGCATGCCGGCCATATTCCTTCCGTAAATAATGGTATTGTATATGAACCTGTCTGAAGCCGCAGACAGGAAGCCCGTATTGTTCAGGGGAAGCCCGATGTCACCGCCGCCGTTTTCCCCATGGCAAAATGCGCA
>CAYSJH010000036.1:0-28919 GCA_964431315.1 uncultured Bacteroides sp. | reverse complement strand
GTATCCCGGATACCTCCCCGAAAGTTATTCCGGGGGCGAACTTCCGGTCGAGCATCCATACCAGGGAATCGATCTCGCTTTCCTTCAGGCCGGAGTAAAGGGGCAGCCAGGAGGCCATCTGCCTTGCGCCCCTTCCGTGGTTCAGGGTGAATTCGATCAGTTCATCCGGTGCCACGCGGATGAAATCATAATTCCACAGTGAAGGGACGCCTGTGCGGTAGGTTTCATAATCCTTCCCTTTCCCTTCCTTTCCATGGCAGGAGGAGCAGGTCATGGACCAGGTCCTGGCGGGTGACAGTTCCGCCCTCATTCCCCGGAATTCCTGGAGGGCTTCCACCGCCAGGTAATCATAGGAAATGTCCGGTTTTGCGAGTCCCATTGTAAAAGTCGCCAGTGCTTCCAGCTCTTCCTCCGGCAGGTCCAGTTTGAGCATATCCGAACCCGGCGATACCATTTCCGGATCCCTGAAATGTTCCTTCAGCCAGTTGGAGATGGTCTGCTCGCCGCGTATATTGGTGAAGCTGTATTCGTGCTTTGTTTTTTCACCCTGCCCGGTCAGATCTGGACCGATTATCCCTCCCACCCCTCTTGCCCGGTGGCAGCCAAGGCAGCCTTCCCGGCTGAAAACCTCCTTGCCGTGAAGGAAGGTCCCGGTTCCTTCCAGGGCTGCCTGGCCGGAAAAGATCGCCAGGTGGCATTTCCCGCAGGAGGACTCGATATAGGGCGGATGAAGGAGAGGGAAGTCCCAGTGCACCGAAGGGTCCTCCCCGAAAGCCAGCACCCGGTCGACAGCCCTTCCCTGTCCCCCGTGACAAACGGTACACCCGAATTTTTCCACCGGGTGATCGGTGATGTAATTGCCGGGATGCATGGTATGGGGCTGGGGAGTACCGGCCATGAAAGGATTTTCGATCCCGAGGTGGCAGGTGATGCAGCGATCGGTGCGGTTGAGTCCCGTGGGACTAACCTGGTAAATCCGGGTGGATGGTTCCAGGCTGGTTTCTTCCTCCTCGGCGCTTCTTTCGAGTGCCAGTTGCCTGTATTCTTTCTGGTACTTTTTCCAGTCCGCCGTGAAGGTTTCCCTCACCCAGGCCGTAACCAGCAGAAGGACGAGGACCGATCCTGAAACCAGCGTGGCCCACCTGAACCTTCTTATGTATCTTTCCTCGTCCATAATTTAAAATACTGGCCATTGCGCGTGGGACCAGTAGAATTCCCAGTTCGGTCCCCTGAACCAGATCCCGATGGCCGTGAACAGGACTAGTCCCATGAGGGAACAGGTAAATAACGAGATGGCCGACATCCGGGTGGAGCCTGTCCGGTCCCCGATCCATTTTGCCCAGGCGACATAGAGCAGGGCGGAAAGGGTGGCCGGGTTAACCAGCATGACCAGCACCCGGGGGATGGCCGGGAACCAGTTCTTCAGCCAGCCGTAGCGGATAAAAATAAATACCAGGACAAGGGTGACGGTAAGGGCAAAGAGGGCGGACTGCCAGGTGATACGTCCTCCCTGTTTCCCGCTGAACCAGATGCCGGTGAACCGGTCCTCCCGGTCCACATAGGGTATGGAGACAAGGAATGCGAGAAAAAGCAGCGGGATGATCACGCCCCCGGCAAAGGCGGAATAGGAAACCAATTCCTGCACCCCGAGGAAATACCAGGGGGATTTTGCGGGGTTTTCGGGGAACGCCGGGTTGGCCTCCTGCCTGAGCGGGGCATCGAACAGGAAAGCCATGCACAGCAGAACGGCTACTGTCATCAGGAGCAGGGCAAGCTCTGCCCACATGACAAGTGGCCAGGAGGAAAGCTTCGGGGCATTGCTGTCCGGGGGACGGCTGATTCCCCCGTCTTTGCGGATCCGCCAGAAGTGTAGTCCCATGAAAACCATCAAAGTTACCGGCAGGAAAACGACGTGCAGCATGAAGAATCGGGACAGGGCCGGCTGGCCCACATTCTCATCCCCGATCAGCAGCCTTTTAATGAATCCCCCGATATCCAGCACCTGGGTAATCCCCAGCACATCAGTCAGCTCCCGGAAGGAGGCCGCGATGTTCGATCCGATGGTTACAGCCCAGTAAGCAAGCTGGTCCCACGGCAACAGATACCCGCTGAAATTCATGAACATGACCAGGAAGAGGATGACCACCCCGAAAACCCAGTTCAGGCGCCTTCCCCCGAGGTATCCGCCCGTAAAGAAAACCCGGACCAGGTGGAGGAAGGAAACCAGGACCATCGCGTGCGCCGCCCAGCGGTGGATGTTGCGGATGTACCTGCCTCCCGGCACGATGAACACGATGTCCTTCACAGAGTTGTAAGCCCGCTCGACGGAAGGGGTATAATTCATCAGCAGGATGACACCGGTCAGGATCATGACGGCAAAGAGAAAGCCCAGGATAATGCCCAGTCCGAAGGTATAGTCCGTCCGGAGTGAATGCAAGTGTACCCTGGCGGCATGGATGTGCAGGAAGAAATTCCGGTTGATCCTTCCCGGTCTGTTCCTGGTCTCGTCCGGCTCTCTCCTGGTATCTTCACCGCGCATGGCTCCCATTTACAGGTATAGTTTTTGGTCCGGATCCACCAGCCGCCCCTGGTCCACCACGATCTGCCCGTCCGGGTCCCTGTACATGGCATACCAGGGAAGGTTCTTGACCGCGGCTCCTGAAAGCACATGGCCGTCCCTGTCATAGCAGGAACCGTGACAGGGACAGAGGAATCCCTGCTCGCTCTTTTCAACGATACAGCCCAGGTGGGTACAGACGGCCGACAGGGCGCGGATCCCCTCGTGATCCCTGTATACGTACAATTGCCTGTCAGCCAGGTAGGTAAAGGTATTTACCGGGAAATCACTCTTTCGCCCTACTTTGTATCTTTTCTGGTGCAGGGTGCGGCGGGGAACAAACTGGCGGAGCAGGCTGGCGGAGGCCAGGATGCCGGCGGTTGCGGCTATCCAGATGGAAATCCTTTTCAGGAAATCCCTCCGGGTCTGTCCGGTTTCATTTTGATGCTTCACCAGGTTGAGGGGTGTCAGAAGGTAAATTTATTAAGTTTCTTTATGAATTATAGCAATCGGAGCCAGCATGGCCTCTATTTTTAAAGTTTTAAAATAACTTTGGGAACAAAGTCCCCCGATGAAAATATCCCGACGTATCCGGACCGTTTCTGGCATTTCTATCATGGTCCTGGCTCTGGTCCTGGTTTTGAGCAACTGCGGCAAGCGGCAGAACGAAGGCGACTCCTCTGCCGGAAGCGGCGGGGGCAGGCATGACGGAAGCGGGTATTCGGGAAGCGGACGTACCGGAGGCAGGTATGGCGGAGGCGTGCCTTCCGGAAGCAGGTATGACCGGTCCGGGAACAAGGAAGGGGGCCTGCACTACATCGGCCGGGAATCCTGCAGGGAATGCCACCAGCGGGAATATGAGCTCTTCCTGGGCTCGGACCATGATATGGCCATGGATACGGCATCGGAGGAAACTGTGCTTGGAAACTTTGATGACTGTACGTTCGAGCATCTCGGGATCCGGACGCATTTCTTCAGGCAGGATGGCCGGTTCATGGTGCATACCCAGGGTGCAGGGGGTGAATGGAAGGATTTCATCATCGCCTATGTATTCGGCATCAGGCCCCTGCAGCAATACCTGGTTGAATTCCCGAAAGGAGCCTACCAGATGCTGCCGTTCTGCTGGGACACCCGCCCCGCAGAAGAGGGCGGACAGCATTGGTTCAATATCTATGGCCAGGAAAGGATACCCCCGGAAGATATTCTTTACTGGACCCATATCACCCAGAACTGGAACTACATGTGTTCCGAATGCCATTCCACAAACGTGCGGAAGGCATACAACTACCAGGATGGAACCTATCACACCACCTGGAGCGAGATCGATGTGTCCTGCGAGGCCTGCCACGGTCCGGGTTCCCGGCACGAGGAGTGGGCCCGGATCGTGGAGCAGGGAGGCAACCCGGAGGCTTTTAAGGACATGGGACTGGCAATACGGCTGAAGGATGCGGACAATGCTTCATGGGTATTCGACATGGAAACCGGAACCGCCCGTCGTTCGGTCCCCCGCCAGGACCGCAAACTCGTCGAGATGTGTGCCCGCTGCCATGCCAGGAGGGCCATCATCAGCGAGGATTACGTCTTTGGAAAATCCTTCCTCGACACACATAATCCATCCCTCCTGGACGAGGGACTCTATTTCGCCGACGGGCAGATACTCGAGGAAGTATACGTATATGCCTCCTTCCTTCAGAGTAAGATGTACCGCAACGGGGTGGTCTGCAAGGATTGCCACGAGCCGCACAGCGGGAAGGTGTTCGTCCACAGCAACGCCCTCTGTTACCGCTGCCACCTGGCCGAGAAATACGGGAGCCGGGCACACCATTTCCATGACCCCGAAAAGGAGGGTTCGAGCTGCCTGGAATGCCATATGCCCGAGCGGACCTATATGGTGATCGACCCCCGCCGTGATCACAGCATACGGATCCCCCGGCCGGATCTTTCCGACAGGCTGAAATCGCCCAATGCCTGTAATAAATGCCATTCTGACAAAAGCAACCGCTGGGCGGCGGACTGGTGCAGAAAATGGTACGGGGATCCTGGCCGGAACGGGATGCATTACGGGGAGGTATTCTGGGAAGGCAGGCAGGCCTACCCGGAAGCTTTACCCGGACTGATCCGGCTGGCGGGTGACCCGGAATCCGCCCCCATGGTGAAGGCCACCGCCATTTCACTGCTTCAGAATTACCAGGATCCGTCCATCGTGGCGGTCCTCCGACAAAGCCTCTCCGACCCCGATCCCCTGATCCGGTATGCCGCCGTTACGGCGCTGTTTGCTGCCGACGATAACACCCTGCTTGAGCTGGCCGTCCCCAGGCTGAGCGATTCGGTCAGGCTGATCCGGACCATCGCGGCCTTCCAGCTTGCCCGCCTGCCCGACCAGTACTTTGGCAAGGCAGGTCTCAGGCAGCGCCAGAAAGTGACCGATGAATACATCCGTACCCAGATGATCAATGCGGATCATCCCTCGGCCCATATGAACCTCGGGATCCTTGCCCTGAACCGAGGAGATTATGCCGGGGCCGAAGCTTCTTACCGGAAGGCCATTGAAATCGAGCCGGCCCTGACCACGGCCTACGTCAACCTGGCCGATCTGTACCGGGTCATGAACCGGGACCGGGAGGGCGAGCAGGTGCTTAGGAATGCCCTTAAGCGGGATCCGGATATGGCTGCCGTGAATTATGCCCTGGGCCTTAACCTTGTCCGCCGCGGCGCCCACGAGGAGGCTATGACATACCTCGAACGGGCCTCCCGCCTGGAACCCGGGAACGCAAGGTACGCCTACGTTTACGGGGTCGGGCTTCATTCCACGGGCAAACCGGACAAGGCGGTTGCCTTCCTTACCGGGGCACTCCGGGAAAATCCCTATGACCGCGACCTGCTTTTTTCCCTTTCCACCTTCAACCAGGAACTGGGCAAGCGGAAGGAAGCCCTGGAATATGCGGAAAAGCTCGTGGAATATTATCCTTCCGATCAAAATTACCGCCAGCTTATACAGTACCTTATGAGCGGTTCGGATTAAAGTCCCGATACAACCCTCCGGATATTTCCTTGTCTTTAGGATCGAATAGGCAATACGAAATTTCTGAATTTCGCGTTCGTTAATTTTAAATGAACATCTTTTAAATGCACATCAAAAGCAAATAAAGCCTTATGAAAAAGTTGATAATAGTCGCAGTGCTCGGTATTGCTACCCTGGGCCTGTCAGCCCAGGACAGCGGAATGGGTGCGGGTGCTATCATTGGTGAGCCCACCGGTCTGAGCGGAAAAACCTGGCTCAGTTCGAACGATGCCATCGATGCCGGGGTGGCATGGTCAATGTCAAACGGATGGTTCCATCTGCATGCCGACTACCTCTGGCATGTCTTTGATGTCATACCTGTTGAAAAGGGACAGTTACCCCTGTATTTCGGGGGAGGGGCCCGGGTTGGTTTCGGTCCGTATGTCTCGCTTGGCGCCCGGGTGCCGGTTGGCCTCGACTACCTGTTCGACGGAACGCCGCTCGACGTCTTTATAGAATTAGTCCCCGGTCTCCAGATCATCCCCGACACCCAGTTCGAAATGGGCGGGGGGATCGGCGTCCGTTACTGGTTCTGAGCTGACGCAGCATACGCCCTTCTCAGGAATCCCCGTAAACCTTAAGGATGCTTTCCCTGAGTTTCCCGCCGGCCGGGGAGACCAGGTGAAGGATATTTTCGGCCACTTCGTCCGGTGTGACCCATTTCGAAAAATCGGCATCCGGCATGGCCGAACGGTTCTGGGGAGTATCCATCGTACTGGGTATCACGACGCTTGCTGAAATGCCCTGCTTCCTTCCATCGGCATTAATCACCTCGGCCAGCCTGAACAGGAGGGACTTGCTCAGGGCGTAGGCAACCATGCTTTTCGCCTGCTCCGGCTGCAGTGCCGGGCGTGTACCGATGAAAACCAGCTGTCCCCCTCCCTTCTGTCCCTCCATCCGTGCAAATAACTGCCTGGCCGGGTTGAATGCCGTTACGAAATTCAGGCGGTACATCCTGTCCATATCCTCCATTCCCGTTTCGGCCAGCCTTCCCATGGCAAATCCTCCCACTGTTAAAACAGCCATTTCAATGCTGCCGAACTGCCCGTATACCTCATCGAGCACTTCCCTGACCCGGGTTTCATCGCCCAGGTCAACAGCAAAAGACCTGAGCCGCCCTGATGTTCCCCCGAGGGTTTTATGCGCAGAGCTATCAAGGGCTGCCACACGGAAATCCTGTTCGAGGAATTTCCTTACGACCGCGTTCCCGAGGTTGCCGGAGGCACCGGTTACCAGTACCGTTCTTTCCATCATCGTAAAAGATTAAGCCACTTAAGTTATGGTATAATATCAGATCTGCCAAAGCCTGGCCCTTCCTTTCAATAATTTCCATTATTTTTAGTGATATTTTAACCAGGCACATGATCATGAAAAAGGGCCTTAAGCGGATCGGCCTGCTCCTTTCAGCGGGTTTCATGTTTTCCTGTGCGGTCCATCCGCAGGAATCGGGACTAAAATGCATCGACATACCGGACCTGCAAAATTATATGTCCGTTCTTGCTTCGGATGATATGGAAGGAAGGGCAACCGGGAAACCGGGACTTGACCGGGCGGCGGATTACATTGCAGCAAATGCAAGGAAGATCGGGCTGAAAGCCATCGATGACAACGGGGATTATTTCCAGGAATATACCCTGGTCACCAGGGAAATGGATCAGGCGAATTCCAGCATTACCGTTAGCCGGGGAAGGAAAACGGGAAATCCCCTGAATTACCCGTTCTACCTGCTGAACCCGGATTCCGATCACATGGAGATCAGCGGGAATGTCGTATTTGCAGGCTATGGCATTTACTCCAGGGAGGATGATTACGATGATTTTGAGGGAGTGGATCTTACAGACAAGATCGTGCTGATTTTAAACAGGGGACCGATGGATGAGGCCGGGAATAAGAACCTGCTGGCCAACCGCAACTGGATGGAGCTAAGGTCCTTCCGTTACAAGATACCCGGACTGAGCATGAGAATGCCAAAAGCCGTCCTGATCGTCCAGGATCCGAAATCAGGCTACCGGTCCCTTGAGGAAGCCTCAAGCGGCATGGCCAGGTACCTCGGCCGCTCCAGGTATGTGAAGGAACTGGAAGATGGCCAGAACCGTTACATGCCGGAAATAAGAACAAAGATCATTTTCATTCACCGGGATGTGGCAGAAGAAATCCTGAAGCCGACCGGGAATTCCCTGGCAGGCCTCCAGGATTCCATCGACAGCCACCTCAGGCCGGTTTCATTTGAAATCCCCCGGGTGAATGTGGACATAAAGGCCACGTACAGGATTGATGAAAAAAAGGTGCCCAATATAGCGGGACTGATCGAGGGAAGCGATCCTGAACTGAAAAAGGAAGTGATCGTATATACGGCACATTTCGACCATCTCGGCACGGCAGAGAACGGCGGGGTTTATAATGGGGCAGACGATAATGCTTCCGGCACCGTTGCCCTGCTGGAGATAGGGCAGGCCTTTGTTGCCGAGCAAAAAAATCTTAAAAGATCCGTGCTGATACTCTGGGTCTCCGGCGAGGAGATCGGACTGTTCGGGTCGGAATATTATTCGGAACATCCGCTGATCCCGCTTGAAAATACCGTAGCGGACCTGAACCTGGACATGATCGGGGCAGTCCGCACAGAACGGGACCGGGGGATGATACACGGCGAAAGAGTCAGTGTCCTCGGAATGGATTCCATCGGCATCATCGGCGGACAACAGAGTTCCGATCTGGTGCAGATTCACTATGAGATGGCGGACAGAATGGGGATGCATACCGATACCAGCCTGAATGACCCGGATCATCCATACCAGTATTATTACCGCAGTGATCACATTAATTTTGCCCGGCATAACATACCGGTACTGTTTTATTCAACCGGGGTCCATGTTGATTACCATAAGGTCACGGACAATTACGACCGGATCAATTTTACAAAACTCCGGAAGGTCAGTGACCTGTGCTTCCTGGTCGGATACGAGCTCGCAACAAGGCAGCAGCGGATCGTGGTTGACAACCCCTTTTCCAGCTGGGGCCGGATGACCCGGTGACCGGCATAATTTATACGATAATCACCTGTTTAACCTGAAATAAAATGCCTGAACCATTGAACCTTCTGATACCGCTGGATTTCCTCCCCGAATCGGAATCAGCACTTGAGTACGCCGTAGCGGTCGGAAAATCGCTGAATGCCAGGCTTCACCTGCTGCACATCCTGGAGGAGGAATCCACGCTTTACCGGATCGTCATCAGTGACAAACAAAGGGAAATGATCCGGCTGGGAGCCTCTGAAAAATTGGACGAACTGGCAGAAAAACACCTGGTTCCCGCAAAGCTTTCCTTTACGCGGACCGTCCTGAAGGGCAAGGTTTATGACAGGATCATCGAAGCTGCCCGCAAAACCGCCGCCCATATCATTATTATGGGCAGGACCGATTCTTCCGACATGAAGAAGAACATCGCCGGTACCAATACCATGCACATCATCAAGCAGGCCCAGGTGCCGGTCATAACACTTCGCAATAAGCCGAAACACCCGGGCTGCTCACACATCATCCTTCCTCTGGACCTGACCAAACAGACCATAATCAAAGCCTCGAATGCCATTATCATGGCAAAGATGCTGAATGCCAGGATAACCGTCATTTCATTCCTTCCGGATGACCGCAAAAGCATCGAGATCAAGTTCATCCAGCGCCTGGATGAGATCCGGAATACCTTTGAAAAACTGGACGTCAGCTGCGGTGTAAGGCTCATTCCATTCAGCGGGGAGAACCTTTACAAGCGCCTGAACAAGGCGGTCGCGGAGCTGAAGGGGGAACTGGTCATGATCATGACACAGCAGGAGTTGAACTTCACCGAGTTCTTCATCGGCTCGACCGCCCAGGAGATCATCAACAAATCCAGTTTCCCTGTCATGAGCATTAACCCGAAGTCAAGCGAAAAAACCGGCATTCCGGATCCCCTGAGCAATGCATTCATCAATCCCATACAGATCTTTGATCGTTAATCCCTTGTTCTTCCTTTATGCCGGAACAGCTTGACCAGTCTGTAAACCAGCGGTTTTCATCGCGCCTGGGACTCCTGCTATCGGCCCTCGGAATAGCCGTTGGAACAGGAAATATCTGGAGGTTCCCCAGGATCGCCGCCCAGGCCGGGGGGGACCAGGGTGCCGGTGCTTTCCTGCTGGCCTGGCTGGTATTCCTTTTTATCTGGAGCATTCCCCTGATTATCGCCGAATATGCCCTGGGAAGGAAATTCCGGTCGGGCGCCATCGGCATATTCCTGAAGGCGGTGGGAAGGAAACTGGCCTGGATGGGGACATTCGTGGCTTTTGTATCCACCGCGATTTCTTTCTTTTATGCCGTTATAGTCGGATGGTGCCTCTATTATTTCACCTATACCCTTACCCATTCCCTCCCGGATACAATCCCCGATGCCATGGCTGTCTGGAACCATTACCAGGAAAGCGGCTGGCCTTTCCTTTTCCATTCCCTCGCGGTCGTGCTCGGGGCACTTGCCATCTGGAAAGGCATACGCTCGATCGAAAAAGTGAACAAGGTGCTCATCCCGGTCCTCCTGGCCATTGTTCTGCTCTCGGTCGGCAGGGCTGTCACCCTGCCCGGGTCCGGGGAAGGAATAAAATACCTTTTTACCCCCCAGTGGGACCAGCTCAGGCAACCTTCCACCTGGCTGGCCGCCCTGACGCAGAATGCATGGGACACGGGTGCGGGATGGGGATTGTTCCTTACCTATGCCGCCTATATGCAAAGCCGGCACGGGCTCGTAAAGAACGCCTTCATTACCGGCATCGGCAACAATACCGTATCACTGCTGGCCGCCATCATGATCTTCGGAACGGTGTTTTCTGTCCTCCAGAACGAAATGGGCATGAGCGGAACCGAAACCCTCGAGGTCATGCGTACAAGCGGACCGGCCTCAACGGGACTGACCTTCATCTGGATGCCCCAGCTTTTTGCCCGGATGACCATGGGATCCCCCCTCGCAGTCCTCTTCTTTCTCGGGCTGACCTTTGCCGGTTTTTCCTCCCTTATTTCCATGTTCGAACTTTCCACCAGGGTGCTGCTTGACACGGGAATGAAAAGATCGCAGGCCATCGGCATCGTAGTGCTGGTGGTTTACCTGATGGGACTTCCCTCTGCAAGAAACCTGAACTTCCTGAGCAACCAGGATTTTGTCTGGGGAATAGGACTGATGATTTCCGGCGCATTCATCGCCTTTGCCATCATCCGTAATAAAATACCCCTGATCTCAGCCGATATCAATTCCATTAAGGGGGACTGGAAAGTAGGGCGGGCCTGGTCACTCAGCATCCGGCTGGGGATCCCCTTCCTGGCACTTGCCCTGCTGATCTGGTGGATGTTCCTCTCCGCCACCGTTTTTGCCCCGGAAGCCTGGTACAATCCCTTTAATCCCTTCAGCGTAATGACCTGCCTTTCCCAGTTCATCGTGGTCCTCCTGGTTTTCATCCTCCTGAACCGGAAGATCAGTGGGTCGATGAAGGTCTGAAAAGCTCCAGAATATAGCTTTTCATGTCATTCTGACATTTTTTTATTCATATGAGTGCCATTATGGCACCATCTTCCCGGATTTTGACTTTCGGAATGCGATGGCATGTGCTTTGCATGGAATCCCCCGGAACACAAAAACAAATGTTTAATAATAATGGAGGACAATACCATGTTAGCAAGAATTAACAGAACTTACCCGGGCCTTTTCGATGAATTCTTCGGAATGGATTTTTACCCGGTTCATTACCGCAGGAATGGTTTTAAAAGCCTGCCAGCGGTGAATGTTAACGAAGGGGACGAGGCCTACACCATCGAGGTAGCCGCCCCGGGACTCGAAAAAAAGGATTTCAGTATAGACCTGGACAACCATGTTCTTACGATCGCATCGGTAAGAGAAGAAAACCGTGAAGAAAACCAGGATCACTATACCCGCAGGGAATTCGGCTACGAAAGTTTCAGCCGTTCATTCAACCTGTCCGAGCTGGTGGATTCCGAAAAGATCAGTGCATCCCATAAAAACGGGATACTCTATGTGAACATCCCGAAGAAAGAAGAAGCGAAGGTAAAACCCGCGAGGCAGATTGCCATCAAATAAGAAACAGTCGCAAACCATAATGAACAGCCGTCTGGTGTTATTCCGGGCGGTTTTTCTTTTTTCGACCGCAAACATTTGATATTAATCAGGTACTTTTGGCATTCAGAAAAATGGTGCATCCCGGCATGAGATTCATTTACGTTAAAACCCGGAGGGCTTTCGCCCTGTTCCTGATCCAGTATGCAGCCCTGGCCTTTCTCCTGTTGAGCGGTCCGGTCTGGCCCTTCCGGTGGTATGCCTGGATCTTTTACCTGGCCGGCCTGGTCCTCGGCTTCTGGTCCCTCGTGGCCATAGGCTGGAACAACCTGAATGCGGCGCCGGACGTACTGCCTTCGGGCCGCATGGTGACCAGCGGTCCCTACAGGTGGATCAGGCACCCGATGTACGCGGCCCTTCTGCTCATATTCATTCCTCTCGTCCTGACAGAAGCTTCACGGCTGCGCATCCTTATACTCGCGGTCCTGGTTATCAACCTGTTTTTCAAGATCCGTTACGAAGAACTGCAGCTGAAAGAAATGTTCACCAGCTATGAAGAATATTCATCCACAACCTGGCGGCTTCTCCCCCGGGTTTATTAATTTTGGATATCATCGTAAGCGTAAATGGAGGAATACAAACCCGACGGACATATCACAGGGGAACAGATCGAGCTGGCCAGGTATGCTAAGGCACTGAGCCACCCGGTGCGCATTTATATCCTGAAACTGCTTTCCGAACAGTCTTGCTGTTACAGTGGTGATCTCGCCGAGATCCTGCCCATTGCCCGTTCCACCCTTTCCCAGCATCTCAAGGAATTAAAGCAGGCCGGGCTCATCCAGGGGACAATCCGTCCCCCCAGGATCATGTACTGCCTGAACCGGGAAGCCTGGGAAAAAGCCAGGAAATATTTTTCAGAATTTCTTGACCTGGAGTAGTTTTTTGTATAGTATTTCGTATTTTTACGAAATACAAAATATAAATCTTATGGAAACTCCTGAAGACTTCAAAAAAATGGTGCGTGAAAAGTACGCGGGCATTGCCGCCGTACAAAGCAATAAAGGGGCAGGTTCCTGTGGCTGCGGATGCAGTGACAGGCTCGATTATTCCATCATGTCGGATGATTACAGCTCCGTGGCGGGTTATGTTCCGGAGGCTGACATGGGACTCGGATGCGGACTTCCCACAGCATATGCTTTTATCCGCCCCGGGGATACGGTGGTCGACATGGGTTCCGGTGCAGGCAACGATTGTTTCATCGCAGCCAGGGAAACGGGTGAAAAAGGCAGGGTCATCGGGATTGACATGACTGCTGCAATGGTGGATAAAGCCCGGGAAAATGCCCTGAAACTGGGCGTTAAGAATGTTGAATTCCACCTGGGAGAAATTGAAAACACGGGACTTGAAGGCGATACCGCGGATGTGGTCGTAAGCAACTGTGTTTTCAACCTGGCTCCCGATAAAGCCACCGCCTTCATTGAGACCTTCCGGATCCTCAGGCCGGGGGGACACCTGAGCGTTTCGGACATCGTTACCGACGGGATCCTCCCGGCAGCACTGCTGAAGGAAGCGGAAATGTATGCGGGCTGCGTGGCCGGTGCACTCACGGAGGACAGGTACCTGGAAATCGTCAGTGAAACCGGGTTCAGTGATGTAACGGTCATGAAAAAAAGGAAAATTGAACTGCCTCGGGAGATCACCGACAGGTACGGAGTAACCGAAGAACTGAACCGGCAGGATGGTCCCGGGATATACAGCATTACGGTTTTTGCAAAAAAACCATCTTAATTAAGGTTGAAAATCCGGCCAGTCCCGGGACGAGGTGATTCAAATCACCATTCCCAGTAACAGATATCATTCCAGGGATTTCCAGTAATCCGGCCAGTTTTGTATCTTGCTTATCCACGGCATCTGAACCGGGGCGTGAAAAAGGATTTTTACATATACAAGTGCCTCAGGGAAATCCACCGGCTCTGCCAGGAGGAACTCCTGGACAAACATTACGGCGAAATCCTCCTTATCCTGAACACTCCCGGTTCGCTGGAACATTTCATGGTCCATACGGATCCCGATAAAATCAGGTTCATTTTTAACAGGATACTGGAACATATAATGCGTTACGCCCGCAGGGGTAGTATCGAATTCGGATATAAGCTTGGGAAGGAGGACCAGTTATCGTTTTACGTCTATGAGCCTTCGGGCATGAGTACAGAGTCGGTCCATTCCGGAAAGAAACCGGAAGCTGAAGCCACCCTGCTTTCAGAGATCGATGAAGTATTATCCGGGCTTGGAGGCAGGGCGTGGACTGAAAGAAGTATCACAGGCGATAAAGCATTCCGGTTTACCCTGGATATTATACCCCCGGGACATCGCCGGAATGAAGACACAAATAAACCTCAACCGATATCCTACCCGGACTGGAAGCGAAAGACGATCCTTGTGGTTGATGACGTTCGCACCAATCTCCTTCTCCTGGAAGGGTTCCTCATCCCGACAAAGGCCCGGGTCATCAGCGTGAACAACGGCCTGAAAGCCGTTAATGCCGTAAAAAAGGACCCTTCGATCAATTTTGTGCTGATGGACGTCCGAATGCCGGTCCTCGACGGCTATGAGGCCACCAGGAGAATAAAAAGGATCAAACCCTGGCTCCCGGTGGTGGCAATCAGCGCCTATCCCGGTTCTGCGGAATCCGAGAAATGGAAACAGGCCGGATGTGATGCATTCCTTGGCAAACCTTTAAATTCCAGCGAGTTAATTCTAACAATAGAAGGTCTGTTCAAAAAAGTATCTATGAAGGCCTGAGGGCAAGGTTCAATTATTTTTTTAATTCAAAATAATATGTATTTTTGCATGCCCAATAAAGATCATAATGGCACATCATTTATCAGCGAAGAAAAGGATAAGGCAGAACGAGCAGCGCAGGGACCATAACCGGTATTATGCCAGGTCGGCCAGGAATGCGGTCAAGGACTTCAGGAACACGAAGGAGAAAGATGCGGCAACGGAAATGCTTCCCAAAGTGTCTTCGATGCTTGACAGGCTTGCCAAAATGAACATCATTCACAGGAACAAGGCTGCAAACCTTAAATCAAAGCTCACCAAACACGTCAACAGTTTGTAATTTTAAATATTCCAGGATGGAACAGCCCTCTTCTGACCGAAGGGGGTTTTTTTTCGGCATTGAGATAAAATCATTCTGGCTGATGCGCCGATATCGGGACTGATCCGGCATAAAGGAAAAACAGATCCGATGAATCAGTATAAAAGTTCCGGGATCAAGGACTGGGCACTGGAGGACCGGCCGCGGGAGAAACTTCTTGCCAAAGGCATTACAAGCCTTAGCAATGCGGAACTGCTGGCGATACTCATACGATCAGGGGGACCGGACACCTCGGCGGTAGAGCTTGCCAGGCAGATCCTCAAACAGGCAGACAATAATTTACAGGAACTTGGCAGGAGAAGTGTAACCGACCTGGTCAGACACAACGGAATGGGACCGGTGAAAGCCATCACCATCATTGCTGCCCTGGAGCTCGGGCGGCGGCGGAAAAAATCCGATCTCCAGGAGAAGTTGCGGATCTCGGGCAGCCAGGATGTTTTTTCCCTTCTCCAGCCCGTGATCGGGGACCTTGTCCACGAAGAATTCTGGATACTGCTAATGAACCGTTCGAACCGGGTCATTGACAACATCCGGATCAGCCAGGGCGGGATTTCGGGAACGGTCATCGATGTCAGGCTGATCCTGAAAAATGCACTGGACCGCCTGGCATCATCACTGATTCTCTGCCACAACCATCCCTCCGGAAATCTGAAACCAAGCGACGCCGATATCAAAATTACCTCAAAGATTGCCGATGCCAGCAAAACCATGGATATCCAGCTGCTTGACCACATTATTATTGCGGATAATTCCTATTTTAGCTTTTCTGATGAAGGTATGATTTGAGGCCATTGATCCATATTCAGGATCCGGCAGAGTCGGCCGGGTTCTACGACAAATGCATCAGTGCTTCGCCCAACGGACTGGTATATGCACTGTCGTGGTACCTGGACATTGTGTGTCCCGACTGGGAGATTCTTTCCACGGAGGACCAGACAAGCGTTATGCCCCTGCCGGTTAGCAGGTCATTTGGACGCAAGATCCTCAAACAACCCGAATTTGCATGGCAACTGGGTGTGTTCTCCACCCGGGTCCCCTCCCCCGAGGTGATCCGACATTTCATCCGGTCCATTCCCAGCGGTTACCGTTTCAGGAAACTCTGCCTGAACAAATTCAACGTCGTTGCCACCAACAGGGCCCGGTTCCAGAATACCGCCGAGCTTGATCTTATCCGTCCCTACCGGCAGATACGTTCAAGATACGGTCCCGCCTTAAAGAAAAGCCTTGAACAGGCTGCCTCCGGGAAACTCAGTTTCGTAAACAATATTTCCGTGCACGAAATGCTTATGTTTGCTTACAAACTGGACAGGTTCAACAGGCACAGGCTGAATCCGCACGAGATCTCCATCCTCAGGCTGATCGCCACAAATGCCATTCGTCATCGAAGCGGGCAGATATGGGCTGCTTACGATTATCACAATAATCTTATTGCCACGGTACTGTTCCTGATATTCAGGGGCAGGGTAAGCATGCTGCACGCAGCAGCCGGTTCAGAGGGACTCGCCTCCGGGGGGATTGAGTACCTTATCGATCGCTTCATCGAGACGAATGCCGAGGAAAACCTGGTCCTGTGTGTCGATAATCCTTCGGACAGGAAGCTGATGGATATCCTTCAGGGTTACGGTTCGGGCATATCCAATTTCCCCTGTCTCCGCAGCATCAGCTGATCCTGGTCAATTCAAGCGGATCGGAACACATTTCCACAAGTTCACGGACCGGTTTCCCGATAACGGGATGCTCCAGCTCGGGCAGGATCTCCGCCAGGGGAACGAGCACGAATTTGCGGTCCAGCATCCTTTCGTGGGGAATGGTAAGCGATTCCAGGTCCACCACCCAGTCGTCGTAAAAAAGTATGTCAACATCGATGATCCGGTCGGAATAATCCCTGCCCGTCCGCTCCCTGCCCAGCTCCCGCTCGATCTCAAGGATCCTGTCCATGCATTCGCCCGGCCCGAGTTCCGTACCCAGTTCATGGCACTGGTTGTAATAAAGCTGCTCACTCCGGTATCCCCATGCCCGGGATTCATAGACGGACGAGGATTTTTTAATGCCGCCAATCCTGTTTTCAATCAGCGCTGCAGCGGATTTCAGATTCTCCATCCGGTCCCCCAGGTTGCTTCCGGTTGATATGACAAGCCTGTGCATTTTTTTTATATATCTTTGGTCCTTAGCCATACAAAAGTACCATGAAAAATTTTCTAACCTATACCCTTGCCACTTTTACCGGGATTTTCCTGAGTGCACTGCTTTTCTTTTTCCTGATCATCATCATTATTGCCGCCTCCACAGCCGAGAAGCCCGTTGACGTGAAACCCAATACCATCCTGTATGTGGAATTGAAGGACAGGATTGTGGACCGGACCGTGGAAACACCTCTGTATTTTCTTCCGACGCAGTTCTCGATCGTTCGTGAAATGGGACTGAACGATATTCTCGATAACATCAGCAAGGCGAAAAAGGACGATAACATTGCCGGGATATACCTGGAACTTACTTCCATCGCGGCCGGGATTGGCACAACCGAGGAGATCCGGAATGCATTGCTGGATTTCAAGAAGTCGGGGAAGTTCATCGTGGCATTCGCCGATTTCTACACCCAGAAATCCTATTACCTGGCATCGGTTGCAGACAGCCTTTACATGAACCCGGAGGGGAATTTTTTCTTCACGGGACTGGGATACCAGATTTTATTCTTTAAAGGGGCGCTGGACAAGCTCGGGATAGAGGCCCAGGTCATACGCCACGGCGATTATAAAAGCTTTGTCGAACCCTATACGAATGAAAAAATGAGTCCCGAGAACCGCCAGCAGGTCCTCGCCTGGATGGGTTCGATCTGGGATCATATGCTTGCGGGCATCTGTGAACAAAGGGGACTGAAACCGGAATTCCTGAACCGGCAGGCGGATGCACTTACCATCCGGATGGCCGGAGATGCTCTTGACTACGGACTTATCGACGGCATGCTCTACAAGGATGAATTGATCGATGTGCTCAGGGAACTTACCGGGACCTCTCCGAAAAAGGATCCCAGGGCGATCAGTCTCAGGAAATACACCAAAGTTCCGGCCAAGCGGGACTACAAGGGCATCGCCCAGGATAAGATCGCCGTCGTTTATGCCTCCGGGGATATTCTGCTGGGCAATACCGGGGAAGGGACCATCAGTTCCGAAAGGATCTCGAAGGCCATTCGTCAGGCCAGGAGGGACAGCTCCATCAAAGCCATTGTGTTCAGGGTGAATTCCGGGGGAGGCGGGGTACTTGCCTCGGACATCATATGGCGGGAGATTGACCTGGCCAGCAAGACCAAACCCCTGGTTGCATCGATGGGTGACGTCGCCGCTTCGGGTGGTTATTACATCCTGGCACCGGCCGATACCATCCTTGCCCAGCCTACCACGGTTACCGGTTCCATCGGGGTGTTCGCCATGCTTCCCAACATACAGAGTTTTATGAATAAAAAACTCGGTATTACCATAGATGTCGCCAAAACCAATCCTCATGCCGATATCGGGACTCCCTTCCGGTCCCTCACGGCTGAAGAACGAACCGTTATGCAGGGCATGGTGGATGATACCTACGATTCATTTGTTGAAAAAGTATCCGATGGCAGGCGCATGACCAGGAAAGAGGTGGATGCCATCGGAGGGGGACGTGTCTGGAGCGGTGAGAACGCCCTGGAGATCGGGCTGATCGACAGGTACGGGGGACTCCGGGATGCCATCGGGGTTGCGGCTTCTATGGCGGGACTGGAAAAATACCGTGTCATCGACCTGCCTAAACTGGAAAACCCGATTGACCAGTTCCTCCGGGAACTTGCAGAAAACACCAGAGCTAAAATCGTCCGCCGCGAACTCGGACAGTTCTACCCCTATTTCCAGACGCTTTATGAGATTGAAGGAGCCTTCGGAATACAGGCAAGGCTCCCGTTCAAGTTTGAACTGTACTGAGCTTATGCGCGGGAAAGCCGATCGTTATGCCCCTGCCAGCCAGAAATAACTACAGCATCCTGCTTTATCCCTTCTCCCTGTTCTACGGGTTGATCGTCTGGATCCGCAATACCCTGTTCAATTATGAGATCATCCGGTCGGTCGAATTCCCCATCCCGGTCATCTCGGTCGGTAACATAACCGTCGGGGGAACGGGCAAAACCCCTCATATCGAATACCTGGTTGAACTGCTGAAGGATGAATTCAGGGTTGCCACCCTCAGCAGGGGATACAGGCGAAAAACCAGGAATTTCATACTCGCCGGTCCCGATCCCGAAGTCCCCGACATCGGGGACGAACCCGTCCAGATCAAAAATAAATACCCGGAGATCGAGGTTGCCGTTGACCGCAGGAGGGTCAACGGGATCCGGGAACTGATGAAAAGGATCCCGGACCTGGACGTGATCCTGCTCGACGATGCCTACCAGCACCGGTATGTTAAACCCGGACTGTCGATCCTGCTGATCGATTTCAACAGGCCGATCTGGGAAGACCATCTTCTGCCAGCCGGACGCCTGAGGGAACAGGCCTACGAAAGGCGCAGGGCGAACATTATCCTGGTCACCAAATGCCCCGACAGGCTGAAACCCATTGAACGCAGGATCATCGTCAAGGACCTGAAGCTTTTCCCGTTCCAGCATCTGTTCTTTACGAAACTCACCTACGGTCAACCCCTGCCCGTGTTCAGCGACAATGAAAACCCCATGAGCCTTGCAGAAATGAAAGCCTCCAGGTCCCTCATCCTGATGGTTACCGGCATTGCGGGTCCCCGCCTGTTCAAGAAACATCTCCGGAGCATTTCCACTCACATTCTGGAAATTACTTACCCCGACCACCACGATTTCTCGAACAGGGACCTGGACCGGATCGTTCAGGCCTACCGGGATATGGAGGGCGAAAATAAGCTCATATTCACCACCGAAAAAGATGCCACCAGGTTGAGAAAATTTACTAATATTGAGGCCTCCATCCGCGAGAGGATGTATTATGTCCCCGTCGGGATCGGCGTCCTGAACGAGGACCGTGAAAACTTAAACAACCACATACGTAATTATGTCAGAGACAATAAAAGAGACAGTATCCTTCATAAAAAAAAGGACTGATGTTGTTCCCCGTGTCGGCATCATCCTGGGGACGGGACTGGGAGGCATGGTCAAGGAGATTGACGTGGCAACCGTGCTTGAATACGAGGACATTCCGAATTTTCCCGTCTCGACCGTTGAAAGCCACCATGGGAAACTGATTTTCGGCACCCTTAACGGGAAAGGGATCATAGCCATGCAGGGACGTTTCCATTATTACGAAGGGTATACTCCCCAGCAGATCACCTTCCCGGTACGTGTTATGAAATACCTGGGCATTTCTCATCTTTTTGTATCCAATGCCAGCGGGGGAATAAACCCGGAACAGGAGATCGGCGACCTGATGATCCTGAATGACCACATCAATCTCATCCCCAATCCCCTGATCGGAAGGCATGATCCCGAATTCGGGGACCGTTTCCCTGACATGAGTGAAACCTATGACAGTGGACTCATTGAACGTGCCCTGCAGATCGGCCGGGAACACCAATTTCCCGTCCGCCAGGGATGTTACGTGGCCGTTACGGGTCCCACCCTGGAAACCCCGAAGGAATACCAATACTTCCGGATCATCGGGGGGGATGCCGTCGGCATGTCGACCGTACCCGAGACCATCGTTGCCCGCCAGATGGGCATTACCTGCTTTGCGATCTCCATCATCACCGATCTCGGCGTTCCCGGGAAGATCGTAAAAGTCAGCCTGGAGGATGTTACCGGTGTGGCCTCAAAGGCCGAGCCCCAGATGACCATGATCATGAAGGAACTGATCAGCGGCCTGTAGCCAGCACACAGGTTTTCCTGTACCGCCGGGTCTCCTTAGCCGGTCCGTTAACTTCCGCCAGGACCAGGTACAGGCCCGTCCGTGCCCTGCGCCCCTCCCTGTCTGTGCCGTCCCAGGTATAGAAGCCTTCGGTCCCCAGCAATTCCCCCGGGGCAATCACCCTTACCAGCCGCCCCCTGGGATCGACGACCAGGATCCTGGCCCTGAGGCCGGGGCTTCCGAAACGGTACCTGATCAACAAAACATCATCCACCCCATCCATATCGGGGGTGAATACTTCCGGTCCCACTTCAAATCCTTCGCTTTCCGCGATTGCTTCGCCGGACTGCGAATTTTCCCGGCCGGGGGTCCCCCAGCCTTCCGTGGACGAAGCCGAATGCCAGTTAAAGCGGTTTTCAGCGCCGATGTCAAAACTGATCCTTTCAAGCGAAACGCCTTCGTCGGAGGCCAACAGGGGGTGGTGCATACCCCGGTCATAGTTCATTTCATCCATCACCTCCAGGTATGCATCCAGTACAAGCACGGATCCTTCCACATCGCCCATCTGCGGCATGGACGGGACTTTCACAAGGCAAGCGGGGTCATATACCGTGTAAAAACTTCTGAGTTCCTCCGGATCGCTGGTTAAAACAAGGTAATCGCCCGGATAGAACAGGCGGTGCCCCGTAATGACCCGGTCCGCAGATACAATCCCCCCGCTTTCCGGATCCCGGTTTGCCAGCCTCAGGTCCGCAAGGTCGAAAGTCTGATTCCCTCCGTTGAATACTTCGATGAAATCCGGGCACCAGGGCCGGGGATTGAAGAGTATCTCGGAAAGGAAGATATCCGGCCCTACCGGTGGCACGGGCATGGCAAAGCGGGTCTTCATGCCCTGCGGCAGGCCGTTACCCGAGCAATCCTCTATTTCGCCCCGGGCTTCCAGGTAATATTCCCTCCCTGGCACCAGTCCCTGCCTGTACCACAGGGTCAGGACCCGGTTCCGGGGGGACTGAAGACTGATGGAATCCGGCCCGCCCATTCCGCCGCCGGTGTGCCATGCATTTTCCCGCATTACGGATTGCCGGTCCATCACCTCGCTGAATTCCACGATGATGTTATGCGGATCCTGGACAAAGACCGACAGGATGTCCGGGGATGTACGGTCCGGGTTAATCCCCCTTACAGCGTTTTCCATACCCGGCGTGCCTCCCTTCACGCCTCTGCTGGTGCTCCAGTTGTCATCCCCGTGACAGGTCCGGTCGGGATCGATCCTTTCAAGCGACCATCCCCCTTCGGCAAAATATTCACCCGTATGCATGAGGGGTGAATACTCCATCCAGTCGATGAGCACGGAATCCTTATCAAGCAGGGCCAGAGCTGTTCCCTCGTTCGCCAGGAAGGTCCTGGACGGCAGGACATCGAGTGCGTGCAACGCCTCGCCATAGAGTTCCCCGGTTCCCCCGTAGCACAAAAGCAGCGGATCTCCCGGGGGGAATGAGAAGTCCGGCAATGCCATGGCCTTTTCTCCCGCATGCAGGGTCCAGCCGCCCATTTCCAGCGGAAATCCGCTCCGGTTGAACAATTCAATGTATTCATAACCGGGCAGGGCAATTTCGGGGACCGGGTCATACATGATCTCGTTGAAGACCACATCCCCGGGGACCGCCCTGTACCAGGTGAATTCCACCTCAAGGGTCCCTGATAAATTGCCTTTCAGGTCCGCGATGTCCCGAATCCTTAGCGTCTGAGGGCTCCCCATTGGGAAGGGATTGCGATAGACCAGGTCAAGCGTATTATCATCTACGGGCCATACTGAATCCGCTGCCCGTTCGCCGGGCAGGATCACATACCTTTGCCCCGAAAGTGCATCAGGCATTGCCAGGTTTTCCGAAAACCATACCCTGATGGTATGTTCATCCAGCAGCCGGAAGCCCTTTATGCAGGGAGGTACCGTATCGGGGATGAAGACCCCCCGGATGCAAAGTCCGTCAAACCAGAGCTTCCGGTCCTGCCTGGATGAAAAACGGTAATAGATACCGAAATATCCCGGGCTTATCGATGCGGAGTCTTCCCCCTCCCCGACCGCTTCCCAAAACGTGTTTTCACTGCAGGCAGTCCCTGATCCACGGCCGAGTTCGATCGTCCACTTCCCCCCCTGTTCCCTCCTGATCCTCAGCAATACCGCACCCGTGCCAATCTCTTCCTGCCAGTCCAGATCCGTTTCTGCAATTACAACGGCTTCCCCTTCTCGGGTCCTCCATAGCTTCAGCAGATCATCCGAGCCATTGAAGTTAACTCCCAGCACCACCGCCTCTGTTTTCCCCCCTGGTCTCATTTGCTCCTCATCCTGCGAGGACAGGAGGAATACGGCCCATTTATTTGATGAGGAGGGCGCATAGGCGTGGCGAAGGGCAAACTGCCAGGTGGTCGTGGCCGAATCCGTGAGCATAAGGCTGTCGTAAGCAAAGGAGATCCGGTCCTCCCCGCCAATGGAATCATCCAGGCAGTGCCACAGGGAGTAACTGCCGCAGAGCGGGTCCGTTCCCGAAGTAATCCAGGCCGAAACCCTGCTCTGTTTCCAGTCCGCAGGCATTCCCGATTCAAAGTCGAAACACAACTGGGCAAAGGTAATTGACGGGAATCCTAAAAAAATCAGGAACAGCCTTTTCATTTTAAAATATTATTTCAAATTTTGCAGGTCTGATAAATTGTAATTTTTTATTGTCAAATTCTTTTAAATCGTAAAAAATGAAAGTTGCCGTTGTTGGTGCGACCGGGCTCGTCGGCACCGTTATGCTGGAAGTCCTGGAAGAAAGGAACTTCCCTGTTTCAACCCTTTATGTCGTTGCTTCCGAAAAATCGGTAGGCAGGGAAATCCTTTTCATGGGGAAGAAACACAAGGTGATCGGCATGCAGACTGCCATCGACAACAAACCCGATATCGCCATTTTTTCAGCCGGCGGAGGTACCTCCACCCAGTGGGCACCGGCTTTTGCCGAAGTGGGTACCGTGGTAGTCGACAATTCCTCCGCATGGAGGATGGACCCGACCAAACGGCTGGTCGTGCCGGAGATCAACGCGGATGTACTGGGACCGGATGACCGGATCATTGCCAACCCGAACTGTTCGACGATCCAGATGGTCATGGCGCTTGCCCCGCTTCACAGGGCCTATACCATCCGGCGCATCGTGGTTTCCACCTACCAGTCGGTAACCGGGACCGGGGTCAAGGCGGTGCAGCAGCTGAAAAATGAACGGGCTGGCGTCGAGGGTCCCCGTGCCTATGCCCACCCGATCGATATGAACTGCCTTCCGCATTGCGACGTGTTCCTTGAAAACGGGTATACCAAGGAGGAAATGAAAATGGTCAACGAGACACGCAAGATTCTCCGCGACGACTCCATCATGTGCACCGCCACGGCTGTACGGGTCCCCGTCATCGGAGGCCATTCGGAATCCGTGAACCTGGAATTCGCAAAAGATTTTGATCTTGCCGATGTTCACCAGTTGCTCTCCGACACCCCGGGTGTGGTGGTAATGGATGACGTGCTGAACAATGTCTACCCCATGCCCCGCCTGGCCGAGGGAAAGGACGATGTTTTCGTGGGAAGGATACGCAGGGACGAATCAAGGCCGAAGTGCCTGAACCTGTGGATCGTTTCGGACAACCTGCGGAAAGGAGCCGCCACCAATGCGATCCAGATCGCCGAATACCTGGTTGAAAAGGGACTGGTAAAAGGATAGCATCAAGTCCCGCTAGAAGGAACTGCGGGTCGGATCAGTAGAGGAAGTCGTTATAGGGATAACGCTGGGTGTGTATCTCCCTTACCTTTTCGTAAAGCAGGTCCCGGATCTCCTGAATATTGTCCTGTTCCCTTGCAGAGATGAACACGCACTGCCCGTTACTCTGTGCCATCCAGGTTTTTCTTAGATCATCCAGGCTCATGTTTTCTGATGTCGGGGGACTGAGATCGTCTTCCTCCTTAACGATGTAACGGAAGGCATCGGTTTTGTTGAAAACGATGTAGGTGGGCTTCTCGCTTGCCCCGATTTCATGCAATGTCTGGTTAACGATCCCGATCTGCTCCTCGAAACCGGGATGGGAAATATCCACAACGTGCAGGAGTATGTCCGATTCGCGGACCTCATCAAGCGTTGATTTGAACGACTCGACCAGCGTGTGAGGCAGTTTTCTGATAAATCCCACGGTATCGGACAGAAGGAAGGGAAGATTTTCAATCACCACCTTGCGTACCGTGGTATCAAGGGTGGCGAAGAGCTTGTTTTCGGCGAAAATGTCTGACTTACTGAGTACATTCATCAGGGTTGACTTCCCGACGTTTGTATAACCGACCAGGGCAACCCTGACCATTTTGCCGCGGTTTTTGCGCTGGATGGATTTCTGCCTGTCGATCCGTTTCAGGTCTTCCTTCAGCCTGGAGATCTTGTCACGGATGATCCTGCGGTCCGTTTCGATCTCCGTTTCCCCGGGTCCCCTCAGTCCGATTCCCCCTCTCTGCCTCTCAAGGTGGGTCCACATTCGCGTCAGCCTTGGCAGCAGGTATTCATACTGTGCCAGTTCGACCTGGGTCTTTGCATGAGCAGTTTTTGCCCTGCGTGCAAAAATATCGAGGATCAGGTTGGTGCGGTCCAGTATCCTGCAATTGAGTTCCCTTTCAATGTTCCGGAGCTGGGATGGACTAAGCTCATCATCGAAAATGACCAGGTCTATTTCATTTCCCTGGACATAATCCCTTATCTCGGCCAGCTTACCGCTTCCAACGAAAGTACGCGGGTCGGGGTAATCAAGCCGCTGGATAAAGGTTCGCTCCGGAATGGCCCCGGCAGTTTCCGTCAGGAAAGCAAGTTCACGCAGGTAATCCTCCACCTCCGCGTTATCCTGGTGCTGCCCGGCTACCCCGATTAAAATGGCAGTTTCCGGCCTGATTTCCGTTGTGATCGGTTCACCCATACATCCGTTCAATAAAGGGGCTACAAAAATACAATTTCGCCGGAAGTCCGCAAAGAAATGGTCGTCTCTGTACATATGAAAAAACAGCTTTCTTTTTTCCTTCCGAGGATATTAAACCGTCATTGCTTCCTTGTTTAATATCCTCTCCAGGATTGAAAGCTGCTTTTTCGTATATCCGAAGAAGCTTTTTCCCGGCAGAATTTAGTAAATGTACTGCCGGTTCTTGTAGATGCCTTCCCGGATGGCCGGTTTAAGGGTTTCCGTGCACATGAAAAGCATCTCGAAATCCGTGGGGAAGGGAGCCGCTTCATTTTCAATCATCTTCAATGCTTCTGCATCGAGGGCCCCCAGATCCCCCACTGCACGGGCCGAGCTATGCTCGAAAATATGTTCCGCCCCGATGGGCTCCTTGCGTACCTGTCTCCTGGGATTCTCCTGGATGATCTCGACATTTCCGTCGATCCGTACCGATTTGAACTGGTGAGTCTCGATCAGGGTACACTGGAGTTCCTTGTATTTCGGGATCTTGATGTCATTCCCGGCGGTATCCTTCATGACGTTCCCCCTGGAATCCAGGGCGTAATCGAATCCGTTTTCTACCTTTTTTTTGTACAGATTGTCTTTCTCCTTAACGTCGTCCGGTGAAATGGCGATGGTTTCCAGGTTTACGAATATCGTATAATCGTAGGCGATGTCATCATTCAGATGCTTGAAATGGTATTCCACCCATTCGTTCTCAAATCCGCGGGTGTCGATTTCAAGCAGGTCCGCCTCCCAGTTTGGATCCAGTTTTATCTGGGTCATGTTGTTCACCAGGACTATGACACGGCTGATTCCCTTGAACCTGGCTTCCTCGATCAGGGGGTCAAGGTCGGGATACATGCCACCCGAGTATTCCTGGGCCCTGGTCATTTCCTGGTAGGCCTGGCGGTAAGCTTCCTTGGTCCCGGACTTCATCAGATTCTTGCCGCTGTTGTAGTAATATTCCGCGGCTTTTCTCTTTGCTGATATGATCTTGGCATCATAATCCACATACGGATAATCGATGGACCTGCCGTTCAGGTTCATCGGCAACACGGAACGGACGAGCGACTGCCTTGTTTTCATCCTGGAGTAGATGGCAAAAACCTCTTCGTAATTATTGGGATTATTTTCCCTTTCAAGGAACGTCACACGCTCCATGTCCTGTTCGTTGGCTATCCTGTAAGCCCGGTCAAGCGCTTCTATGTCCTTCGGACTGTCAGGATTTTTCCTGATCTGCCGGACCGCCTTCTGGATGGCAGCATCATAATTCCCCTTCTCGAGCATTTTTTTGGAGGAACCGCAGGAGGAGAGGATAAGGGCTGTGATAAGAAGGTATGCAATACGTCTCATAGCTTATGGTGTTAATTGCTGACTAATTTAAGAAAAATGGGTAAAAACCTGCTCGTAAGTAATTAACAACCACAAACTGTGCCAGGATGGCCTGTGAGCATGCAACAAAAAACCCTGGAAACGAAGGGCTCCCAGGGTTGTCAGTATCTTAACGGTTCCTACTGAAGGACAAAATTGATCGGGAATGTGAACTGAACCTTAACGGCCTTTCCCCGCTGTTTGCCGGGGGTCCACTTGGGAGAGGCCATGACGACCCTTACGGCCTCCTTATCGAGCGCAGGGTCAACCCCGCGGACGACCACCGCATCGACTACCTGTCCCTTTGAGTTGACCGCAAACTGTACGTATACCTTCCCGCTGATCCCATTTTCAGCAGCAATTTCAGGATACCGGAGGTTCTGTGCGATCCATTCGCGGAATCCTTCCTGTCCCTTTCCCTGGAAACTCGGCATGTCTTCCACGATGAAGAATACTTCTTCTTCGGCTACTTCTTGTTCCTCTTCGAATTCAACGATGTCGATCTGCATATTCTGGTCCGCTTCGGCGTCCTCCATGATCAATTCATCTTCAATCTCGACGTCGTCCTGGACAATATTAAGCACCTCGGTAACCTTTGGTGGCGGCGGGGGTGGGGGTGGCTTAACTTCCTGCTGCCGGGTGATGGGAATGATCTCTTCTTCTAGATTCATATCCGCCAGTTCGCCCAGCGTATTTTCCATGTTCGGCTTGCTGCTCCACTCGAATGCTGCAAGCGTGATTCCCAGTACCACGATGATACCAATCTGGAGGAAGATCCCCTTCTTATTCTCCAGATCCGCTTTCTTTGTTTTTTTTGGTTCCATGACTGGTTATGTTTAAGCGCCTAAAAATAAGGAATTATCCGGTGAAATTCAATACAAGTGCCCATTTTTAGAACGTTTCTGTTATTTCTTTTATTATAGGATGTTCAACGGGGATAAATTCCATAAAATTTTAAGATAAAACCAACTCCGATTCCTTCAGGCCTGGACGGGCATCCGGACAAAAAGAATGGCTGACCAACAGGCCAGCCACCCTTTATTAACCGGTTATATCGTAAATGATTACTCCTTAACGAGTTTCAATACATGGACCTGGTCTCCCTGATAAGCACGGACGGAGTAAATACCCCTAGCCAGTGTGGATACGTCGATGGAAATCACGTCCTTGTTATTCTGAACCTTCATCATCAGCTTGCCGTCCAGATTAATGATCTCGAAGCTGCTGATTGACCCTGCATTCTTAATATACAGCCGGTTGCTAACCGGGTTCGGGTAAAGGGTCAGGGATTTACCGGCAATATCTTCAACGCTGATCGCCTGTCCGCTGATGCTGATGTTTGCCGAACCGGAAACTCCATCCGGATCAAGCGACGTTGCCGTTACTTCAACAACTCCATCCATGACGGCTGTCAGCATGCCGGTGTTCGCATCAATGGTGGCAACGCCCGGGTCATCCACGCTCCAGGTAATATCCGGGTTCGAAGGATTGGATGGGGTCAATACCGCAACCATCTGCAGGGTTCCACCTTTGATCGGGATCTCGGTTATCGCGCCGGCTCCATGAACATCAATGCTTGCAACCCTTATCTGGTTACTGAGGGTCAGTGCGATCTTCCCTTTGACGCCGCTTCCATCCTGGGACAGGGCCTGGACAATGAGAACTCCGTCACCCATGGCAGTAAGAAGGTTGTTTGCATCGATGGTAGCCAGACCCGCAGGAGACATGGACCATTCGTATGTGGTAATATCCGCATCTTCGGGAAGGTATTCTACGTAGAGCTGTAAGGTACCTCCCTTGGTATCGATCGCCGTTACGTCACCTTCACTCGAGACAATCAGGGTATCCAGCAGGTTCTGGTTGGT
>CAYSJH010000035.1:0-45623 GCA_964431315.1 uncultured Bacteroides sp. | reverse complement strand
TCCCCGGATGAATGAATCCCTGCAAATCATTCTTCTTACAGGCTCGCTGATCACCGGCATCCTGGCCATCCTGCTAAGCAACCAGCTGGTCCGCAAGTACGGTCTCCCCTACCTGTCCTCCTATTTTTACTACCTGATCTTTCTTTTCGTATTCGGGATCTACGGGATCATCGGCACCCGGCTGATCCGCATTTTCCTCCTTAAACACGGCCTTGATTACCAGGCCACGGAATCAGTTTCCCTGTTCTTCACTTACCTGGGGGTCCCTTTCCTGGTCCTTTCCTGGTATATGTTTATCCGCCTGTCCCATGAGATCGTAAATGCAAGGATTCATTCCGCATTCAACCTGGCATTTTTCGGGGTCCTGTCCATTGGGTTTCTCGGCTTCGGCCTTCTTCTGGTGAGAAGTGACCTTCTGGGGGAAAACCGGTTTGAATTCATTCACGGCACACTGCGGACTGGATTTGTTTCCCTGACCCTTATGGTCTATGCCTATTCCCTCGCACAGCTTTTCATCCGGTCCGGTAAATTCCTGGACGCGAAGGACCGGTACAACATCCGTCTTTTTGGAATGATATACCTCGTCTTTTGCCTGGGAATGGTGCTGTTGATTCATTTTTCCGGCAGGGGACCGGTATTCGGATTTGCTTTCATCCTGTTCATGTTTGCCCTGCATCTAATCCCCCTGTTTTTTCTCAGCATGTACCTGGATAAAAATTTTATCGAGCCCTCGGTCCGCCAGGAATTCGACCAAAGCCTGGCAGCGTTCATCGTTAAATTCGAGATTTCCAGGCGGGAATCGGAAATTGTTGAGCTGATCTGTAATGGGAAAAGCAACCAGGACATCTCGGACTCCCTATTCATATCACTCCAGACCGTTAAGGACCATATCCACCGGATCTACCTGAAAACCGGTGTTAAAAACCGCGTACAGCTGACCAACCTGATCCGGACATTCTCCTGACATCTTCCTGATACCCTCCCGGCATCCTCCTGATATCTTCTTAAGCTTCTCCTGTCATCCTGACGTTCCGGGACGTTTCTGTTATTTTTTATAAGTTTGCCCTTTACGCTGAGGCGAAATGAGCAGGAGAATCGTCATCGGGGATATCCACGGCTGCCTGAAAACCCTGCAGCAACTGCTGGAGAAAAAGGTACGGCCGGATACCGGCGACGAGCTCTATTTCGTAGGGGATTACATTGACAGGGGACCGGACAGCAAGGGGGTCCTGGATTACCTGATCGCCATGAAGGATAGTGGTTATAAAATGGTTTTCATCCGCGGGAATCATGAAGAGATGCTGATCGAATCCTTTTCCGGAGAGACCTACTTCCACCCATGGATCTACAATGGGGGAGGCAGAACCCTCGAATCATTCGGCCTGGACGAGGAAGAGTACCTGAGCCTGCCGGGGGACAAAAAACTGCCGCCCAGGTACATGGACTTCCTCAGTCATACGACCTATTATACAGAACTTGACAGGGCCTTCATTGTGCACGCCGGATTTAATTTCCATGACGACAATCCCTTTCATGACCTGGACGCCATGATATGGAGCCGTAACTTTGATTATGACCGTTACAAGGCCAAAGGCAAGCCGGTCATCCACGGACATACCCCCGTTGACCTTGACGCCATCCGTAAAACGCTCTTCAACCCGGAGCGGAAACTTATCAACATCGATGCCGGATGCGTGTACAGCGATTACCCTGAACTGGGGAACCTGATCGCCCTTGACATCGACAAATGGCAATTGTTCGTGCAGGAAAATATCGAGGGATAAGCAACCCTTTGCACTTATTAACTGTCTTTAAATCGTTAAATGATCAACAGTTAATTAAAAAATCCTTAACTTCGACAGGCGAAGCGGGACTTAATTCAAATAATGATGTTACTATCTGCCGAACTATTTATTGAATTATACAGGCAAAGCAAGAAAAGCGGCTCAGGCAAACCCATGCAGGAAGCCCTGCAGAAACATAACCTCTCACAGGAGCAGTGGAACAGCTATGTGAATTTCATCGAAGACCTGGATCTGAACGAGGATGGGATCCGGATCATGGTCGAAGAGCTGAATTCCGGCCAGATGAAATTATAGTGAACTCCTGCGGGGAAAGTCAGAATATCACCTTCCATTCCTGCCGGCATTAAGCCAGCGGGATTTATTTTTTTACATAACTTATTGATACTCCTGCCCTGCTGGTGCGATTAATGGTGGTCTCGAGCCGGGGATTGGTATGGATCTCGTCAAGAAAGTTCTGCATGGAACCTCCCTCGCTTGTGACATTATGCGCGGTGATTACCCCGCCTGGTTTCATTTTAGGAAGGACAAGCTGCAGGTATTTAAAGTAATCCGGTTTCCAGGCATCAATAAACACAAAATCAAAAGGTCCCGCGAGGTAGGATATTCCCCGAAGGGCATCGTTTACGCGGGACTCGATCACATCTTCCAGTCCCGCGTTCTTAAAATTCTCCTGGGCCTCCCTGGCCCTCTGGGGTTCGATCTCGATGGTAATGAGCTTGCCACCGTTTTCCTTGAATGCCAGTCCCAGCCATAACGCCGAGTATCCGTTGGATGTCCCGATCTCAAGTCCGCTTTTATACCCGTGCTTCTTGATGATATCGTACAGAAGGCGCCCGTCGGAAGCCGTCACATTCATGCCGCCATGCCTGTAAGGCAGGTGTTTCAGCATGGGAAGGACCTTCTCATCCGTAATGCCCCGGAAAGGGTCCGGATCCTGGCCGTGTGCCAGTGATGCGAACAGAATCATCAGGATCAAACCTGCAATATGCCGCTTCATGGATAACTGTTTATGAAATTACCTACAAAATACACTTTTTTAATGCCATTGGCAACCCGTGAAAGAACCTGGATGAAAATCCCCGAGCTGAAAAATCTTTGACATGTAATCCTAATTTCTTAAATTCATCCATCCCGGCAAACAGGATTACAAATACCGGACCACGATGCTTCGCACTTTAATACTCGGCATCATAATATCTATGCCCCGTGCAGGTCCGGCTGCACAGAATCCCGGGGCCGACACAAGCCATGTCCGGGCAACCGGGAATTACATCCTCCTCAAGTCCCGTGAATCGGGAGACGGCCAGCACCAGAAGGTGAACACCCGGCTGGATGACCCGGTGAGGGTAATGCTGGTCGATGAGGCCTCCAGGCCGGTGGCCGGATATCCCGTTCAGTTCCTCGTCATCTCCAATCCTAAAAAGTCAGAGGGATTCAGGATCCTTTCCGAGCAGGCCATTACCGATTCCGCCGGGATGGCTGCAACGGAGGTCATCCTTGGTTCGAAAGAGGGCGAGTACCAGATCGCGGCAAGGATCAAAAACAGCATTGATCATGATCTCCAGGTATATACCTTCCAGGCACGGAAGAAAAACTGGCTGTTCATGATGATCATCGGGTTGCTGGGGGGACTGGGACTTTTCCTGCTCGGGATGGATATGATGAGCGAAGGCATGAAGAAATCGGCGGGGGATAAAATGCGTTCCATCCTCGGGAACATGACCAGCAGCCGATTGCTTGCAGTGGGACTCGGGACCTTTGTCACCATGATCATCCAGAGCAGCAGCGCAACTTCGGTTATGCTGGTAGGATTCGTGAACTCAAAACTCATGAAGTTCCGGCGGACCATCGGGATCATACTCGGAGCCAACATCGGTACGACCATTACCGCCCAGCTGATTGCCTTCAAGTTTACGGACTATTCCCTGTTACTGATCGCCATCGGTTTCGTGCTTCTCAATTTTTCAGGCAGGCAGGGCTACAAATACCTGGGACAGGCTATCCTGGGATTCGGGATCCTGTTTTTCGGCATGCACATCATGTCGGAAGCCATGTATCCCCTGAGATCCCATGCTCCCTTTATCGAACTCCTCCTCCTCCTTGAAAATCCCCTTCTCGGATTGCTCGTCGGAATTATTTTCACTGCCATCCTGCAGAGCAGCAGTGCCTTCATCGGGATAATCATCGTGCTGGCGGCCCAGGGACTTCTGACCCTGGAGGCAGCCATTCCCATGCTGCTGGGTTCCAACATCGGTACAGCCATAACCGCTTTCCTTGCAAGCATTAAAGCCAGCCGGGAAGCCAAGAAGGTTGCTGTTGCCAATGCCCTGATAAACATCTTCGGCATGCTGCTCGTTATCTGGTGGATCCCCGGATATGCAGATATTGTGGCCTATATATCGCCCAAAAGCGCACTGCCGTATGATGATCCCCTGGCAATGGCCGAAACGGTCCCCCGACAGATCGCTAATGCCCATACCCTTTTCAATGTCATGATCGCATGTATCCTGACCCCGGTAACAGGACTCGTTGCAAGGTTCATTGACTTCATCCTGCCCGAAAAGGAAGCGCCCGAAGAAGACATGATGAAAATCCTTTACCTGGATAAAAACCTGATCAACACGCCTTCCCTGGCACTCAACCTGGCCAAGCAGGAAGCCCTGCGCATCGGCACCATCACGCAGGATATGGTAGGCGATGTCATCCTGCCCTTCCTGGTCAAGCAACCGCACGTACTGGCCGACCTTGTCAGCAAAGAAAAACAGGTCGATTTCCTGGTGAATGAAGTGAATGCCTACCTGATGAAAATAATCCGCCAGAGCATTGCCGAGGAAAGGGCAGACGAGGCTTTCCAGATCATGTATCCTGTTAAGGAACTGGTGGAATACCATACCGTGACACAGAAACAGCTTTCCCGCGCCCTCGAGGTGTTCAGGGACGTCAACCTGGAAAAGGCCAGGCGAATGAGGTCGAAATACAGAAAATACCGGACCATCGCCAGCGAAATGGAGAAACAGCACTACGAGCGCCTCCGTGCCGCAGGGAAGAAAATTGAAACCAGCGGCGATACGCATATGGAAATAATGACCCGGCTGAGGACCATAACGCACCATACAACCAACATCGCCAGGATACTGATAGAATGGAAAACGGGAGAAAAAAGATAATCACCTGACCCTGAATATTTTATGGAGAAAGACATCCTCCCTGAACTGATCCGTGACTCGCTCATCTACAGCGAGAAACAAAACCTTTATTGCCAGAAGTACTACAAACTGGGACAGTTCAGCCGTATGGATTATGAACAGGAGACAGGGAAGATGATCTTTTCCGATGCCGGCGTGATCCCGCGCGTAATCGCGGATTTTCAGATCATCGGCTCCCTTTCGGCCCAGTCGGATACCTGGCTGTGGGCATGGGATAATCCTTATCTGCTGGAAAACACGGCCATGGCAGTTCTGGAAGTCAAAAGGTTCGGTGAGAGAAACCGGATACCCAAACTTACTCAGCCGAAATGGCATGCGGGGGCAAAGGATGCCCGGGAGATGAACACATTGGCCGCATACATCCTGAAGGCCAGGGGTACCTATGAATTCCCATCGGATGACATCAGGGTATATACCGTTTTTACAGAAATCAGATGGATCGGGATGGCCGAACACGGGGATGAGCCATGAACAGGGGATCCGTCAGCAGGTGATGTGAAACAGGCCGATCCATTCCCCGCTGGCCCTGTTCCATTCCCTGACGGCCTCGGGAGTGGGACAGATGATTACCCGGCATTTCCTGGCCTGCAGGAAATCGACCGCCTCATCAGACAATTCAGCCGCTCCGTGCTGCCCGCTCCCTACAATCAGGCCATCGGTCCCCTTCTCGTAAATGAACCTGACCTCGTCCTCCGAGATGGTATGTGAGGTTCCGTATACCGCCTTTGAAAGCTTTTTCTTGCGCTTCTTGACCTTGCCTTTCAGGGTGATGTAAATGTCATGCTCAAAGCCTTCTCCGCCAACCGTTATGGACCCGAATGATGTCCGGTCAATGATGGGTTTCATAATAAGTCTCTCCTTACGGGGCAGCAAGTTACAAATTCTTACGCTAGGCTGAAAGGAAACATCATGCATGCAACGGTCATTCCGAGATGCTCAGTATCTTGTCCACCGGGATCGTGTTGACCATCTTCACCACTTCGTTCTCATCATCAAAGCCGGAGCACTGGAAGGTCAGCAATGAACTGCTCAGCGGTATCTGCACATCGTATGATACCGGGCCTTCCTCACTTGTGCTCCTGGTCATAAGGGCCTTGTAATTGCCAACCTTTATCCTTTTCTGGTTCGGATCGGAGGTCATGAATCCCGGCATGGCAAGTATCGTATTGATGCCGGTAAGCATGGGGGAATCACTGATAAGATCGACGGAGGCCTCACGGGTCTCATCCTTGTAGGAACGGTGCACAAAAAGGCCTGCAAACCCGGTATTGACCCCGGTAACATCGTCTGCATCCTCGACCTTGCTCATTCCATTGAGTTCCGATGGAAGAACCGCAAGGATTTCCTTTCCAACTACCCTGTTGATTTCATTGAGGGCTTCCTGAAGCGAGAAACGTGCGTTGTCCAGATCCTCCTGGCGGTAAGACATGAGTGCCTCATCAAGCCTGGACTGTACATCCTGGGCTTTCAGCCCGGTACCGGGCAGGAAGACGGCCAGGATTGCTGATACCAATAGTATTTTTTTCATTGTTCGCCCAATTCTTTTTTAATTTTTTCCAGATCGAATTCCTCTGCAGCAGCCATAATCTCCTGCTCGTTCGAATAATTGGTCCCCTCCGCCACAAATACGGATGACTGCCCGAAGGGTACGCTGAGGGTGTAACCGGAACTCTCGTCGTATGCAAGGATGCCCTGCTGTCCCTTGAAAGTGACCTGTTTCTGACCCGTTTCCTCGCTGCTGGTATAAACCCCGCTCGTCATGTACATATTCACAGCGGAGAGTAGCGCCGCATCGTTGCCAATGGTGACTTTTAACTGCTGATCCCCTCCCCGGTAAGTCCTTTCAATGGTTAATCCAACAAATCCTATGCTCATGCTGGCAACCCTGTCCTCTTCCGGGACCTTTACCAGTCCCTTTACCGATTCCGGAAGGCTTTCGAGGATATTATGCCCGATCTCCATTTCAACTCCCAGGATCGCCTGCCGTACAGCATTTTTTGCATCGCGGTAGTTCCCCTTGCCGAATGCAGATCCGGCACTGGCAATATTTTCCGGAACATTGGGTGGTGTATTTGTGAGTCCCCCTCCCCTTGTATTGCTGAGGGATGTTTCGGAACTTGTCTGTTCATACCCGGGCTGTGTCGTGGTTCCGGGATCACCGGATTTCTTCTTGTCCCCGAAAACTCCTCGGACCACCTCATCTTCCGCCCTTTCCTGCATTTTTTTCAGCAGGTTTCCCTGAGCCCTGATCACCTGTCCGTAGGCAGGAACCAGGATCACCAGGAGAAGAACGATCTTCAGATACTGTTTCATAGGTTTAATAATTTAACTGCTAAATTATTAAAAATAAAAGGATGCAATACTCTTTTCAACCGATTGTTACATCGGAATTCGATAATTGAACGATTTTTATAATTTTGTCCCTTTGTCGGCTCCACCAGTTCATCGGGGGACCGAAAAGAATCCATTGATAATTTAACTATAAAACCTTGATTATGAGATATATAACTATTATAGCCCTGTTTTTATTGATGTCCGTCTCATGCAAAAATTCCGGTTCCAGGAGGGCCGTGCCGGTGTCCGACATACATGAAGTGAAGGTTGAAGAGGTTTTGCAGGCCGGTAACTACACCTACCTGCGCGTGAAGGAAAAAGGAACGGAGAAATGGCTCGCCGTCCCCACCATGATCGCATCGGCAGGCGACATCTATTACTACCGCGGGGGCATGGAAATGGAAAAATTCGAGAGCAGGGACCTGGGAAGGGTTTTTGAATCCGTACTCTTCCTGGAGAAGCTGCACACCACTCCTCCCCTTCCGGAGGTGGAAGAGGAAGCTGCTGGGCCGGTCCATACAGGGGTGGTGAAAGCGACAAAAATGAATTTTAATGTGGAACCGGCTAAAGACGGTATCACGATCGCAGAATTGTATGCAGGCAAGGAAAGCTACGAAGGGAAGATCGTAAAGATCAGGGGCGCGGTAACCCGGTATAATCCCTCCATCATGGAAACCAACTGGATCCATATCCAGGATGGGACCGAACATGATGGACAGTTCGATCTGACGGTGACCACAAACCAGACCGCCGAACCGGGCGAAATAATCATTGTCCGGGGCCGGATCGCATTAAACAGGGATTTTGGTTATGGCTATTCCTATGAAGTCCTCATGGAGGATGCAGAGATCAGTGTAGATTAGTACAGCATCAGGTTCAGGTAAACATCTGCTTCTCAGAATTTTATTTTCATATAGGGGGTGTTGTCTTTCTTCCTGAAATCCTTGCTCACAGCCACACGGAAATACTGGCTGAAAGTTTTCAGGTATCCCTGCTTCATGAATCTTCGATTTGTTGTCCAGATAAAAGTATCGGCTACCCCGAATTTTTTCCTGGAAATTTTATGCGTCAGTTCCCAATCGTCTCCCAGTAACATTTTCTCATTGAAACCACCCAGTTCATTAAATTTAGACCGTCGGATCAGGATGAACATGCCGGCTGCATAGGGTCCGACGATATAAGGATATTTATAGGTAAAGGCATGGATCTTTTCCCAGAATATCCTGTCAGTCTGGTTCCCATCCCTGCATTTAATGTATGTTGCCACCAGGTCCAGGTCCTTTTTCAGGGCAAGGCCGAGTGCTGTTTCGATGCTGCTGTCCTCTCCAAGTTCAATGTCTGCATCCAGGAAGAGTATGTATTCGCTCGTGCAATAGGAAGCCCCGTTATTCCTGCCGGCAGGAGGGTATCCCCCTTTCACAACCCTGATCTGCAATTTCCCCCTTTTTATGAACTCCCCGATGGACTTAAGGGTTGCATCCGTGGAGCTGGCATCGGCGATGAAAATGGGTACGGCGGACATATCCACCGTCTGGTTTTCAAGTGCTGCAAGGGTATGCCCTATCTGCTTTTCCTCATTTTTACAGGGAATCACGATCGAAAGGAGATTTTCTTTCATAGGTCTGCAAATGGCTGAAATACGATGTAAAAATGAAAAAAAATATTCGTGAAATTAAGGAATTGAAAAAATGATTTCAAGTCCCATTGCATAAACCCCCTGAACTGAGTTAGTTAATTCACTGTTAAACAGCAATATAAAAAATTCCTTGTTTGATGCAAGGTCAATTGGGAATATGTTAATTTTATATTAATGCAGAAGGTCCATCAAAACCAGCCATGAAAAGAGAATCAGTCAGAACCGGCTATTATTATGCCCTGTTCGGCCTTCTTTACTTTGTTCAGGGAGCTGCCCTGGCCTACATCAATAATTTTCAGAAACCCTATCTCGATTCCCTAAATATAGACGCCTCCAGAATCGGGCTGCTGACCAGCATTCTGCTGCTTCCTTTCATATTTAAGATATTAATAGGTCTGTTAAGTGACAAGGTCAGCCTGTTCCGTCTTGGACACAGGAAACCGTATATTTTAACGGGACTGATCATGGGGGCAATTGCCTTCCTCCTGGTCAGCAGGGTCCTGCCGGACCGGAATTTCATGCTTTTCTCAGTCCTGATCTTCCTGGCATCCTTCAGTGTGGCCTTCTTTGACACCTGCACGGACGGATTTGCCATCGAAATAACCCCTGAAAAAAATTACGGAAGAGTACAAAGCATCATGATCAGCGGAAAAGCGATCGGATTCATCATCCTCTCCCTTGTATTCGGATACCTGGTGAAGCGAAGCAGCTATTCTGTCATTTTCATCATCATCGGGCTTTTAATGATGATCCCTTTTATATTTGCCCTTTTTGCCAGCGATCCTAAAAAAATCCGCGAGGAGAACCAGTTTGAGTGGAAAGCGTTCAGTCTGCTGATCACGCCTGTCTTCCTGGTATTCGCACTCTATGCCGTATTTTACTCGATTGTCTCTTTTGGTGTGGATGGGTTGATCACCTATTACATGAGCAACGATCTTCATGCTTCAGAGAGGACCATTGGCCAGTACGGTGCACTCAGGGGGATCGGTGCGGTCCTGGGTGCGATCATCGGGGGAATATCGATGGACAGGCTTGGCTACAGGAGAATACCTTACCTGGCCGTTTTTGTCCTGTCCACCGCGGCCTGCCTGATTGGCCTTTCTTCGAGTACTTCCATGGTGCTCGGTTTAGCAGTGTTCTGGGGCTTTGCATGGGGTTCGCAGGAAGCAGTATTCTTTTCCCTTGCCATGTCACTCACGGATATCCGGATCGCAGCCTCCATGTTCGCCATCATGGTCTCCTTATCCAATCTCGGAACATCCATTACTAATGGGGTCAGCACTGCACTGAGCGCCACAGTAGGCTTCCATCGGATATTCCTTTTTCTGGCAGGTTTCAATTTTGTTAACCTGGTGCTGCTCTATCTCTGTTTCAGGTTGTGGAAACCCAGGGGATAAAATCTATTCAAATACCAGCTGCCTTATCTTGCTGCAGCCGGATTCGTACTCAACCCTCAGGAAATAGACCCCGCTCCCGAGAAGGGACCTGTGGATCTGAACGGTCCCCCGGGGCGGCTCCAGATGAAGGTTCAGCCTTTTGATCCCGGTCATGTCGAAAACGGCCAGGTAGGCATCAGGGGACAGGGTGGAAACATCGTAGTCGATCGAACTGGATTCATAGGCGGGATTGGGATAGGGTTCTGACAGGAAAAGGGATTCATCAACGGGCAGGATAAGCGAACTTAACTGGCAGTTACACTCGGCATAGTAGACCTCTTCGAACGGATCACCCTTATCCCCTTTCTCGCCAGGGGGACCGGCTGATCCAGCTTGACCCGGATCTCCCTGCCTGCCCTTGTTGACAGGGTAATTTATGCCCGGGAGGCTGTATACCTTCGAACCCTGCTGAGAAAGCAGCCTGGGGCCGGATGAGGTGTTCTGGATCCACAGATACTGGTCTTCCAGGCTTGCCAAAAGTTTCGAATTTTCATCAATGATATGGGTGTTGTAATGGCTGATGCCATTCCTGAAGGTGTGATAGGTATATATGATCTCGTAAAGTTCATCATTGTTGTAAAGGTACTTGGATACATTGATCACATTCAGGATGGTATCCTCAATGGAATTAATGGTACGGATGACCTGCTGCGAATCGTTGTACAGGCGTATTGTTTTTATGTTGGAATAGCTTGAATAATTCACATAGATCCCTTCAGTATCCGTGATGTAAAAATACCTGATGTCTTCTAGTGGAAAGTCTTTCTGAAGGGTGAGCTGACCATTGACATGGAAACTCAGGAGTGTAAGTATGGCCAGATAGAGATGCCTCGACATGGATGTATTTACACGAAAGAATGGAAAATAAAACCGTTGGACCGGGAGCACCAAATATAAACAACACCCTATTCAGACAGATTAATTTCATCTGAATTCTTGACTAAAAGTTATTAACATGCTATGTTGATATAATGTTAATTACCCAATAAAACAGCTTTACCGTGAAAGGATCATCCGGACGGTTTTCCAGGCCATATCAGTATCCTCGGTTCCACTGGGCGTTGGATCGGCCTTGATCACGAAGGTCCAGCTTACCGGATCTGTCATGGCATTGCCATAGAGGTCCTCAATCCCGCTGATCTCAACATTGAAGTTGTCGTTTTCGAAGGTCATGCCGGACAGGTCCGGAATAACCATAATGGAATTCCCGTTGCATCCCACGGAAGCATCAACGGTCTGGCCCGTTGAGAGGTTTTTCACCGTCAGCTGGCTTTCGGAGATCTTAAAGCAGTTCACGTTTTCATTGAATACGGCCACGATCCGGTCACCTTCATCCAGGACCAGGTCGGAGGGCTCCGGCATTCGCGATCTCAATCCGGATGTAATCCAGCAGGTCACGGTCGTATTCCCCAACCACCACGTTCATACGGTCCTTGCCTGAAGAGGCAAGTGTCCAGCCCTCTCCTGGCCGGAGACCGAAGCCCCGACCTCAAGCGAGCCGCGCACCTTGCCCCAGATCTCTGTCTCAACCGAGCTGCCAAAAACACCGAGTTCGAACTTGGTTCCCACTTTCACTTCCGCCCAAACGTTTACGCTCCCGCTGACCTGTTCCGAGAACCTCAGGGCCGTTTCAGTTTTGGTATTTTTCTCCAGGTAGCTGTAACTTGCATCTCCCGGGGGATCGCGGAGGATCATGAAGGGAATCTCGGGGGAAACGGTGGTGAAAGTCTGTTCCTTCGGCCGGTTACCTTCCACGGGAACGTCGACTGATTTCTGCGCGGTCTCTTTGCCGAGATAGGCAGTGGCTGCGAGATTCTTCAGGTAAGGGGCGATCAGGTTGGGACCTCCCGGTATGAAGCTGTATTCAGCCATCCCCCCTGAGATCGACAGTGTATCGACCCGGTTGCTTTCGTTCACAAGATGGTTCTGTACGATCAGCATGCCCGTGTCTGCGTGACAACTGTTGTCTCCGAAGACGTCCCTGACCTCAAAGGTAACCGTGTACTGGTAGCCCTGTTAGATGATCGGCACATCCGCATAATCACCGCAACCGTAATCCAGGAATCCCTGGATGCTGAGTTCCGGTTCGGAACGGTAAATGGATTGAAGGGAAGTAGATTTTTTCTCATGATCGATATTAATTTTTTTTAAAGATAAATATATATTTCATATATAAAGATTATTAGATCTTATTTTCTTTATTAATTTTGCCATATGAGACAATAATTCACTGCCGTCTGTTCATAACATAGTTGTGACCATATGGGAACCACATAGTCTAAATTCAAATAATACTATCATAAGGGACCGGAAAAAGAAAAAATCGGAATGAGAACCTTCCTAATAATCAGCCTGATTGTTGTGCTGTTATATCTTTTACTCCAGGCTTACCGGTCCCGCAAGCAGATCATCTCAGAATCTCCAAAGGAATACCTGCCCTGGATCTTTTTAACCGGGTTACTGTTGCTATTTGCAGTATTTAATCCCGGACTGAAAGAGAAAATAAAAGACCTGAAACAGAAATTTAATTTTAACCGATAATCGAAATAAAGCTGTCATGAAAAAACCAAACGGCAAACAAGCCTTCGCCTCACTTGGACCCGTTCATAATCTCGAAGAATTCCTGCAACCCGACTGGTGGCGCCGCATATTCAACTCCATGTATCTGAAAACCGATTCAGACGTTGTTGAAGACCAGGGAATTACGGCATTCGAGGCGGACCTGTTTACGAAGGTACTGGATCTTACAACGGAGGACGTGATCCTTGACCTGGCCTGCGGTCAGGGAAGACATTCCCTTGAACTCGCCCGCAGGGGATTTAAGAATGTCTATGGCCTTGACCGTTCTCATTACCTGATACACAAGGCTAAACAGACCAGTTTCAACGAAGGCCTGTCCGTCAATTTCAAGGAAGGGGATGCACGCCGCCTGCCTTATCCGACGGATACTTTCGATGTGGTCATGATCCTGGGCAACAGCTTCGGCTATTTTGAAAGTATGGATGATGATGTTAAGATCCTGAAGGAAGTACGACGGATACTGAAACCCCAAGGCAGGTTCCTGCTCGATGTTGCGGACGGCAATTACCTGAAAGTCCATTTTAATCCCAGGAGCTGGGAATGGATCGATAAAAACCATTTCGTCTGCCGCGAACGTTCGCTGTCAAATGACGGGGACCGCCTCATCTCGCGGGAGGTGATCTCCAATACAAAGAAAGGGGTGATCGTTGACCAGTTCTACGCGGAACGGCTGTACACCAGGGATAAGCTTTCTGAGATCATAAGCCGGGCCGGATTCAGGGACATTCGCTTCCACGAGGAATACATGACCAATTCAGGACGCAACCAGGACCTGGGCATGATGGAAAGGCGCATTATCCTGTCCTCCGCTGCGGTCAAGGAATGGTCCCCCGCCAAAAAGACCGCGTCCAGCGTTAAAAATATCGTGGTTATCCTGGGGGACCCGTCGAAAACCGATATAATCAAACCCGATGCGGTGTTCGATGAAGACGATCACAGCACCATCCGGCAGATGAAGGATGCCTTGAATTCCATGAAAAATTACCGGTTCACTTACCTGGACAACCACGATACCCTGATCCACAACCTGATAAAACTCAGGCCTCAGACGGATTATGTCCTGAATTTCTGCGACGAGGGCTTCAACAACAACCTGACAAGTGAACTGCACGTCCCGGCGCTGCTCGAGATCCTGAACATGCCCTATTCCGGTTCAAACCCGCAGTGCCTCGCTTACTGCTACGATAAATCCCTGATACGGGGCATCGCAAAAGAAATGGAGATACCGGTTGCGGATGCCGTTTATATTAACCCTGTGGACAGCGTATTCGAGATCCCTATGGAATTCCCCGTACTGGCCAAGCCGAATTTCGGCGATTCCAGCATCGGCATCACCCAGAAAAGTGTGGCCTACAACATCGAGGAACTGAACGATGCCATCCTCAAGGCAAGGGAGAAATTCGGGTACGACAAACCTATACTGGTGGAGGAATTTCTTACTGGAAAGGACCTGAGCCTGGGGATCATCGGGAATCCACCCGAATCCTATACTGTTCTGCCGATCGTTGAGGAAGACTATTCCCGGCTGCCGGAGGGACTGCCGAAGATATGCGGTTACGAGGCAAAATGGCTTGAGGATTCACCCTACTTCCAGTTGCTTCAATCGATCGAGGCAAAACTGGATACCGAAACGGAAAAACAGATCATCGCCTGGAGCCTGAAGCTGTCTGAAAGGCTTGAATGCAGGGATTATGTCCGATTCGACTGGAGACTGGATTCAAAAGGCACTCCAAAACTGCTGGAGATTAATCCGAACCCGGGCTGGTGCTGGGACGGACACCTGGCCAAGATGGCCGCCCTGAAGGGATTTGATTATGCTGCCATGCTGCGTGAAATCCTGACCGCCACCGAACTGCGCATCGGTCAGAACCAGGGATTGTTTCAGGCAAAGGAAAAGGCCCTGGCCGGTTCACAACAGGCTGCTGTATAATAGCGGGGGACCGGGCTCATTAAAGATTCAGAGGGGAGGATTTCGCGATGCAGATGATCAGCAAGATAAAGGCCGTAAACCGGATTCCACCTGTGTTTTTTACAATCCTTTCCTCAAGGATGGGTCCTGTTCGGTTTACCGGGACAGGCCAATGATTTGCAGGTTATTCGGGTTTTCCAGCCGGACGGACAAATACGGGAACAGGATCATGGTGACCTGCAACCCCATAAAAAACATGATCAGGAACCCGGATTTTAACAGAATCGTTGCCAGGGCGCCGGAAATGTATTCCTGCTACTTGAAACTTTACGCCATAGATCCCCAGCTTTCAATCCAGTATTTTCCCATCAACGAATCCGTCAGGAAAGCACTTGATATCATACTGCTGAATTCACAGTACCGGAAAAGGCCTGCCTGAGTTGTGTTACATCCGTGTTAACCAGAGCAGGGCGAATCCGGCAAAATAGGCCAGAACTATGTGCCAGCTGTTCTTCAGGTAAAGTCCCGTTGATTTTATTACGGGATAAAGATTCGACAGGGCAACGCCGGTCGAGGAGCCGAACCATATCATCGATCCGCCGAACCCGACCGCGTAGGCAAGCAGATCCCAGCGGTAGCCTCCTTCTTCAAGGCAAAGTTTCGTCAAGGGTATATTGTCAAAAACGGAGGACAGTATTCCCAGTAAAAGCGTGGATAATGTCGAGGCTTGCGGAAGATCGTTCACCGGCATCAGGGAGGCACTGGTTACGAGCGCTAACAGAAAAACGGTCCCCTTCAGCGATTTCGGGATCATGTTCCAGGGAATCCTGGTAAACGGGGTGCTCAGTAAAATGATGATCCATATGCCAAGGGCAGGGAAATTGAAAAAATAATTCGCTGCGATGGCACCGAGTATGATCATGACCACCACGAGGAGTTTTCTGAAAGAAACGGAATCTCCGTTGGCTGCAGGAACGGCCGGGTCCAGAATGGATTCGTCCGGAGCATCGTTTTTCTTGATATAGTCATCCTGTATCCTGGCCCCCACGTAGCCAAATATGGCAAAAGCGGCAGCGGATCCGATGTAACCGGGCAGCAATTCCAGGGGATGGATCCCTTCGATCCACATCAGGGTCGTGGTGGTATCCCCGATCACACTCCCGGCCCCCCCTGCATTGCTTGCAGCAATAATGGATGCAAGGTAGGCAATGTGGACACGCCCCCTGTATACTACCCATGCGATGGTGCCGCCCAGCATAGCCGCGGCGATATTATCCAGGAAAGAGGAAAATACCAGGACGAATCCCAACAGGATAAATCCCTTTCCCCATCCTCCGGGCAGGACCCGCGGCACTATGGCCGGCACCCCGGAGTCTTCGAAAAGTTTTGTCAGTATGGCAAACCCGAGCAGCAATCCGGCCAGGTTGACCAGGGTCGACCATTCTCCCTTCACTTCAGCGGTGCCCAGGAAATGTTCTGAGAGGCTGAACTCCCCGGGCGAAATCCATAATTTGAAAATAAGGATCACTGCCAGTCCCGTGAGGGATACCCACATGGTATGTCTGTGGAAAATGGCTATCCCGATCAGGGTGAGGGCAAACAGGATGAATTCAATGCGGACGTTAAGGATCTCCATATTTATGATATATGAACAATACGGTAATAAGACTGTAAAGGGGATTGACCGTCACAGGGATTGCTAAAAATTAATTTTCAGGACCGTAAAGATTTTAATTAGTTGACTATTTGTTAATCCTGTCGTAACTTAGGTGGTCATTGAAAATATAACCATGTGCAAGAAATTCCTCATTCTTTTCGTTCTTATCATCCCGCTGGCTGCCAGTGCCCAGTTCCAGCAAAGGGCAAGCCTGAATCTTTCAGCCGGTTTTTTCAAGACTCTCGGGGAAAAAACCTATATGCCGGATTGGGGTACATCTGACAGTGACAGGGAAAAATTCCAGATGCCTAACTACCGGCCCGGCTTCTCATCCGCCCTGAGCTTCCAGTACAACATCAACAGGCGGTTTTCATTGCTGGCAGAAATGGGCTACATGCATTCGTCCTCCTGGGAATACATCCAGTATGAGGATGTTAATTACCTGGACTGGGAATTCTATGACACCATTACCGATGAATTGCTGGCAGCGGGAAGTGATGAACTTACCCTGACCAGTATGGGATTTGGACTCGGAGTCAAATACTACCTTTTCCAGGGGAAAAAGATATCCCCCTTTTTTTTCACAACCCTCAACTACAATCTGACCACGGCGGATTTTACGAACAACCGCTGGCAGGCACAGCACGACCTGGGCTTCCTCGAGCCCGATGACTCCGGGCCGGACAACCCATGGCTTGAAAAAAACACGGGAATCGGAATTAACCCTGGAATGGGAGCAGAATATAACTTCAGCGACCGGATCGGGGTCTTCCTGAATTGCAGTTACCAGTTCGTCTCCATGAAGAAAGAAAATTTCAAGACACCGGAACAGCACGAAAATTTCCATGCCATAAACATCAGGGGCGGCATCAAATTCAGTTTCTGGAAATCAAAAGAACTCTGAAAATGAGAATAATCACGGCCCTCCTGATCTCTTGTTTACTGTGCAGCAGTCATCTGCGGCTCATGGGCCAGTACATTCTAAACGTCAAACAGACATTTCACGAGACCGATCACCAGATTTATTTTACCGGTTATTCCGACAAGGGCAATTACATCATTACCACGGGCTCGGATAACAACATCCTGCTGTGGAACGCTGAAACCGGGATTGTTTACCGGACGCTCGCGGGACTGAAAAAAAGGTCGAACGATGCCTGCTTCCTGGAAGACCAGGAACGGCTTTATTCGGGGGGAGAAGACAATCTCATCACAGTATGGAACACCGGGACCATGTCGGTCGAGGCAACCTTCAGCGGGCATCAGGGACCGGTGAAAGCCATTGATGTTTCACCGGACGGAAAGCTTCTTGCCTCCGGGGGAAGCGATCAGTCGGTCAGGCTCTGGGACATACGGAAAACCTCCCTGATCTACGAAATGAAGGCCCATAAGAAAGAGGTTACCGCACTTGATTTCAGTCCCGATGGAAAAATGCTTGCATCCGGAAGCGCAGACGATAAGCTTATCCTCTGGAATGTCTCAAGCGGTGGGATCATCGGTGCGGTGGATGCTCACAAGGGATGGATCAGGGATGTTTGCTTCAGCCCGGATGGCAAATTCATTGCAAGCTGCGGGAACGACAGGATGATCAGGATATGGACCGTGCCCGGCCTGGATGAGGTTAAGACCCTCAAGGGACACAGGAATTGGGTACAATCCATCGATTACAGTCCCGATGGCAGGTTCCTGATGAGCGGAGGACATGACCAGCTGATTCTTCTCTGGGACGTGGAGCAGGGTAAGCTGCTCTGCCAGTCGGAAAAGCAGGGCCAGATCGTGCTTTCCGTCGATATTCACCCCCTCTATCCCGATTTCATATCGGCCAGGCTGCTGTCTGAGGATCTCATGAAATGGGCCATATCGGGACCGGATATAACGCAGTGGAAAATCCCTTCAACCGTCCAGCAGTCAAGCCCCGAAACAGCTTCCGGAACCAGCGGAGATGAAATGCAATATCCCCGTATCGAAGTGCTATCGCCGGTATTCAGGGACAACCGCTGCGAAACCAGCCAGGGTGAGATCTTAATTATCGGAAGGGTTGAGGACCCAGCAGGGATGCCGTTGCTCCTGCTAAACGGGAACCCGGTTGCCGTCTCTGAAACCGGTATTTTTCAGATCAACCTTGATTTGCGCCCGGGGGAAAACAGCTATATGCTGCTAGCGAGCAACCCCCAGGGTAAAAGGACCGAAAAGAGCCTGGTGGTGGACTGCACCCTGGAAGGGAGTGTTTTTAATGCAGCACCCGGAACCGAGGATATCGGGGGGGGCAGGTATTTTGCACTTCTTATCGGGATAAATGAGTATGCCGACGAAGGCATCATCGATCTTGATAACCCTGTCCATGACATGGAAAATCTCTACCAGGTCCTTCATACCAGGTATAATTTCGATGAGGAAAACATCACACTGCTGAAAAATCCCACGAGGAATGATTTGATCATTGCGCTGGACAGGCTTGGTGGAAGACTGGGGAAAAATGACAACCTGCTGATATTTTACGCGGGACACGGGTACTGGGATTCCAAGGGCAAGATCGGGTACTGGCTCCCCTCCGATGCCGATATGCACAGCACGGTCAACTGGTTCCGGAACAGTACCCTGCGGGATTACATCGGGAGCATCGATACCAGGCACACCCTGCTGATAGCCGATGCATGTTTCAGCGGTGCCATCTTCAAGACCAGGGGAGTCGAAGAGGAAGCTTCCAGGGGGATCCAGAAGCTCTACGAACTCCCCAGCCGCAAAGCCATGACCAGCGGCATCCTGCAGGAGGTGCCCGACGAAAGCGTATTCCTGAAGTACCTGGTGGAGAGGCTGGAGAAAAATGAGGAAAAATACCTGTCATCGGAAGCCCTGTTCAGCAGTTTCAAAACCGCTGTCATGAACAACAGTCCCAATGTTCCCCAGTACGGCACCATCCAGAATGTCGGGGATGAAGGAGGGGATTACATCTTCATCAGGCGATAGGGACTTTGCTGCCGGGATCCATCCGGGGCAGGGTCAGCCAACTCCGTTATAAACTTGCAAACCAGCCGTTTAACAGGTCAAATGCCCGGACTAGCCGGGGTGCATAGTTCCGGATAAAGGATTCGTCGATCTCCCTGTCCAGGTAATCCCCATGGGTGGCGGCAAGGGCAGGTTCTCCTTCAAAATCGACGAAGGCCAGCCGGGCCGTCAGCTCGGCCGGCTCCCTTCCGAAATCATATCCCGGCAGAATCGCCACCCCCGTTTCTTCAAGAAGGGCCTTACACATCTCAACCGAAGTAAAGATCCCCCTTTCCGCCAGCTTCTCCCTGTATAATCCGAAATCGGGAAAAAGGTAAAAGGCACCCTGCGGCATGGGAATCCTGATGTTTATCTCAGATAAGCGTTTCACCAGGTATTTTGCCAGGGCTTTGAGAATACGGCGTGAATGAAAGAGATACGTTTCGATATCCTCTCCTCCCTGGAAGGCAGTGACTGCGGCATACTGGATCGGCGCACTGGTGGCGGTATAGGTTTCGCTTGCAACGATCGCCATGGCATCCCGCAGCCAGTCAAGCTGGGGAGGATAGGAGAATGTCCCGAGCCTCCATCCGCCGGCTCCGCACCATTTGCTTAGACCGCTGCTGATGATGGTTCCCTCCGGGTAAAATCGCGCAACCGAAACATGCTGGTGGTTAAAATGCAGCAAACCGTAAATCTCGTCCGAAACCAGGATGACCCTGTATTTCCTGGCCACGCGGGCCAGTTCCTTCAGGCGTTCGAGTGGATAGGTATATCCGGAGGGATTGGAAGGATAATTCAGGATCACGATTCTGGGCCTTAGCGGATCCGTCCTGCAGATCTTGTCAAGCTGGTCCGGGCTGAGCCTCCAGAAATTATCGGCGCTGGTCTGAACCCAGTAAACGTGACGACCGACGATCCTGGCCTGGGGGGAATACGACACCCAGGACGGTGTGGGGATCACCAGGTCTCCATAATACACCAGTTGCAGCAGGAAAATGAGCTCTTTGGACCCGGGCCCGATCATGACATTCTCAGGCAGGGTCTCGATTCCCTGGGTGCGTTTATTGAAGCCGGCAACGGCCTCCCGGAGCAGGGGCAAACCTTTTACCGGAAGGTAAGCTTTCTGATGGGCATTGTCGCGAAGCGCCTGCACGACCCTTTCGGGGACAGGAAAAGGCGATTGTCCCAGTCCCATTCGATAAACCTGCCTCCCGCTTTTTATGAGTTCCAGGGATTTTTCATTGATGGCCAGGGTGGCCGAGGGGGACAGTCCCCTTACATTCAGGTTAAGGTTTATGTTATTCCAGTTTGCCATAATCGCATGCGGGACAATTACTTTTTCAAGTTACAAATTTTATTTTTCGTATGTAGATCCCTGTGAATAGAACGATCATGCGATTTGCTTTTGACCATATTTTTATTTAATATTTAAGCATGGATCATGAATCCCTTACAACTTAAATCAAACCATTATGAAACAGGTCAAGTTGCTCACATTCATGCTGCTTATCTCGTCCGTGGTACTGGGACAGGATATCATTCTCCTGAAAGACGGTTCGGAGATCAAGGCAAAGGTCACCGAGATCGGTGTCGATGACATCAAGTATAAAAAGTACGAAAACCTCGGGGGACCGGTGTACGTTCTGAAGAAGGCGGATGTGTTTATGATTACATACGAAAACGGGCAGAAGGAGGTCATAAAGGTGGAGGAACAGCCGGAGGGAAAATATCCCGGACAGCAGCAGGGCAGAATTCAAACCCCGCCCGAGATCAGCATTTCTTCGAATCAGGTAAGGAAAACCCATACGGCAGGTACCATGGGTTATATTATGGCAGTGCCTATAATGGGACTTGCCACAGCAGCGGGAATCTCGGATGAAGCGGTGACAGGAGGCATTCTGGGGGGAGCAGCAACCCTGACTCTTGGCATCTCTGCGCCCATTATTGCCGGAAGGGCGAAAAGAACAAGGGATATGACCCAGGTGGATGGGTTGTATTCTGCCAGGCTTGCAGGATGGATCTTCTATGCCATCGCCATGGCGGATGCCGTCACGCTCCTGGGTCTGAATGCAGCGGATGTGTATATCCCCGATGCAACCGTGATCATTGTCGGCGTAGTAGGCGCTGCATCCAGTATACTTTTTGGCCTGGATGCCCATAAGACCGCAAGCGAATCCGAGCAATACATCGGATCATTTAACATCACTCCGACACTGAATATCTCGCGGGATAAGTATGGCCAAAAGTTCACTTCCATAGGACTTCGGGTTAACTTCTGACAGCAGCAGAATTTGTCCCGCCAAAGCGTTACTTATTACTCCCGTCGCGTCAGAACAGTGCCCTTATCATCACCTTTGTGGCACTGGGCAGCTAAAAGCGGAAAGGACCTGCGGGGATCAGATCAGTATGGCTACCAGGCTCCTGCCGTAAAGTGCCCTGAAAATTGAGGCTATGTCCTCTCCCGCAAGGCTTACCCGGATTTCCGGAGTATAGGTCGGTACCCGCATTCCCAGGACTGAGAGTATGTTCTCCCCGGCCTGCCTGGACCTGATACGGGTATAAAAGAACAATTTCCTGAAAAACCGGCCCAATCCCCTGTTTCCATCGTCAACCAGGCACAGTCGGAGATCCCCGCTCAGGTCGAACGAAACAAAGGCTGGTATCCTCCGAATGGTGTCCGGCATAAAGACTGAATTTAATGCTTCCACCGTATCCCTGGGTGCTTTCTGAACAATGACCGGTTCCTTGTCAATGGTCGCAATTTCCCGTTCAACCGCCAGGGGCCTGGAGAAAAGTCCCTCATATGCCTGGTTATTTAGGGCAGAAAAAAACCTGTCGACCCTGATGTCACTTATTTTTGCCCGGTGTATTATGATTCCGTTGATCTCCAGGGCCAGAATGCTGTCCCTCAGGTTTACGCTCATCCCGATTGAATCCGAACCGGCCATGGCAATCCTGGATTCCAGGAATGCCTTTTCCCTTAGCGGAACTGCCAGATCGGGGAATTCCAGGTCCGGCACTCTCTTTGCGTCGGCTACTAACGTGTATGTTCCCCCCTCACGGTTCATCCGCCGGATCCGGTGGCCGGGTGCAATCAGGCAGGCAGTCAGGTAGCCCGCCAGGATGGCGGCAAAAAAGATAAGCAGTATCGTGCCCGGCCGGATCCGCATCGTATCCATGGTTCAGTAAATATAGACCCGTGAGCCGACCTGCAGCATCCGGTAAACCGCCTCCAGGTCATCGTCGTTCAGCCGGACACATCCGTGGGTCACCGGAAGACCCAGGAAGCGCTTGTAGAGAGTCCCGTGAATGAGATAGCCGTGTCCCAGGCTGAGTGCATAGTCACCCAGCACCCCGTATTCATAACGGGAAGGATGGTTCTCAGGCGGGATGGTCATCCCGAGCTCAACAAATGCCCAGTCAGGCTTTTTCCAGACCGGCGAGGTCGTTTTTCCCTGGATGCTGAACCTCCCCTTGGGAGTTTTGAAAAGCCATTTCGTCTTGTTTTCACTTTCCAGCAGGATGTAACTTCCGGTCGAGCATTCGCCCTCCCTGTAAATTTTGCGGTTATTATACAGGTAAAACCGGTTGCCGGATGTATTGATCACCAGGAAGGCTGAGCGGGGAGTTAACCCCCGGTATTTCATGTCCAGCCTGGTTATCGTTCTTTCGAGCTCAGCCTTCTGCCGGGAAAGTTCGCCGGATTCTTTGCCTGATCCAAAGGATGTTTCCGGTTTAGGTACATGGATGATCCCCCGCTGCAGGGCGGGGATGATGAAAAGGATAAGGCACAGGAATAACAAAATGCCCGCAACATAGCGGGATACCCTCCCGATTGCCCCTAGAGGAAGTCCCATTACAAACTTCCTCAACCCTGCCGGCCATGAGCGGATCACCATGAAAAGCGACTTCAGCTTTTTCAGAAGGTTGGTTTCCATATTTCCTCAAGTGGTTTCAGGGAACCGACAATCGTAACCCTGGCACCCTCGGCAGCAAGGTTATAAAGAATGTCCATGTCCCTGTTATTCAATGCAATGCATCCATCCGTCCAGTCGTTCCCGCGGCCTCCTTCCCCGTGAATTTCGATGTGTCCCCCGATGTCCGCCGATCCGGGAAGCGTGCCATTGCTTTTATCCTGGCTGAAACGCCTGATGTCATCTGTGTTCGGGTAATCCAGCAACAGGGCTTTGTAATACTTTGTATTGGGATGTTTCTTTTTTTCAAGGACCGTATAATAACCTTCGGGTGTGGCCTTATCTCCCTGGAAACGCTTGTCCCCTATCCAGTTCCTGCCCAGTTCGATCCCGAATGAATGCACCTGGATCCCTTTACGGTATACCCTGGCCTCCCTGGCCATCTTATCGATGATGATCACATAGGAATTTTCCCTTGAGGAGGAATGGATTGTGTTTTTTACCCATTTCTGCCATTCCCCGTAATTTTGAAAATATCCGGCAAGCAGTTCATTTGCGGATCCGAATGCAAGCCTGAGGCTGGTTTCCGCTTCCTCCAGCCTGTCCTCACAAAGGAAATAATCCCGGTGACTGTAGGCAGATTCGGCTTCGGCAAATTTCAGTCGGCCCCTGCTCAGGCTTGTAAGTACCTGGTCCGGGACCGGAAGGACGGATAACAGCTCCTGGTTGGAATCCAGCCGGGTCCTGAGAAATTCGATTTTTTCCACGAGCTTTATGGGAAGGGACCTGGAATTATCCCTTGCGTTTGACTGTGCCAGTAAGGCATACCGCGCAGATTGAACTGCAAAATAACGTGCAACGCTGTAATCCCTCCTCAGGATAAACCGGTCATTTTCCTCCTGCCAGTGGAGCATGGCCGAATCGAACAGATTCTCAGATTTCCTGAAGTTTTCGGGGGAATAAAGGTCCGCCCTGCTGATCCTGGCGTCATTAATGGCCTTTCGGGCCGTGTCAAAATCTTCCAGGGGGACTTTCTCCACCCGTGTAAGGGGGATCAGCAAGAGGACGATTCCAAGCAGGATGAGGACCGGGAAAAAGTACTGGAAAAAGTGTTTCCTGCTTCTCATCGTGTTCGCACCCCGGTATGGTCCCCTTACCTCTGAAATTTTTTATTTCCTTGCCCTGTTATATTTGGCGATCACCTGGGTAAGTTCCGCTTTAATAGCTGCAGCCTTTTCTTTTGCCGCCATCGCCTTGTTATTGCAGTCAAGCAGTTCTCCTTTTTCAAACATGGTCTCAATATCGGCTACCGACGCCTCGATGACATTCAGCTCATTCTTGATCGCCTGAAGTGCGGCCGTCCCTTCTTTCCCTTTCGGCGCCTTTCCGATCAGCTGCCTGTTCTCCGCGAGCAGGGCCGTAACTTCCGAGACGGTCTTCTGTATGGATACCTTTAACTCTTCTTTCCGGGTCTCGGCGTTCTGCATCACCTGCCTTGCATCCAGTGCGACCTGGGATAGTTTTTCCTTGGCCTCACCGTAGCTTTTAATGAATTTTGAATTCTGTCCCTCTACCAGTACCATGGCGGCATTCATGGAGTCCATGAGCACATTGTAGGCTTCGGGCACGTAAAGATCAGCACCGGCAGTACGGGCTGAATCGATGGCAACATTGGCCATGTCAATTTCCGCATTCGGCATTTTGCCGCAACCGGTGAAAACTGCCGCAACCATGAGGGCTGCAATTCCAATAAAAATCCTTTTTTTCATTTGAATAAAGTGTTTATCAGTTTAATTTAATATACCTTATGCATTATACTTGGTCACTTATTAGACGCAGCGATTGTAAAAAGTAACATCGGGCTGAAATATTTATTCAGCCAGGCGCTTATTTTAGCCGGTTCGGTTTCACGGTATCTGGAATTCTGAATAATTTTATGCATACTTCCCAATCCGCCATGGTGAAAAAAACATACGCGGGACTGAGCGATGAAGCGCTGGTATCCATGATCCTGCAGGATCACCAGACGGAGCTTTATGAAGTCCTTTACCAGCGGTACCATCATAAGGTACTGGATAAATGTTACAGCCTGCTGAAGAACCGCAGCCAGGCCCTGGAGTTCACGGAAGACATCCTGTCCAAGGTATTCGAAAAACTTTCCACCTTTGCCGGGCGTTCATCCTTCTCCTCCTGGCTTTATTCCATCACGTACAACCATTGCATCGATTACCTGAGGGAAAAGAAAAACCTGCATTACCCCAACTGGAACCGGGAACATGAGATCCCCGAAATCGCGGGCGATGCAGAGGAGGATCTGAGGGATATCAATTACGAGAATCTGTCCATTGTCCTCGAAATGATCCACACCGAGGAAAAAGCCATGCTTATGATGAAATACCATGACGATCTGTCAATCAGGCAGATCGCATCCTCACTGAGGATCAGTGAGGATGCTGCCAAGATGCGGCTCAAGCGGGCCAGGACAAGGGTATTGTACCTGTACAAAAAGAAATTCCTGAATAACGGATAAAGTCCTCGCCGTTACTTTCACGGGTGTGCTCCGTCCTTATAATAATCTGTCCATATAATATAAGAAGCGATGAATGACTTCTTCCATAAACTGATCAAGGGTGACAGCATTCTTCCGCCCGAACCGGTTCAGAACAATCTGTTCAGGAACTTCAACAAGCCATATAACATTGAATGGCTGATGAGGGATGAACTCTACGAGGCAATCTTCTATATCTACAACCGGGAATACCTGGCAAGGTTTAATAAGGAAGGGGGACTGGTGGATTATAAGGTCAACATGCCGGTCGACTCCATCCCCGCTAAAATCCTGAGGTCAGCCGGTTCCAGGGGTGATATTATGAGCGCAGTGGCCATCCACTCCGGAAATGACGTCAGCTATGAGATCATTTACAGGGACAGGGACCTGAACCGTTTCCTTCTGCTTATCGACGGGAATGCAGCCCTTGTCTCAGAGAAGGCTCTTTGAGATTGCATTTCAGCCATGTCTTGACATCAGCGGAAAAGTGATCACGCTGCGCGAAAGTTAGCCTTCCACAGAAAGATAATCTCACAGCGCGAGAGTTAGCCTCCAGCGGAAAGCCGGGTCCCGTTAAATTTCAGCGTTCCACCCTGAATGTCGATTGTGCCCCAACCGGTTCACCCATGGCATTTACACCCCGTAAAAGGATCAGATAATCCCCTTCTGCAGGTGATGCCATGAATCGCTGTGATTTCTTTTCATCCGGGCGCAGGGGAATGTTATCGATCCACAAAAGGGTATTCCTCGTATCCGGGATCCTGCCTCTGCTACCGGCATTCCCTTGGGTACCGTTCCGATTACCGGTCATGGGTTCATCACCCCACCCGGAAAGATTATCAACACCATTCGTGCTGCCGGGGTAATATGCCTGGTAATCAAAGAAGTAGGACTCCTCCGGAAGATCGATGGCAGCCATATCTCCCTGCCTTGAGCGTATGCTTATCAATCCCCCGAAGATCATGTCCCCCTTGATATACAGATCGCTAATGACTTCAATACGCCGGATTTTAGCGGGATTGACGGCCAGGAAGCTGGCCTGATCGAATACCGGGACATCATCGATTAAAAGCAGGGGTGGATAAAGGGAGATGTTGGGGTTCTGGCTGAACATCCGGAGGTATGCCTGCCCTCTCCTGTAATGGACGGACACGTCGGGCACAAGGTTCTCAAAAATCTCGGTCATCGTGGGAAGGCTTACAAACTCCCCTGTGTTGACTGCCAGGTCGGGGATGCCATAAAACGGTACCGCCGGTCCGACCGCTTGGGCATAGCCCGTTATCGTATCCTCGCCCGGACCGTTAACCGGGATGCTGGCCACCGGAACGCCGGTCTTCTGACGATAGGCCATCGAGAACTGCATGTTGCGGGCCATGCGGGTCGCAGCTTCCCGCTTCACCTCAGGCAGGTAGAACGGGGCGGATGCAAAGGGGAGCAGATCTGTGGCAAAGTCCTGGTCGATCATGACTTCCCTTCCTGTCCCTTTACCGGGAAGTAATGCCACGAACAACTCTCTTGTTCCGGTCACGTCCGGCATAGTAAGGATAAAGCGACCGTTTTCATCGGTCAGGACAGTCTGCATATCAGTCCGGCTCCCCAGCAGGGAAAAATAAACCCTTGTGTCGGCCAGGGGCGATTGATCACCGGTACTTACTACGGTTCCGGAAATGGATACCCCGCGTATGTCGGGAAGGAAATCGAACCTGAATTGATCCCCATCACCGGTCTCGCCCGCAAGGATATGGTTGAAACGGGAATCAGCAAGGCCTGCCGGTATGACGGTCAGGCAATAATTTCCGGTTACGCCCTTCCCGGTTACGCCCTTCCCGGTTAAGCCCTTTCCGGTTTCGGCTTTTCCGGGTCCCTCAGCCGAAACCTCCAGCAGGACCTCCTCTCCAGGCGAATAGACCTGTTTTTCGGTGCGGCATTCAATTCCACCGGCCTGCATCCTGAACCTTAAAGCAGGTGCAGCCGATGCCTCATTCCTGTATTCCAGGACATCCGTGGTAAAAGGATTAACCACGACCAGGGGGATGTAGCAATATTCCGCCGGATCAAAATTACGCATCCAGCGCGTGTAAGCCCTCAGGTAGTATCGGCCGGTCAGGATATCCGGCGGTATTTCCAGGTATCCCGAACTCCCACCCGGACCGTTGGGATATTTCCCCTGCGCAACGGCCCTGCCTGAGGGGGTGACCATTTCAACGTAAAGCACCCTGCTCCAGGCTTCCCCGGCGTCAGTACCTGTCGTGGCTGCTACTCCTGATCCGGCGTTCTCCCCTCCTATCCAATAAAAGCAGCGGAATTGGATCCGTTCATTCACGGTGTACATATCACGGTCGGTAAAAAGGATCACATGCTCCCGGCAGGCCATGGCCTCATCGAGGAAGGATCCATCGTAAGGAACCTGGGCTGGTAACCGGTTCATGGCCTGGAAGAACATGACACAGAGCAAAACGGGCCAGGATATGTATTCCTTCCTAATCATTCTATTTCCAGTATTCGGGCATTTGGGTGGTACCTCCCAGCAATGTGCAGTCGAAGCAGGACAGGTCCGCGTATCCATAGGGGGGTCCGACAGCGGACATGGGATCCAGGGCGATCATGTAAAAAAAATGGTTCCCCAGGTCTCCTATGCTGTTGGCGGTATCAAGCTGACAGGTGTAACGCGGTATAGCAAAATCAAAGGTATTCCTGATAAGGATCCGCTCCTCTCGGACCTGGGAGGCATAGAAATAGCCGAGTACCTGTTCGCCCGGATCATCCGCATTAAAGATGTTTCCCTTCGAACCCGCAGGTTGTGTTTCATACAGGCCGCCCGTTTCATTCATCTGTTTTTTGATTCTTTCCCAGTAAATGAATGCCTCGTCCGACAGGGAATACTGGCTGACGAGCAGGCTGTATTTAATCAGGAGCCTGCTGGTCTGGTTGGAGACGTAGTTCAGCGGATATTTATTCAGTTCATTGGTTACCAGGTACTTCGTTGAGGCTGCATAGAGTTCCCTGACGGCCCGGGTTTTATAGCAGGTGTACAGGGAATCGGTAGGGGGACTGAATTCCAGCAGGGTTCTACCGTCCCAGATGTACTGAATGAGGTAGGGTGAATGATACTCGTAGGTTTCCTCGAGCTTCCACAGGACGTTCCGGGAAGCCCCGGTTTCTGGTTTTACGTCCACGTAGAACTGAAGCCCGTAATAATACTTGCCGGGATCCTCTGTTTCCTGGTGGCTGACCTCGTAATACAGCCGGTCGAGCAGGGGACATGCAAGCAGCTGGTCGTATTCGGACTGATACTGTTTCCCGTCCGGCGTGAATACGAACAACTTGTAGGACCTGGATAATCCAAGGAAAGGGCTGTCCAGGTAAGCCCCGTACCTGCCGGGTCTGTATTCCGTATAGGTCACACCCTCTCCGCCGTCGTCCTCCACCCGGACCACACATCCGGCGACGGGAATGAAGGCGGGTTGATTATAGGGCGACGACCGGCTTACCTCGACGTAATGTATGCCGGGTCTGTCGGTGATGATCCCGTTCACCACCAGCAGGTCCTGCGTCTCCCTGATTTCGGGCTTATAGGGCTCCACACAGGCAGCCGTGCAGAGCAGAAGTCCTATTGCCATGTATTTATTCGCTCGCATAGTTGCCTAACTTGAAGATCCATGAGAGGGTCACCACCGGTCGACCGAATATGGAAAGCTTGTAACCGTTTATGACCCCTTCTTCGCTTCTGAAATAAACCGAATACGCATTTTTTCTCCCGGTCAGGTTATAGATATTGAACATCCAGAAGCTGTGAACGGGCTTGTGCCTTTTAAGGTTTCCCTCAAGGTTGAAGGACAGGTCCACCCTGAAGTAATCCGGGATCCGGTATTGATTCCTTTTCGAGTAATGGATGTGCTGAATGCCATCCATGTAATAAATTGATACCGGGTAAGTGACCGGACGGCCCGTAATGTACACCAGGTTTGCTGAAAGGCTCAGGCGCCGGTTCATCCTGTAATTGGAAACGATGTTCAGGTTATGCGGCCGGTCATAATTCGAGGGGTAGGCCTCGCCGTTGTTTATGCTTTCCCCGGGCGCATCGCCCCTGAACAGCATGATTGAGCGGGAATAACTGTAAGCGATCCACCCATTGAGTTTCCCGGCGTTTTTCCTGAGCATCAGCTCGGCTCCGTAAGCCCTCTGCCTGCCCTGGAGGGTTTCGAGCTCAATGTTCGGACTTGTAATGAAACTGGCCCCGTCCCGGTATTCCACCACGTTTGAAACCCATTTATGGTAGACTTCAACGGAGGTGCTTATCCCTTTCTTTGGAAAATCGTGGTAATAACCGGCCGTTACCTGGTCCACCACCGGGGGAACAATATGGTAATCGCATAATTTCCACTGGTCGGTCGGTGAGATGGCTATGGTGTTGCTTAACATGAAAAGGAATTGGCGGACCCGGTTGTAGGAGAATTTCACGGAATTATCCTGGCCGAGCATGTATTTCAGGGCAATGCGCGGTTCGGGGCCGGAATAATGCCTGATCACCCTGCCCGGTCCGAATGAGATGGTATCGGTGATGTTGCTGATCTCCTTTGGAAGTCCCTCTGCATATTCCAGCACATCTGCCGGTCCCAGGGCCATGTAATAGCTGTACCGGATCCCTCCGTACAGTGTCAGGTCCGGACTGAGTGTGAGCTCGTCGGCAAGGTAGAGGCTGGTTTCCACACCGTCCTCCATGCCGAGATCAACCGGTACCCGGAGCGATGCATCGCCATAGGGAAGCACCATTCCCCTGTTTAGATCGTAGTAGACCAGGCTGCCCCCGAAAGTGAGCTTGTGGGAGCCGAGTGACAGCCAGCTGAAGTCTGCCCTGCCCTCGTAGTGATCGATCCGGTATTCATGATGGTATGCATAGGATTCCAGCGATTCGTCTACTGTCTGGAAAGCATATTGTCCGAATACCGCTGCCAGGTCCCCCGAGATCCTCGTACTGAAACGGTGTTTCAGGCTTACGGAGGCTCCGGCATTGGAGTAATCGTACCGGTTTGCCGACCCGAGCGAAAACCGGTCCCTGCTGTAATAACCGAACGCCCTCAGCAGATTGTTCTCATCCGGTTCCCAGGTAAGGGTTCCGGCCAGGTCGTAAAACAGCGCATCGCTGTTTCTCAGCTCCGGGTCGTTCATGCGTTTGAGGATCCAGTCAGAATAGGTCGACCGGGCACTCAATACAAAGGAACTCTTATTCTTCACCATGGGGCCTTCGACGGCGAGATGTCCCGTTACCGGACTGATCCCTCCGCGGGCCGTGAATTTGTTCATGTTCCCCTGCCTTGTGGATATGTCGAAGAATGAGGCCAGCCTGCCCCCGAAACTTACCGGGAGATTGCTCTTGTACAGTGAAAAATCCTTGATGATGTCGGGATTGATCGATGAGAAAAAACCGAACAGGTGGGAACTGTTGTAAAGGGGTGCCCTGTTCACGTAAATCATGTTCTGGTCCGCCGCGCTTCCCCGCACGTTGAATCCGGAGGACCCCTCTCCCACGTTCTGAACCCCGGGCAGCATCTGTGCCACCTTGAGCAGGTCTTTCTCACCCATTACCAGCGGCACCTCCTTGACCGTCTTATAACTCAGGCGTTCAAATCCCATCTGCGTTCCCCTGACGTTATGGTAGCGGTTGGCTTCGATCACCACTTCCGAGATGGGGATCAGGCTTTTATCCATGACAATATCAAGGTTGCCACCGGATCGCACGTCCAGGTAATAGTGCAGGGCCTGCATGCCCATACAGTTAAAATCAACCGAGTACCTCCCGGGCCGGAGAACAATGCTGAACCGTCCGTCCACATCGGTGACTGCCCCCTTTTTTGGTTCCTGAACATAAAGGGTTGCCCCTATCAGGGGTTCTCCGGTCTCCCTCTCCGACATTTTCCCGAATACGACCACGCCGGACCGGGAATCCTCCGCCGTGCCCTTTCCGACCACCAGGGTTTCTCTTATTCCCGCCTTCCTGCCCTCAATATACCTTTTTTCCGTATTCGTGGGTCCCTTTCCCGCATCGGCTCCGGGCCTGCTGCCTGCAGAATCGATCATCGTTGAATAATCCGGCAATTCCCCGATTACCGCTTCCCCGGGAATGATGAACACCCCGTCTCCATCATCGATATAGAAAGCCAGATGCGCCGGTTTCAGTCCCGCTTCAAGAACCTCCCTGAGGGAATTTACCCCGCCGGGCAGGCTGATCCTGACATCCTTCACCCAGTCCTCCAGGTAATAGAAACGGGCATCGCCCTGCTGCCCGACTATCTTCACCAGATCGGGGAAGGTAATTTCAAGGGGACCGGTTTCGAATACGATGTCCCTTTCCTGTGCATAGACCTGATGAAGGGCCACGGCCATAAGCAGGGACAGTATGCAGTTCCTGGTCTTCAATTTTCGGTGGTTTTCTGCAGAACGCCTGAAACAAAATCGATCAATGTGGTCAGTTCACCGGGGCTTGCCGCCCTGAAACGGATCCCGTTAACCCGCATGTACCTTTTTATTTCCCTCCTGGTATTTTCCGTGAAGATGGCTGCAAATGATTTCCGGCTTCTGAACGGGTGAAGGCCGCCCCCGTATTCCAGGAAACAGGTCCGGATGGGATCCGTGAAATGCCCCAGGTACTGGAGGCTGTTCTGGGTCGGCGTCAACTGTTTCTCCCAGTGCACATAGCAGGCCAGGTTCCCTGACCTGATCACCTGGTAGTACAGGGGACCCTTTTCATCCAGGCTGATCTTTTCAAAGTCAAAGCCGCCGATCGTGAAAGCGTCCGCAAGAAGGGGACTCAGGACGATTTTATTGATCCCGCCTGAGAATAAGGTGTATTCCATCACCAGGTGCTGATCGTATATATCGTAATTCAGCCGGAGTCCCCCATATTGTCTGCCCGACAGGGTTACACCCCCTGCAAGGGGTTCCTGTCCCATGAAGTAGGGATGGCCCTGTATCCTGTAATGCATGAAGGTAAACTGCCTTCCGTTGATGAGTTCCTGGTCCGTACCATGCTTCAGGCTGACGTACGCCTGGAGAGAAGGACGGGGGGAGCCGCCGGCGACAGGGGACTGTGCCCGGAGGGGGAAAAGTCCCGCGGTCCCCGCGGACAAAATCAGGAGGACAAACTTCAAGCGAGGGCAGACCCATTGAAAATTCATTACCGTCGATATTACTTTCCCTTCCGTATGCCTGTGAATTAAGTGTATTTTTAACGCATATTAAAAATACTAATAATATTTGAATGGTCAAGCAGAGGATCTGTTCCCATACCAGAATTTGCATACTTGATCTTCCCGGTTACCGTTTGATATATCGGATGCAATCACCTAATTTTAGTCAGAATTTCGCGTTTCCCTTTATTGCAAGACCATCAACATGAAAAGTGAATCGAATTCAGGTTCTTCACCGCATACTCTTAAGATACGCATTAATCCATTTTTACAGGAAAACGGCAGGCTCATCGCCCAGTTCATCTTAACCCTTTTCTTCTTTGCCATAGGGATCTGGTTCCTGACGCATGAACGTGCTGAAATTGCGGATGTCAGGCATGCGCTGGCACAATCGCGATGGGAATGGGTGCTGGCCGGGATAGGCTTGACCCTGGTCTATATCCTGTTACAGGGACAGATGTATGTCTATTCTTTCGCGTCGGCACATAAAAAGGTTTCCCTGTTCGATTCAACCATCCTTTTCATTAAAAGGAACCTGATCAGCGTTTTTCTACCGGCAGGGGGTATTTCTTCCCTTGCATTTTTTACGGGACCGGTGGAAAGGAAAGGCATAAAGAAATCACAAATTCATTTTGCATCCACGATATACGCGTTCACAGGAATACTCTCGGTGGTTATCGTTGGCGTGCCGGTCTTATTTTATTCCATCTTCAAGGGAGCCATCGGAAAGGGAGAGTTCTATGCGCTCGGCGCGCTCGTGCTCATGGTAATAGCACTTTTCCTGCTCTACCGTAACATCCTTTCAAAAGGGGCTTTCTACAGGCTGATTGTTAAACTTGTTCCCGCTGCAGAAGTTTTCCTGAATGATATACAGGACAGCACCATTGACCGGAAGAAGATCCTGCTGACCATCCTGGTATCCGTCATCATTGAATTCACAGGCATCACACATCTGTATGTCGCCATGGTCGCACTCCGTTTTGAGCCTTCGCTGTATGCGGCCATGCTGGGTTATATTATCTCGGTGATCTTCCTGGTTGTTTCGCCCTTTCTGAGGGGACTTGGGGCAATTGAGGTTTCCATGACATATATTCTTGTCCGCCTCGGATTCGGGAATGTGGAGGCAATTTCCATTACCCTGCTTTACCGTTTCTTTGAATTCTGGATGCCGTTGATCACAGGTGTTCTGACTTTCCTGTCAAGGTTGAACAAATTGCTGATGCGGGTCCTCCCTGCCCTGTTCTTAATGCTCCTGGGCATACTGAACATCGTGTCGGTTCTTACACCTGCCATTTCCGAAAGGCTGAACCTTTTAAAGGAATTCCTGCCCATGGAGGTCATCCATGCTTCCAACTACCTTGTGATGATGGCAGGCTTATTCCTGATGGTCACGGCCGCCTTCATGCTGAAAGGTTTGCGGACGGCCTGGCTGTTTGCGCTCATTCTGAGTATCCTTTCCTTCATCGGCCATATAACCAAAGCCATCGATTATGAGGAAGCCATTGTTGCGCTCCTGGTGATTGTTGTGCTGCTCCTGACGTACAGGGAATATTATATAAGGTCCAATCCGAGGCTGCGTAACGTCGGGTTGCAGACTTCCATTCTTCTGACCGTTGCAATCCTGGTATACGGGACCGTCGGTTTTTACTTCCTTGACAAAAAACATTTTAACATCGATTTCAGCCTGCTGCAATCATTGCGGTTCACCCTTCAGAACTATTTTCTGATCGGGAGCAGTGAACTGGTCCCGGCCGATCCCTTTGCCAGGCATTTTCTTAATTCCATCAATATCAGCGGATTTCTTTCCATATCTTTCCTGATCTATACCCTTGTCCGGCCGTATGTCAAACACAAAAACGTTTCCGAAGATGAACATTCCCGGGCGGTGGAATTAACCGTTGCATACGGAAATTCAGCCCTCGATTATTTTAAAACATACAGCGATAAAATGATTTTCTTCGCGGAAGGAGGGAAGGCATTCCTGGCCTATCGCATTGCCGGGAATTTTGCTGTCGTACTTGAGGATCCGGTGGCCGAAAATGATGGGGAACGGATCAAATGCATCCGCGAGGCGGACGCCTTTTTCTACCAGAACGGTCTGAAAAGCATCTATTACCGCGTGCCCGAAACTGCTCTGCCAGCCTACCATGAATTGTCCAAAAAACATTTGCTGCTCGGGCAGGAAGGCGTGGTCGATCTTACTTCTTTCACGCTGGAAGGCAGCAGCAGGAAATTTATCCGGAATGCGATCAACAAAATAAACGGGATGGGCTATAAAGCCCGGGTTCACATTCCGCCGGTAAAAGACGGCATCCTTCAAAAAATCAAATCCGTCAGCGATGAATGGCTGCATGAAACGGGCAGGAGCGAGATCATCTTTTCACAGGGCATGTTCGTATGGGATGAGCTCAAGCAGCAGACCATCCTGATGGTCGAAAATGCGGAAGAGAAGATCATTGCCTTCCTGAATGTCATCCCGGATTATGTCAAAGGTGAAACCACCTATGATTTAATAAGGAAAACAAAAGATGCCCCCAACGGCGTCATGGACTTCATCCTGGTTGAGCTGTTCAACTGGTCAAAATCTCAGAACTTCACTACTGTAAACCTGGGATTTGCCCCGATGAGCGGCATGGACGACCCGAAATCATTCCCGGAAAGGTCGATGAAATTTGCCTACGAAAAAATCAAATCCTTTGCCCATTTCAAGGGATTGCGTGAATACAAGGAGAAATTCGGACCGGTCTGGCAGAACAGGTACCTGGTATACCAGCATGATTACGACCTGCTGCAGGTGCCGGCAGCGCTTACAAAGGTCTTCAAACCCAGGTAAGGTGAAAAATAAGGCGCTTTACATCGGAATCTCTTCCATGGCATGTTTCCTGGCCGTGGCCGGAGAAGCTGTGACCATGTTTGTCTTCGGATCCCAATATCCCGGCTACAGCCAGTTGAAAAATACCATGAGTTCCATGGGAGCATCCGTAAGTCCCGTTTCAAACCAGATATCCACGTGGTGGGTGATGATGGGGATTTTACTGATTATCTTCGGAGCCGGGGTTAAGATTGCCTTTTCAGAAAAGGGACGTTCTGCCGGATGGGCTTCCTGGCTGATCATCCTGTACGGGGCAGGCGAGGGACTCGGCTCCGGCCTTTTTAAGGCGGACCGTATTGTGGGGGTACTGACCACTTCGGCCCTGATCCATGATCTCGTGGGTGGCATAGGGGTCATAGCCATTCTGATCCTGCCCATGGTTATGAAAAAGGTGGTTCCGAAAAACGCCTTTCCCTTTTTCAACCGCATGTCCAATATAATTTTTGCCTGCGGTATCCTTACAATACTTCTGTTCCTGTTCAGGTATTCCTCCAGCAAGGACAATATCCTTTCCCTCTACAAAGGCCTGTGGCAAAGGCTGTTTATGCTGAACACCTACATATACATGGCAACGATTGCCCTGATCATGCTTTTGAAAAACAACCATGAAATTCCAACTTCATTCACTAACACTGACACCCCATGAAAACCTTTAAAAGCGACATATCAAACAAGGAATTCCCCTTCTCTGACAGGGTTTTAGGGAAGACCATAAGAAAGTCAATCTTTGATTTAATTCAGAAGGACCATCCCCAGTTTACAATGGATAATTCAATATCACTCAGTGAACTGAACCATTACAGGGAAAAATACATCGAACAATTCCTTTCGAACCAGATCGGCGATCTGTCAGAGTTTGAAGAAACCGTGCTGACCTCCCTGAAAGACAACAGTATTTTAACCGATAAAATTGATGTTGATGACAAGGGAGCGATGACTTTCGGACAGAGGATCGCCGACAGGGTGGCTACTTTCGGGGGCAGCTGGACCTTTATAATTATTTTCGGACTTTTCCTTCTTATCTGGATGTCTGTAAATGCATACTGGCTGGCAAACAGGGGTTTTGACCCTTACCCCTTCATCCTGTTGAACCTGATTCTGTCAAGTCTTGCCGCAATACAGGCGCCTGTGATCATGATGAGCCAGAACCGGCAGGAAACAAAGGACAGGGAAAGAGGCCGGAAGGATTACATGGTAAACCTCAAATCTGAACTTGAGATCAGGATGTTGCATGAAAAACTTGACCATCTGATCATGAGCCAGCAGCAGGAGGTCCTGGAAATTCATAAGGTGCAGATAGGAATGATGAATGATATCCTCGAACGCATTAAAAAATAATCTCATAAATAAATAATCTAAGGGCCTATCCGATGAAAAAAATCGCCTTGCCGCTTATCGCGATTATTCTTTCAGTCGTTTTAATCAGCTGTCCGGGAAGGCGGGATAAAACCCGGGAACCGGTTGTTCCGGGTGCCAGGAATGGTGTTGCGGTAATTCTGACCGGTGCTGCGGCACGGATACCGCAGGAAGCTGCCTTGCTCGAGGAACTGGACCGGCGAGGCCTGCTGAACGACCTGGTATTCATCTCGGGCGTGAGCTCGGGTGCCCTTAACTCGGTTGTTCTGAATGGTATTAAAAGCGGGAAAATGACCTGGGAGGATTACAAAAATATCCTGTACAACCTTAAAAACAGCGATGTGTTTGTACAGGAAGGGAAAAAACTCCCGGTAAATACCGCCCCTGCAAGAGCGCTCTATAAAAAGGTGGCGGAAGGGGAACTCGGATATTCCAGGATAGGCGATCTCCCGATCCCTACGGGTATTTCGATCACCTACCTGAAAGACCTGGACCTGGAAAAAACCGTTTACCGGATGTGCAGCCGGAAAATCAACCAGGAAACCGATACAACCCTGAACATGGTGGACATTCTCATGGCCTCCTCCTCCTTCCCTGTTGTTTTTCCGAAAGTCAGGATCAGCGGTGCAACTACGATCCCGGATGTTGAATACATTGACGGGGGAATTGGTGAGGACCAAGTTCCCTATCACGCCCTGCTCGAATTCGAGAAATACAGGGGTACCGGGGTTGAAAAGGTCTATATTATAAGCAGGAAGAGCGACAGCCTGCCTGAGATCAGTGAAGAGCTGAGAGGGCTCGGAATTGACGATGACGGAATATTTGACAGGCTCGGCATTTCACTCGATGCCATCCTTTACAGGGGACTGATAAAAAGACTTGAGGCATATACCTCTGAAGCGCCGGAGCTGGTCCCCCTGACCTATGTCTGGATACCTGAATTTAAGGAAGATTTCCTGTTGTTCAATTTCGATAATCTCAGGGAACAATACGTCCTGACCTCCCGATGGGCAAAAATGCATGATCCGGTACCACTGGGAGATTTCCTGGATTCAAACCGTAGTACCTGCAATTATACTGAATAAAAGACATTCTCCGATCACGTGGATCATTGTGGCCAGCTTCCTGCTGGTAATCCACCTGTCATATGCCTGTCCCGCCGCTTCCATTTTCCGGGAAGATCCCGATGAAATTACCGCAGTGGTGCACGCCGGTCAAACGGGGGCTCCCATAAATCCCCGTGCAGAGTTGTCGGATTCCGGGGAATGGCAGCTCGGTCACATGTCGATCGAACACTACATCCTGAAACATAACCTGTTTGCCGATGCCTTGAGGGAGGTCGATCCCACCATAAAAATCGTGGCTTCGGGTGCAACGCCTTTCGAGACAGGCACAACCTCCAGGCACCACAGGCCTCCCCTCCCCGCCCGGCTGCCCTATGAGTACGGATCGAGGCCTTAGAGGAATCCTGGGAGGAATACGTAAAAAGGATACCCGGGCTGACGGACAAAAACATCACCTTCGCCCTGGATGAATGGACGGGCGGGGGATGGAGAAGCCCATTCCTTCGCGCACTCTGCGCCGCCGAAGGGCTCCATGAGATCTTCCGCCACTCCTGCATCATCACCATTTATGAGCTCAGTTTAAGATGACACCATAAAAAATTAACAATTAATTTATTCTTTCTTCCTGCAGTGTCTGGAAATTTGATTTATTCGCCGTAAATTGCTGTTAAATAATAATCCTTATCACCATGGCAAAAAAGGAACCCACCAAGAAAACCCCGGCAGCCAAACCAAAAAAGGCAGCTGCCAAACCTAAATCAACAGCCAAACCTTCAACTATGACAGCAAAAAAACCTGTTGCCGGCAAAAAGGAGCCGAGCCAAGAGGAAATCAGGGCCAAAGCCCACCAGATCTACCTCGACCGGATTGCGAAAGGCATCCACAGGGATACAGACGAAGACTGGCATGAAGCCGTAAAAGAGCTGAAAAAGAAGAAAAAATAGTAATTTTGATCCTTCCGTTTGATTACAGAATGAAGCATACCGCTCCACCGGGAGCAGTGTGCTTTGTTCTTTTATCCATTTAATTATGAAAAAAGTAATGATGACTATTGGCCTGCTGGCACTTGCCGGGCAGCTCGTCTTCACCCAGGAAAAAATCTGGGATGAAACCCCGCAGCAAAAAACCCAGCGAATGCAGTGGTGGACGGATGCGCGTTTCGGGATGTTCATCCACTGGGGAATCTATGCCCTGCCGGCCCGCCATGAATGGGTAAAAAACAAGGAACGCCTCACCAACGAGGAATACCAGAAGTATTTCGATCAGTTCAATCCCGACCTCTACGACCCCCGCGAGTGGGCGAGGATGGCCAAAAATGCGGGAATGAAATACGCCGTGATCACCTCCAAACACCACGACGGATTTTGCCTGTTTGATTCGAAGTACACGGATTACGATGCCATGAATACCCCTTACGGCAAAGACCTGATAAAGGAATGGGTGGAAGCATTCCGCGGCGAAGGGCTGGGTGTGGGGTTCTACTACTCCCTGATCGACTGGCACCACCCCGATTTCACGATTGACCGGGTTCATCCCCAGCGTGCCGACAACCCGGAGGATTATGCGGGACTGAACAAAGGGCGTGATATGGCAAGGTACAGGGAATACATCAAAAACCAGGTGCGTGAGCTGCTGACCAATTACGGGAAGATCGACATCCTCTGGCTTGATTTTTCCTATCCCGGCGAATTCGGGAAAGGCCGCGATGACTGGGGATCGGTAGAACTTGTGCACATGGTCCGCCAGCTTCAGCCCGGCATCCTGCTCAATAACCGGGCCGACCTGATGGATTACCCGGGAGGGTGGGACTTCATCACGCCCGAACAATATAAGGTGCCCGGCTGGCCCGAGATTAACGGGGAAAAGGTCCCCTGGGAAACCTGCCAGACCTTTTCGGGAAGCTGGGGATACTACCGCGACGAATACACATGGAAGGATAACCGGCAGTTGCTGGTGCTGCTCATCGAAAGCGTGAGCAAGGGAGGGAACCTGCTGCTTAACGTGGGACCCACGGGAAGGGGCTCCATCGACTACCGGGCGGAAAATGCCCTGGCTAATATGGGTGAATGGATGAAGTTCAACAGCCGTTCCATTTACCGGTGCACCCAGGCCCCACCGGAATTTGAAGCACCGGACAATACCCTGCTGACCTACAATCCCGTGGCAAACAGGCTTTACGTGCATCTGCTCGATTACCCGATGGGATCCCTGCGCCTGCCCGGCTGCAAAGGGAAGGTTAAATACGCACAATTCCTCCATGACGCTTCGGAACTGCAGTTTGCCAATCCCCCACGCGACTTCGAGGCCGGAGAGGACCTTTACCTGCGCCTGCCCATAAGCAAACCCAATGTAGAGATCCCGGTCATTGAACTAATGTTATACTAGCGGACATACGATTCATCCATAACCCTCACACTGCCTGAGACAGACCAATGGCAGGCTATTATGGATTACAGGCCTGTGGATAGTGCGTCTGAGGGCGGTGCAACTGCGTACCCGATGGTCTGTCCGAAAAGCGCATGCTGATGCGGCTTCAGATTTAGTTTTTTCCGGAGTGCAGCCTTGTTGCAGTTGTGAAACCAGGAAGCCAGTCCCAATGAAGCTGAAGCCAGGTAGACATTTTGAGCAATAAGGCCGGTGTCGACAAAGTAATAGGATTTCTGAATTTCCCGGTCATAAAGCCCTGGTTCCAGAAACCCTGCAGTCCTGAACTTATTGATATCAACGACGTAGATAAAGCGGACAGGAGCATCGGCACCAGCCTTCCCCTGTCCGGGTCCAATTGCCAGTTCACGGCTGTCGCCGTCAACTACCGGAGTCAGGCTGTGCGAACCGGGTTCATAAAGATATGTCCCTTTCTCCATGGCAACAAAGACAGAGATCTCCTGTGAATTACTTGCTGAACCGGCAGTCCTGCCAGGGCCTCCAAACGGTCCCTGAATTCGGTTAACTCCCGTTGCAGACCACAGGATATCCGACAGCATCTGAAGAGAGATGCTTTCATTCCCGATGGACCGGCATGTACTTCTCATTTTCAGCGCTTCGAAAACGGTCGTGCACCGGTCGAAAGCCGGTTCGGGAAGTGTGATGGGCTGCAGACCTCCGATCCTGTTGTTTTTATTGGCATACATTGACTAGCTCGATTAATAAAACCCGCCTGCCTCCGGATAACGATCCTGGCCGTTTCACCAGTTTGGTTTGAGCAAACGGCTTTCCGATTCGACGCGGGACTCAGACATCAGGCTCTCGCCATCCCCATGGAATATCATTTCTGCATCGTTTTCGAGTCCCCTGATAACGGTCGGTATATATTCCGAAACACTGACTCCCCTGAATTTAAGATGGACACGGTCGCGCCCTTCCCTGTTCAGTCCCGTGTCAACCATGGGGGGAACGATCTCAATAACTTTTACCGAAGTGTCCTTTAATTGTTGCCGCAATACAAGCGTATAGGTATGGATCGCGGCTTTGGTTGCGCAATAGACCGGCATATTGAACATCGGCATGAATCCGAGTCCCGAGCCCACATTGATGATTGCGGCCGACGGCTTTTTCATCAGGTGGCCAATGAAAAGAGCGGTCATCTCCACGATGGAAATAAAATTGATCGCAATCTCATCTTCGCCTGATTTGAGTTCGTCATATCCCTTTTTAAGATCGATGTATCGCTGGATCCCCGCGTTGTTGACCAGAATGTCGAGCTCAGGAAATTTATGAAGCACTTCCGCGGCGAGATCTTCCCTCTGCCGGGCATTTCCGACATCATATTGCAGCACTGTGATCCCGGGGAATTTCTTCTCCACCAGGGATAATTTTACCCGGTCACGTCCACAGACGATCACCCTGCTTTTCGATTGGTAAAAAGCTTCGGCAATGCCAAGCCCGATGCCGCCGGTGCCCCCGGTAACCAGAACGGTTTTGTCAGAGAGTTTCATACTTTAGTCTTTATTCCAATCTGGAAATTCAATAATGAAAGATTCATATGTAATTCATCACTTAACCACTGCAAAAAACGAATCGATTAAAGTCTGTGATTAAAATTAAAAGAATTAATTTCAAATCTCCTATTTTGCTGGCAGGGTTTTCAGGAGGCTGAAAATAATCTCAAGTCTTTGATCATAACAATATTTTAAGGCTATGAAAATTAAAATATTTCTCATCACAGCATTGATGTTAATAACAGGCTTGTTATCCGGGCAAGATGAGAATCCTGATTCAACCATAACAATTAAGATGAAAGAGGTTACAATAACCGCTAACAGATTGCCCATTTTGTTAAAAAACAACACAGGGGCTGTTTCGCTGGTTACACGGGAAAATCTGTCTGTAATGCCCAAAACCATAGGTGCAGAAGAGGCTTTACGATTGGTTCCCGGGGTACGTGTTGATAACCAGCATGATGGAGAGCGTGTCCACATCTCGATACGGGGACAGGGCATATTGACAGAACGAGGCCTGAGGGGAATAGGAGTATTAATCGATGGCATACCGGTCAATGATCCATCCGGCTTTGCACCGGATTTATATGATGTGGACTGGAGCACGGTTAATAAAATCGAAGTACTCCGGGGACCGGTAGCAGGTTTGTACGGCAGTGGCGGTGCAGCCGGTGTAATAAACATCAGTTCAAATGACGGTGGCCCGGATCAAACGGGCGGGAGATTAAGCCAGACGTTTGGTTCAAACGGGTTTGCCAAATCCTTCATACAGCTGGACGGCTCGATGGATGCACTGGACTATCGCGTAAGCTATTCCAGGTCAGGCGGGGACGGATATCGGGACCATCAGGCATTCTGGAGCAATAAGCTGTATGAGAAAATCAATTTTCATCCTTCAAAAAGTCTTTCACTTACGCAAATTATTTCCCGCACAGACTATTTTCAACAGAATCCGGAAGGATTAAACCTCGGTCAGTTAGACAACCCGTTGCAGGCGAATCCGGATGCCCGCCCATTCAATGAATATCAAAAAACAAATCGCACAACGATCGGTTTTACCGGTATTTATAAATTCAACGAAAGGCAGGATATCCAGGCATCATCCTTCCTCCGTCCATGGAACTACAAAGAAACCAGCAACAAATGCGCAGAATACAGAAACTATACAGTACCGGGAGCAAGTTTCCAGTACAATCTGCATCTAGGCTCAGGGCCGGCAATTAATCATATAAGCATTGGCTCGGATGCAAAATGGCAGAATATTGACATGAGAAAATTGCAGAGTGCCGATAATCAGCAAAGAATTGAGAGTATTGATGAAACCAACATCGAAACCGATTCTTTGCTCGCCAACCAGGTTATCTCGCAAAACAGTTACAGTGGATTTGTTCTGTACAGACTTGAATTTGATAAATTGAATGTGATGGGGAACCTTCGTTATGAAAATATGAACAATGAACTGACTGATAAAATGCTGGGATTGGACACCGCGAAAACCTTAAAAAATTTTACAAATGTTTCTGCGCGTCTGGGAGCCAGTTACGCCGTGAGCAATGCCGTAATCGTATTCGCAAATTGGAGCCAGGGTTTTATGCCCCCTTCAACTGAAGAATTAGCAAGTAATCCGTTAGGGTACAGCGGATTCAATACCCATCTTGTACCGGCAACTTCAAATAGTATTGAAATAGGAATACGCGGATTTTATAAAGACAGGCTTTTTTTTGACATAACAGCTTTTACAATGAATACAAAGAATGACTTCTTCCGTTTCAAACAGACCGGAAGGGGAAATCAGGAAGTATTCTATGGAAACGCAGGAAACAGCAAGCGCAATGGTATAGAGACGTTTGTTTCTTTAAAAATAATTGAAAACCTGAATTTGCAGGTTGCCTATACCTTTGCAGATTATAAATATACCTCAGCAACAGTCGACCCCATTTACGCCGACACTGCTTATGTTCTGACCACACCTCCGGAAGCAGGGCAATGGTTGCCTAATTCACCCAAAAATCAACTTTATTCTGAAATTGTTTACAGGATAAACAAAAATTTTATAGCGAGCTTAGGGTTCGAATACCAATCAAAGTGGGCGATTTATACCGATGCAAAAGCCTATAAAGGGGAACTTGATCCGTCTGTCTATCAAAATTGGCAAGAAGGGTTTCATTTATTTCATGCAAGGATTTCGTATCAATGGCAGCTAAATGAACTGAAAGGCGAATTCAGTTTATCTGCCCGTAACTTCACCGGATCGGAATATATGGCATTTACCGAGCCTGATCCTGATGGTAATTCCTATCACCCGGGTCCAGGCAGGGAATTCTTCGGTAATATCAACATTCTGTTTTAAGATTAATCAATCTTTAAACGATTTCTCCCCCCACAAAACCAGACCAATGTAAAATTGAGATTCCCGGACAATTTTCGTAATATTAACATTCAGGAAATTGCATTTAAAAAGTCAAAATTTACGGAAGCTCAGTTCGGATTCGCACTGCGCCAGCCAGAGGAAGGAGTTAAGGTTGCCGATCCATCAAAAATATGCGGTATTATTGACACACACAATGATGTTGTCGGTTGGCCAATACTTAAAAGCTCCGGCTCCAAAAGATAGTAACCATGATGGAAAAATATATTAACAGTATTAAAAAATCAGTATTACTGTCCATTTTCTTATTAAGCTTTACTGGTATTCTTTATTCTCAGCTTAAAACTAATTCTGAAAAAGACAGAAAGGAAATCATAACTGATGCGGGAACAAAAATTATCCTCGTCACGGCTGCGAATTTCTCGCCTGGCTCGAACATGACCGCAATCGAAGACTCTTCTAACCATCTTCAATTTGTAATTGACGCGGATACACCGGTTCCTTTCAACCAGTCTGCGGTGAAACAAAGCACGGAACCTGCATCTTTGGGTCCGAATCCTGAAGTTCCCTATTTCACGGTGCGTTTCGCTATGCCGATCCCACCGGCCTACACCAGGACCGATGTTGCTGCGCTAACAGGCATGGACTCGATGGTGTTCAGGCACAACCATTCTCCGGGATTTGAGATCCTGCCGAACGGTGATGCGCTGGCGATCTATTTCAGCACCCCTGCCGGCAAGTCAGAGGCAGACAGTTCCACCTCCTTCGTGCAGGCACGCCTGCGCTATGGTTCCGAAGACTGGGATATGCCTGAACTGTTTTTCA
>CAYSJH010000034.1:0-45802 GCA_964431315.1 uncultured Bacteroides sp. | reverse complement strand
GGTCCCACGGGCATTCCACCCTCAGGCGGTCCATGATCTCAAGCAATTCCCTGAATACCTGTAATTTTTCCTCTATGCTGTTCATGATTTTCCATTTACGGCTCCCCTCATTTTGCGGAGCCGCTCTTTGCGGTTTCTTTCGGTTTCTCCTCCGGCTTCTCGGCAAATTTCACCCGCACGCTCGAACTGGTCGAAAGTCCGAGCAGGTCGGCGGCATTCCCCTTGTTTATGGCAATTTCCATGAGTCCCACGCTGTTAAACAGCGCCAGGATCTCACCGGGAGGTGTTTCATGGTAATGCCGGTTGATCTTGCGGATGACGTAGTGGTTGCTCTGAACGAAGATCTCGAAATCCCGGTCCTCCCCGACACGCTCGAAAAGGTCCCTGGAAATGTTGGTGATCGCGTTCCGGAATGAATCGATGTAGATTACCGATCCGGTGAGCACGTTCTTGTCAATGGCTGCGCGTATGGGGATGCGCTGGGCATATTCCTTCATGGGTCTGCCCAGGGTTTCGGGTTTCTCCCCGGATGCGAGTTTGCAGACCGTATCGGCAAATACGTTAAAACTGGTGAAGCTGTTCAGTTCCCTGGGTGCGTTCAGTGCGATTATCCTGTCGGGTTTCTCACTGAACATCAGTCCAAATATCCCGTTATCCGTCCCGATGAAGTAATGCTTTTTGTATTCCAGCAGGAGAAAGGGCATGTCGGTTCCCCCTTCCGAATTGACGCCGATGACGTGCATGGTTCCGGGGGGAAAATTATGATAGGAATTCCGGAGGATGAAAGCCGCATGGCTGATGTTGAAGGGCGGTACCTGGTGGGTTATGTCGACGATCCGGATCTGGGAACACTGGCTGAGGATCTTTCCCTTAAGAGCACCGACGTAGTAATCGTCTTTGTTCCAGTCTGTTGTAAGGGTTACAATACTCATTTAAAGCGGCTTCAACCAGGATGAATTAATTATTGTGAAGTCAAAAATTTCAATTTAATTTGTAATGGGTAAAAGTAAGCAATATTGTGCATTATTGAATGACCGAAAAGTAACTTTTACCGGTTGTTAATGATAAGCAGTAATTTTGTCATTACATAAAAGGCCGCAGTTTGATCGAAAAGAAAATTTATCTGGAGGGGGTTGATCCGCTTAAATTATTTGGCATTAACAATTCCAGGTTTGACAGGATAAAGGAGAATTTCCCGAGGATAAAGATCATTTCGCGGGGCAGCGAGCTCACCCTGAAGGGGGAAGAGGCCGAACTGCTCCGTTTCCAGGAGACCCTGGACCAGCTCATCGATTACCTTCAACGAACGGACGAACCGGATGACCAGGAAATCGGGGAATTGCTCCGGGGGAATGGAAAGGAAGTGCTGGCAAATAACGTGGCAACCGGAGATGTGCTTCTTTACGGGGAGAGCGGAAAGCCCATACGTGCCCGGACGGTTAACCAGAAGGCACTGGTCAAAAGCTGTGAGGAAACCGACCTGATGTTTGCCATTGGTCCCGCCGGCACGGGCAAAACCTATACGGCCATTGCGCTGGCAGTCAGGGCCCTGAAATACAGGAAGGTGAAAAGGATCATCCTGACCAGGCCGGCGGTCGAGGCGGGCGAGAGGCTCGGCTTCCTGCCGGGTGATTACAAGGAGAAACTCGACCCCTACCTCCAGCCCTTATACGATGCGCTGAATGACATGATCCCCTCGAGGAAGCTGAAGGGTTTCCTGGAGGACAACACGATACAGATCGCTCCGCTGGCTTTCATGAGGGGACGCACCCTGGACAACGCCTTCGTGATACTGGATGAGGCACAGAATGCCACGGCCATGCAGCTGAAGATGTTCCTGACCCGCATGGGGAAGAACGCGACCTTCATCATCACCGGCGACCTGACGCAGATCGACCTTCCCAACCGGAAGGATTCCGGGCTGCTCAGGGCGATCGGGATGCTGGAAAAGATTGAAGGGATCTCCATTGTGCATTTTGATTCAAGGGACATCATACGCCATAAACTGGTCAAGTACATCGTTAAGGCATATGAGGACGAGCAGAAAAAGGAGGAAGGGCAATAAAATATACGAACCAATTAAATATCCTAAACTAAAATGGAAGCAATTAAAAGTACCGATTTCAATTTTCCAGGTTTAAAAAATCTATACCATGGAAAGGTCAGGGATGTGTATAATATCAACGACAAATACCTCGTTATGGTCGTATCCGACCGGATTTCGGCCTTTGATGTGGTTCAGCCCAGGGGCATCCCTTTCAAAGGACAGGTACTTAACCAGATCGCGAATAAATTCCTTGATGCGACCTCCGATCTCGTACCGAACTGGAAGATTGCAACCCCCGATCCCAACGTGACCGTAGGATTCATTGCCGAACCTCTCAGGGTCGAAATGGTGATCCGGGGATACCTGACGGGACATGCATGGAGGGAATACAAGGCAGGGAAACGGACGCTGAGCGGTGTCCCCATGCCGGAGGGGATGAAGGAGCATGACCGCTTCCCGGAACCCATCATTACCCCCGCAACAAAGGCGGAGGCAGGCCACGACGAGGACATCTCGAGGGAAGAGATCCTCAGGCGGAACATGATCAGCAAGGAGGATTACCTTCAGCTGGAGGACTATACCCGGAAACTGTTTAAGCGGGGGACGGAGATGGCAGCCGAAAAGGGCCTGATTCTTGTTGACACCAAGTATGAATTCGGGAAAAGGGACGGGAAGATATACCTGATCGATGAGATCCACACCCCCGATTCCTCCCGTTACTTTTATGCGGATGGATACCAGGAGCGGCAGGACAGGGGATTGCCACAGAAACAGCTTTCGAAGGAATTCGTGAGGGAATGGCTCATGGATAATAATTTCCAGGGACTCGCGGGCCAGACCGTTCCCGTAATGCCCGATGAATTTGTAAACGAGGTGACCGAACGGTACATAGAACTGTATGAGAACATCACCGGCGAGAAATTTGTCCGGGGGGACTACTCGAATGCCCTGAAACGGATCGAGGATAATATAAATAAGTTCCTAAAATCCAGATGATCACGGGGATACGCACAGCCATATTATCGATTTTCTGCTTCGGACTGTTCATGCTTCCGGGCGGGCTTCTGGCACAGGAGTACCAGGTTCACCGGTCGAAGGACAAGGTCATACTGGAGGGCAAGATCTATTACATCCACGTGGTAAAGGAGAAAGAAACCCTTTACGGCATCAGCAGGGCCTACAACGTAACGGAGAAGGTGATCGCCTCGGAGAATCCGGATGTTTTCGGTGGACTCCGGACCGGGATGGTGCTCAAGATCCCGGCTGAACCACTGGTGGATGAATCGCGTGAGGTCAGGGAGACGGAGGATTACTTTTACCATGTTGTAAAGGAAGGGGAAACGCTTTATTTTCTTTCCCGTAAGTACGGGATCGATGTGATCGAGATCGAACGAGCCAATCCCGAGGTTACGGTCTCCAATCTCCAGGTTAATCAGGTCATCCGGATACCCAAACGCAAGATACCGGAAAAAGAAAGCGATTTCCCCTCCGACAGCTTCGTATACCACTACGTGAAACTGGGGGAGACCATTTACAGCCTTTCGGTCAAATACGATGTGAGCATTGAAGAGATCAAGGCGATCAACCCGGAGCTCCGGTGGGGGGACCTGAAATACGATGAATACATAAAAATACCCAGGCGCACGGAGAGTTCTTCCGCCGAGGCTGGTTATGGTACCGGAGGAATGGTGATTCATGCGGACAGCCTTTCCCTGGCCGGCGGGCTGAGCCCTGCTGACAGCCTGTGGACCCTGGAAGATAGCCTCCGTACCCGGACCGGCCTGTGGTACGATACCGTTCCCGTGGAGAGGGATTCGGCCGGGATCCCATTCTGGTCCACCCTTCGCTGGAGGCGCATCCGGCCGGAACCTATCTCCCGGCCAATCAGGGTAGCCATGCTGCTGCCCCTGTACCTTCACTGGGATGAGGTGGCCGATACCCTGGCGTTGCCGGAAGGGGAGGAGGGATCCATTGAGACAGGGGTGGAAGAGGAGAAAAACCTGATCAATCCGCGGATAATCGGGTACCTGGAGTTTTACGAAGGTGCTCTCCTGGCCATCGATTCGCTGCGGAGGATGGGATATCCGGTTGACCTTTACACCTATGACACGGAGCGGGAAAGGGACCGCACCCGCGAAATTCTCCGCAAACTGGAAATGGAGGAAATGGACCTGATCATCGGTCCCGTTAACTACTGGAACCTTGAACTCGTGGCAGAATTTGCCAGGAATCACAAGATCCCGCTGGTTTCACCATTCAATTCAGGCAGCGAGATCGTGAAATACAATCCATGGGTATTCCAGACCACCCCGACCTGGGAGGTTGAGTTCAGGGCCTGGGCGGATTACATTTCCGATTACTACGATAAGACGATGATCCTCGTTCACAATGGTGATACCAGCGATTATGAACGGATCCGCTACCTTAAGAATGAAGTGTTCCGGAGGGTATCCGAAAAAGCCGACCTGGAGGACCTGGTCTTCAAGGAAGTGATCATGACTGACAGCGTATACATCGATATGGCTAATGTCCTGAACAAGGAGCAGGGAAACCTGGTGATTGTACCTTCCGACAATGAAGCCTATGTGAGCAACGTGGTGAGTCCCCTCTACTACCAGCTGGGTGAATACGATATCCAGGTGTCCGGGATGCCCCAGTGGAACCGGTTCCGGAACATTGACCTGGTGTATTTCCACAGCCTGAACATCTCCTATTATACCTCTTTCTACATGGATTTTAAAAAGCCTGAAATGAAGCGTTTCGTTGAAAGGTTTTTCAAATCATACGGGACCGAACCCTACCGGATCAGTCCCCGTGGCTACAACCTGAGCGTTTACGGGTACGACCTGATGTATACCTTTGTTGCCGCGCTGAGGGAATACGGCCACAACCTGATTTATTTCGGTGAAGAGATCGAAAACGACCCGATCCTGGGTCCTTACCGTTTCAGGCGGATCAGTGATTACGGGGGACATGTGAATACCTACATCAGCATGGTCAGGTATTACCCGGACCTGAGCGTCCGTAAGCTGGAACTGGATGACCGCCCCGGACAGAACTTCCGCTACCGGGGATATACCCGCAGTGACGGGGACCAATAACCGGGACCGGATGCTGCGATCCGGGACGCCGGTTCAGGGTCCGGACACCGGTTGCATAAGGACAACGGTTGCATACGGACGAGTTGTTACTCGTATCTAAGTGAGTTAACAGGATTGGAGGATGCAGCGCGGATGGTCTGTATGTTCACCGTGATGAGGGAGAGGAGCAGGGCCGCAATGCCCGCCGCGGCAAAGACCCAGAGGATCTTCCAGGACATGTCGGTCTGGTATTCAAAATTCTGCAGCCAGTGCTTCATGGTGAACCAGGCCAGCGGCCAGGCCAGCAGGTTTGCCAGGAGGACCGGCCTGGCAAAATCCCTTGAAAGGAGAACCGATATCCCGGATACGCTTGAACCCATGACCTTCCGGATCCCGATCTCCTTGGTACGCTGATCCGAAACGTAGGATGCGAGCCCGTAAAGTCCCAGTGCAGCTATGAACATGGCAAAAAGGGTGAAGTATAAAAAGATCCTGCCGATCTTGTCCTCGAAATCGTAGAAACGGTTGATCCGCTCGTCCAGGTAAACATAATCGAAAGGGATCTCAGGGTTGATTTCTTTCCAGGTCGGCTCAAGTTCCTTCAGCACGCCTGCGGGATCCTCATTCCTTATCCTGAGCAGGATAAAATTCGGATCTCCGCGAAGGAAACGCAGCATGACAGGCTTTATCCTGGAATGAAGGGACTCGTTATGGAAATCACCGACCACACCGATGACCCGGTAAGCGATCGAATCATCGTTGTCGGATGAAATGATCCTGCCGAGGGGATCGTCCGTCCAGCCCAGATCCCGCATAAGCGTTTCATTGATCAGGACTGCCGTGCTGTCGGAGGGGAATTCCGGCAAGAAGTTCCTTCCTTCCACGATGACCATGCGGGCCGTTCTGTCGATGAAATCAGGATCAACGGCAAACCCGTACAGCAGCCAGGGATCTTCATTCCCGTAACCTTCGGGGAAGTACCCTGTGCCGCTGAGGGTGCCCCCCGGGTACCCATCGATCAGGCTTACCCCGGTAACCGCCGGATTTTTAAGGAATTCACTTTTCAGGACGGCTGCTTTTCTTCGTGTTTCCGTATTTCTCAGTGTCAAAACCACGACATTTTCCTTGTCAAATCCCAGGTCCTTGTTCTTCATGTAATGCAATTGCCTGTAAATGATCACCGTACCGATAATCAGCGCGATGGAGACCGTAAATTGCACCAGGACAAGGATGTTCCTGAGCAGGCTTCTGGATGATCCGCCCCTGACCCGGCCCCGCAGTACCCGTACCGGGTTGAATGAAGAAAGGTAAAAGGCCGGGTATGAACCGGCCAGGACACCCACGACCAGGGCCAGCAGGAGAAATCCAAGCGTTACCTGCCAGTCCAGTATGTATTGCATATCAAGGTCCTTGCCCGTGATATTGTTGAAGGTGGGCAGGATGAGTTCGATCAGGAAAAAGGTTATGAAGAGGGCGATCAGGCTGATGATCACCGATTCCCCTATGAACTGGATGATAAGGTTCTTTCTTTCCGCCCCGACAACTTTCCTGATCCCGACTTCCCGGGCGCGGCTGGCCGATTTGGCAGTGGACAGGTTCATGAAGTTGATGCTGGCCAGGACCAGGATAAAAAGGGTGATGGCCATCAGCAGGTAGATGTAGGCGATGTCTGAATTGGGACCGATCTCAACCATCAGGTTGGAGTGAAGATGGATGCTGGTGATGGGTTGAAGGTAAGGATCGAAGCGGATACTGGCTGTCTCGATCTCCTCGGAAAAGTACTTTGGCAGGAATCCGGGGAGCTTGGATTCGAGCGAGTCCGGGCTGGCATTCTGCCCCAGCATGATATAGGTGTAGATGGAAAGGTTTCCCCATGCATCCAGCCAGCCATTGAAGGCCATTTCCGCCCGCGTTGCGAATGAAATGAGGGCATTGAAGGCAAAGTGGGAATTCTCGGGGTAATCCCTGCATACGCCGGTCACCGTCAGGTCGTACTGGTCATTGTAGCGCATTACCTGTCCCAACGGATCTTCATCTCCGAAGTACTTACGGGCCGTCGATTGTGAAAGCACGATTGAACGGGTGGTTCGCAGGGCGGTGGCCGGATCACCGTAGATCATGGGTGCGCTGAAGACCCTGAAAAAGGAAGAGTCGGCGAATAAAACCTCCTCCTCGTAAAATTTTTTATCCCCGATGGCAAACAGGGAGGATCCGGCGGGATCGATACGGACAAATTCGGACACTTCAGGGTAATCGTTCCTGAGAGCGGGACCGAAAGGTGGAGAGGATACGGCCACGTTGAGCTTCTGTCCCGAGATCTCTCCGTCGATGGCAACCCGGTAGATCCGCCCGGCATTTTCGTGGAAACGGTCGTATCCCAGTTCGTGTATAATGTAGAGGATGATCAGGGCGGAAACGGTCAGCCCGATGGTGAGCCCGAGGATGTTGATGATCGCAAAGCCTTTCTGCCGGATCAGGTTCCGGATGGCTATGGTGACATAATTACGGAACATAGATCACCGTCTTGGAACGCAGGATTTGCGTTCGTCATGGGTGGCAATGAACTTCAGTACCTTCTCGGGATCCGTTGCTGCCGAGACTTCCTGGTCTTTATAGATCAGCTTGCCGTTCACATCGACCACGAAGGTCCACCTCGAAGTCGTGACCCCGCGTGTCAGTTGAAGGGTCTGTCCCCCAACCTCTTTTTCAATGGTGGTCCCCTCGTAGACCGGGACACCGAATATCTCCGCTATTTTCCCGTCATGATCCGACAGCAGGGTGAAATTCAGGTTGTTAACTTTTTTGAACTGCTCCAGGTTGGAGACTTCATCACCGCTTATGCCGATCACCGATGCCCTGAGTTTCCTGAATTCGGCATCATGATCCCGGTAGGAGCAGGCCTGTGCGGTGCATCCGCCGGTAAAGGCAGCGGGATAAAAATAGATCACAAGGTAATTCGCCCTCTGCCGGGAAAGGGTCCATGTATTCCCGTTCTCATCCGTTGCGGAGAAGTCCGGCACCGTGTCACCGGGCTCCACTGGCATGAATGAAAGAAGCCCAAGTGCGGGAAGGATGAGGCTGAGGCTGAGGAGGAGGAAAGAGGATCTTTTCATTGGTTCTGATTTTTCAACGAAATTAATAAGTGAAATGCAATTAATGGAACCTTAAGGGACTCTTTAAAACATATTTAATATTAATTTTTCAGCATTGGAAGAACATCCGCCAGGTTTCCATCGGTCTGTGCCGGTTCCAGTCCCAACAGGTATGCAAGGAGGGGATAGATATCGGTATTCGGGAAACGGGGGTGGACGTAGCCTGAACGGAAAGCCGGACCACTGGCATAGAAGATCGTGTGCATGTCGATGTTGGCATTGTCGTATCCGTGTCCCCCCCTGGAATCTTCATCCGGGCCCTCCCTCCATCCGGTGCTCCAGGCCGAATCGGCCAGGAAAACGAAATCCAGTGTCCGTGGATTATTCCCGTATACCAGCCGTTCGGGCACTCCGCCCGAAGGCCATCCGCTGACATGGGGGATCCGGTCAATCCGGGAAAGGATGGAATCGTAATACCCTTCGGCAGCCCTGACAAGGTAATTCGGATTGTAGCCCGTAATGATGCCCACCCAGGAGGTATCCAGGTAATCGGCGAGATCCACGTACCGGTCGGGACTGACGGGACCCATTCCGTGGTCGGATGTCACGATCAGGTTGATCTGTGGTGCAATGTCAAGCGCGGCGAGCTTATCTGCCAGGTCCCCCACCAGGCTGTCCAGGTAAGTTATGGTCCGGCCGAGTTCCGGATTGGCAGGACCCAGTTTATGTCCCCTGCTGTCCGGTTCGTGCATGTAAAGTGTAATCAGCCGGGGACGTATTCCCACGGGTAGCTGCAGCCATGAGATGACGCTGTCAACCCGGGATTCAAAAGGGAAATTATGATCGTATTTCTTCCAGATCGAGGGACGAATTCCCCCGCAGGGGGCTTCCGAACCGACCCAGAAATAACTGGCGGTCCTGACACCCTGTTTTTCGGCTGTCACCCAGATCGGTTCACCGCCGTAGAAATCCCCGTCCTCCACGCTGCTGCGATCCCCGATCCTGTAATACCGGTCCATCGCCGGGTCGTAGAAGCTGTTCTGTACGATTCCGTGGTGGTCCGGGTGAAGTCCCGTTACAATGCTGTAATGGTTGGGGAAGGTCTTGGTCGGGAAGCATGGGATCAGCGCCTCTGCCTTCACCCCGGTCCGGGCAAGCCGGTCGAGATTCGGGGTCGGGAAGCAGTCGGCATAATCCCAGCGGAAACCGTCCAGCGAAAGCATCACCACGTAATTGTCCGGTCCCCTGTCCGGCGCCTTACAGGAATTCAGGAAGCCGGCCGCAGGAATTGCGGTGAGAACGGCAGCCAGGACTACAGTACTTACTGTAACAGGTATTCGCACGTAGATCCGGAAAGGGATCCTGTAAGGTAACCGCATGTGAATAAATCGGGTCGGGCGGGGGGATCGAAGGTTTTTCATGGTTCCGTTTCAGCGTTATGGTCAAATATAGGCAATTGTAAAATTTTTTAGGTAATATTACAGTGGCACAGGGCATCTCCTTGCCACAGAGCATCTCCACATGGCTGATAAAGGTAAGAAAGGATTCGGCACCCTGCCGGTTTTTCTGACTGCGATCTCCACGATCCTCGGTGCCATCCTCTTCCTGCGTTTTGGTTATGCCGTAGGAATGCTTGGTTTCTGGGGTGTGATCCTGATCATCCTGATCGGGAATATGGTAACCATCCCCACGGCGCTTGCATTGTCGGAACTGGCAACCAACCAGAAGGTGGAAGGGGGCGGTGAATATTACATTATCTCGAGGTCCTTCGGACTTAACATCGGGGCGACGATAGGCATATCCCTTTTCCTGTCCCAGGCCATCAGCGTGGCCTTCTACATGATCGCCTTCACCGAGGCCTTTGAACCCCTGTTCAACTGGGTAAGGGAGCGCTTCGACCTGACACTGCCCCGGCAGGTGATCAGCCTTCCGGCCATGGCAATCCTGACTTTTATGATCGTGAAACGGGGAGCCGGGACAGGCATTCGTGCCCTTTACATTGTCGTGGGCGTCCTGTTCGTTGCACTGGCCTGTTTTTTCCTTGGCAAAAGCGATTATGAACCGGTCCATGGCCTGCTGTATTTCGGATCGGGCGGATACGACTTCTCGAAATTCTTCGTTGTTTTTGCCATCGTGTTCCCTGCCTTTACGGGAATGACAGCCGGGGTGGGACTGTCGGGGGACCTGAGGAATCCGGGCAGGGCCATTCCCCTCGGGACGACACTAGCCACTGTTTCCGGGGCGATCATATACGTCTTCATTTCGTGGAAGTTATTCATTTCAGCTTCTTCGGAGGATCTGATAGCCGACCAGCTGATCATGAGGAAAATCGCCCTTTACGGAGGGATCATCGTTCCACTGGGACTTGCGGCCTCAACCCTGTCATCCGCTATCGGGTCGGTCATGGTGGCCCCACGGACCATGCAGGCACTGGGAATGGACCGGTCATTTCCCTTTCACCGCCTGAACCGGTGGCTGTCCCGCGGGAAGGGGGAAATGAACGAACCGGCAAATGCGTCCCTGCTTACCTGCCTGATTGCCTTTGTTTTTGTTGCAGCCGGAAATGTCAACGCCGTGGCGGCCATTATATCCATGTTCTTCATGGTCACCTACGGATCGCTTTGCCTGATCTCCTTCCTGTTCCATTTCGGGGCCGATCCTTCCTATCGCCCGGCCTTCCGTTCCCGCTGGTACATCTCGCTGCTGGGTTTCGTGATGTGCTTCTGGCTGATGTTCAAGATCAGCGCACCCTATGCCATCCTTGCCATTATCATGCTGGTGCTGCTGTATTCCCTGATGAGTTATTTTCATAAGGACAGAAGGGGACTGCAATCCATTTTCAGCAATGCCATTTACCAGTTCAGCAGGAACATCCAGATCTATTTACAGAAGCGCAGGTTTGCGGGCGGTAAGATCAACTGGAGGCCCTCGACCATCTGCATCTCGGATTCCACCTTTGAACGGCAGAATGCGCTCCGGCTGCTGAACTGGATCTCCTACCGGCATGGTTTCGGCACCTACATCCATTTCATCAACGATTATTTTTCAAAAAACACAAAGGATGCCTCGATCGGGGTGATGGAGAAACTGATCACCCTGACCAGCGATAAGCGCAGCCACATCTACGTGGATACCATCATATCGCCTTCCTATACCTCTGCCATCGCCCAGGTCATCCAGATCCCCGGGGTATCCGGGATGGAGAACAACGGCATGCTGCTGGAATTCGACAAAAGGAACCCGGTGAACCTCAAACAGATCATCGAGAATTTTGCCCTGATCGAGGCGGCCCGATACGATGTGGGCATACTCGGAAGTTCTTCCATGGAGATGAACCCGGCCAAGGGCATTCACATCTGGATCCGGCACATCGATTTTTACAATGCTAACCTGATGATCCTGCTGGGATACATCATTTCATCGCATCCGGATATGAAGCGGTCGCATCTTAAGATTTTCGAGGTCAGCCTGGATGAGGACGTTGAAACTACGCGGACCGAGCTGCTGGAACTGATCCATACCGGCCGCCTGCCCATCTCCGAACGGAATATCGAGATCCTCAGTCCCGAGGAAGGGGTGGATATCCGGGCCCTGGTCAACAAGCACTCTGCTGAGGCAGCCTTGTGCATCATAGGGTTTCATTCCGAGCAACTGCGCCACGACGGGGAAAAGGTTTTCCTGGGGTACGATAACATCGGTGATACGCTTTTTATCAACGCAAGGGAAATAAAGGAAATTACCTAGGGGATTATTCCCCCGCTTCGGAAATATCGGGGCGAAGCCAGCGGAAGCGTCGGGTGTTGTTCTCCCCGATCCGAAGGCCCAGCATGATCTCATGCGAACCCCCGCCGTAGGTCTGGATGGCGCCCATGCTGGCGTCATAGGCGTATCCCATGTAGAACTCCTGGTAACTGAATCCCGCCATGGCTGCCAGTGTGTTATTGGTCCGCCAGGTAATGCCCAACCAGTAGTTCTTCTGGTAGAAGATTTTCGTCGAAAGATCGATCTGGACCCGGTTGACGGTTACCCTTGCAAGGAATGAAGGCTCCAGGTAAACCTGCTGAGAGGCGGCGAACTTGTAACCGGTGATCAGGTAAAAATGCCGCAGGGTCTGGTAATTCTCGAATTTGTTCGCCCCTAGTTTTATAGATGAACCGAGAAGTTCGGTAATGGACAGGCCGGAATAGAACCCGCGCCCGGTGAAGTAAATACCCGCATTGGCGTCCGGCACGAAAAAATGCTTTTTATTGCTTGCCAGCAGGGGGTCGCCCGGATCCAGGATCAGAACGTTCTCATCGTCGATCCGGAACTGGTAGCCGGTAAAGGACAGGCCGAACGAAAGCTGGTATTTGCTGTCGAAATTGATGTGGTATCCATAGGTCAGTTGCATCCCGGTCCGGCTGATGATCCCGTTCCGGTCATTGAAAAGAATTCCGCCGATGCCGATATTTTTTATGCGGCTTGCCTTGGTGGTGTTTTTTTCAACCTTCTGGCGCTTCAGGATATGGATGTCCTCCAGAAGCCGTGTGTTGGCGCTGAAAAAAATACTCCGTGGAGCGTTCTCAAAACCAGTGTACATCTGCCTGGCCGTTAAATTGAGATCGGTATACCCCGTTGCACCGGCCAGTGCCGGGTTCACGAGGAATTTATTGACCGTATACTGGCTTATCAGGGGCTGCTGCTGGGCCGGTGCAAGGCCGGGAAGCATTACCGGGAGCAGAACGGTAAGCATTCTCCGGATCGATCTGTATGGCAGTCCCATTCTCATTTTATGATGGTAATGTTCCCAATGAGAGCCGGGCTCCCGTTGTGAAGGTTAATGACGTAGTGGTAGGAATCCATGGGAAGGAGTTTTCCGTCGTAGGTACCATCCCAGGGCTGGTCGTATCCGGTGGAATAGAATACCTGTTTTCCCCAACGGTCATATACTTCAACGGTGGCCCCCGGATAAAATTCGATCCCCGGGATCCTCCAGCTGTCGTTGAATCCGTCGTTGTTGGGCGTAATTATCCCGGGTATCCTCACGCAATTGTCTTCCTGGATATTCAGCGTGTAGGATTCGAATGCCGTGCACTGGCTGGCATCTGTGATCTCCACATTTACGGTTCCGGGATCCAGGCCCAGAAGGGCCGTGCCGGATGATCCGTCCGACCAGAGGATGGAATAGGAGGGGGTACCACCCGAGATGCTGATCCCGATGCTGCCGTCATGGGAGTCCGGACAGTAAGGATGGCTTATGGTTTCCGTGATTGTGATCGCAGGGGGCTCGAGTATCCCGACATCCAGGTTACCCAGGCACTGGTTTGCATCCGTTACGGTGACGGTGTGTGTGCCTGCGCTCAGCCCGTCCACCTGCGCCCCGGTCTGTCCCCCGCTCCACGCATAGGCAAAGGGTCCCGTACCCCCGGTCACAGTGACCTCCGCCGAGCCGGTTGATTCCCCGTGGCAGGTAACATCGGTTTTACCGGCAAGGCTGACAGCCGGATTGGCATGAACAATGACCGTGACCGGGTCGGAAACTTCGGAAGCCTGTTCCCCCTCATTCCATACCCTGACGGTATAGGAACCGCCTGATGTAACCGTGATGTCCTGAGTGGTTTCCCCGGTGGACCATTCCCAGGCGAATGCATCAGGGGCGCTGAGCAGGGTTTGCGAGCTTCCCTCGCAGAATTCCGTTTCACCGCTCACCGTGATGACCGGTTTTTCAATGCTGAGAACGGTAACCGTAACCGGGTCGCTGGGATCACCGGGGCATCCGTTTGCGCCGGTGATGATTACGCTGTAATCACCCGCCGCCATTATCAGGATGTCCTGCGTGCTCTCTCCATTGGGGGACCATAAATAGGATGCGGCGGAGCTCGAACTGAGGATCACTGAATCACCCGCCCAGATGTCCAGGGGACCGTCGGCGGTGATCACCGGTTTGGCAGGCCTGGGAAGTTCGGTGACCGGGTATGGATCTGAAGCGGGACTCCAGCATTCTTTTGCATCGCTGACCAGGACCGTGTAGCTTCCCGCCCGGACATGAATGTCGGGTGTGGTTTCGCCGGTGGACCAGCTGTAGGCAGAAGCGGGACCGGTACTGAGCAAAACGCTGTCCCCCTCGCAGTAGCTTGAATTCCCGGTAATGACAGGCCGGGCAGGAAGGGGATTTTCGGTCACATCATGCGGTGCTGAAGGGGGACTCTCACATCCGGTTGCATCGCGGATGATGAGGGTATAGCTGCCGGCTGTCACATTAATTGATGCTGTTGTTTCCCCGGTGGACCAGAGCCATGAATCTGCCGCGGGGGCGCTGAGCTGAACGGAATTCCCTGCGCAGTATTCCGAATCGCCGGTAATGACCGGTGATCCGGGCAGGGGATTGACGATGGTGCTGACGGGATCGGAAGGTACACTGAAACAACCCGATGCATCGGAAACACGGACCCACCAGGAACCGTTTTGTTTAATGCTTACGCTCTGGGTCGTTTCTCCCCCCGACCAGAGGTAGGAAGTCCCCGCCGATGAATTCAGTACCAGGCTGTCCCCCTCGCAGAAATTCGTGTTCCCGGAATAGCTTATCAGGGGTTTGGCCGGGGCCGGTTGCGTGGTAACCGCTGTTGCCGGGGAAGGAACACTCCAGCAACCTTCGGCATTGCTCACCCGTACGGTATAGTCCCCCGCCACCTTCGCATAGATCAGCTGGGTGGTCTCCCCGTCTGACCAGAGCCATCCCGAGCCTGCCGAAGAGCCCAGGGAGACGCTGTCCGTCTCGCAGATGTCCGTGCTGCCACCGGGCGTGATGACCGGGGGACCCGGTTCCGGATACAGGGTGACATTGGAGGAGGCCGACGGATCGCTCAGGCAGGTGGTGGCATCGGTGACCTGTACGGAAAAGCTCCCGGCCGTTTTCACCCGGATGGTTTGCGTGGTCTCCCCGGTTGACCAGAGCCAGGTATCCCCGGCGCTCGAGGCCAGGTCCACTGAATCCCCGGGACAGAAATCCACCGGTCCCGATGCAGTGATCGTCGGGGCTGCAGGCGGTGTTTTCAGTGTGACCGTCGTGACTAGTGAGGTATCGGACCAGCAGCCCCCGGTACTCCGGACCTGCACGTAATAATCGCCGGCGGTTTTCAACCGGATGGTTTTGGCTGTTTCTGCGGTTGACCACAGGTACTGGTCCCCGTCGCTCGAGGTCAGGTCGACGCTGTCGCCCGGGCAGAAATCCAGCGGGTCCGAAGCGGTAACCAGGGGAGTTGCGGGTATTGCATTGACCGTGACGGTCTCGGGATCGGAGGGATCGCTCTGGCAGCCGAATTCGTCGATGATCCTGACGGTATAATTCCCGGCGGCAGAGGCATAAATGTCCTGAGTCGATCGCCCGTCTGACCAGAGCCAGGAGAATCCGGCCGTTGCGCTGAGAAGGACGCTGTCGCCCTCGCAGAACGTGGTCGCACCACCCGGGGTGATGAGGGGTTTGGCCGGTTTCGGAATTACGCTGATATGAACGCTGTCGGTCCCGACGGCCCAGTTGGTCTGGTCCGTCACGGTTATCACGTACCAGGTATCGGATGCCGGTGTGGCAACCGGGTTGAGGATGCTGTCGTCGCTGAGTCCCCCTGCAGGCGTCCAGGCATAAACAAAGGGACCTGTTCCGTTAACCGTGACACTTAAATTAGCGCTGACAAGTCCGCACTCACCTATAGTATCGGTATCCGTCCCTGCACTGACGTCTAAATCGTCATTCAGGATGGTATAGGTATGGATGGAATCGGCGGATATCAGGAGTCCCGGGTCAGGATCCGAAAGCCGGATCTCGAAATACTCATCCGGCAGTTCGACGATCGTATCGTTGATGATCGCAGGCTGGATGTATGTCGTTGTTGTTCCAGCCGGGAATGTGGCCGTTCCCGGGTTAAGCAGGTAATCCACGCCGCCCCCGGCTGCCGTGCCGTCGATGGCCCTGAAAACGACGCTCGCTTCCTCATTCAGGGCATAATTCAGCCTGACCTCAATGGCCGGGTTGGGGATGGCTTCGGATCCCGCGGAAGAATCCTGGCTGAAGCCTGCCACCGGCATCACGGTGCCCACGGTCAGGCAGGTCCCGTTCGCCAGGTTAACGCTGTTGGCAATGTATTCCCCGTCCACTCTGACCAGGGGGACCGGGGTTGCACCCGTTGTGAAATCCCCGTCCGCATCGGTAAACAGGATGTAATTGTTGAACCCGGGGACCAGGGCGGGCAGGAGGGAATCGCTCAGGCTGATGGTGAGGGAGCCCGGGTCGCCCCCGCTGATGCTGATCCTCCATTCCCTTGCAATGCGCATGAGGTCCGGATCATCGCCAGGCCTTTCCGTGGTGGTCCAGGTGCCGATGTCCCCGTTGTCATGTCCGAACAGCACAAATTCCCCGTCATCCAGGTCGGTGGGATTGCCGATGGAAAGGGTGGAGGCGGATTGTGCCAGGGTATGCCGGTTACCGGCATCCACCTGCCCGATGCCGGCCACGTCATAGGGGTGCGTTGCTTCCCATTCGTACCGGTCCGTCGCGATGGATATCCCGTATTTGGCTGCCAGTGAGTTTTCCACGATGATTTTCTGGGCGGTATTCAGCTTTTGTTTGTAGATGATGAATTCCGCGATATCCCCTCCCAGGAAATTCGTGATGTCGCGGCTGGCCCCGAGGCATAACGACCCGTTGGTTACCACGGGGGTGGTGTAGTCCGCGGGGGACTGTGCCGCCTCGTTAATGTAAAGCTCGTGGTATCCGATCCCGGTGTTGTGGACCGCGTGGATCAGGTAGGGGGTGTTGTCGTTCAGGGTGGGACCGTACCATTTTGCACCATCGGTATAGGAGTAGTACCGGTCGTCGTTTTCCCGGCTGATGCTCACGGTTTTTATGGTGGATATTTCATCGCCGATGCTCACCAGGTAATCGTCTGAAGCGGAGGCCGTGAAACGGCCCACGGCGATCAGGGCAAGCGGTGCGGACAGGGTGCTCAGTTCCGCGCTCAAGTAATCATCGGTGCCGTCCATGCGGACAACCGGCATTCCGTTGATCACGTTCCCGGTAAGGAGGGGCTGCATGGACCCGGTGGTTTGTGTAACATCATTCGAATTGCCGCTCCGGTCCCCCCAGGTCTTCACCGCCTCACCGCTTGAAGCAGCCAGATCGCTGTTGTTGAGGACTCCCAGGTCCGCCCGGAGCCAGATCACATTGGTGCTGTCGTCTCCGACCCCTCCGGGACCGGTGTATCCCGTGATCTGGGCGGTGGGGTCCGAGGCGCACATCCCGAAGGTGCCGCTTTTCGCCTGGTCGCCGAACATCCGGATGAACATGGTATCGCCCGGGGTCAGTCCCGAGAGCTGGGCCGTGGGCATGCCGATGGAGTCCTCTATGCAGGCATAATGGGTAAGCCCGCTGCAGCTGTTCCCGGTATAGATGTTCATGACGGCCCACTTCAGGGTTCCGGGGAAGGATTCAATTTTCAGGTTCCCGGATGCGGGCACCACCGCGCTGAACCATACATCTCCTCCGAAATAGGTGTGGCAGGGGGAAGCGTAGGTCCCGGTGCTGTAAGCGCCCTTATTGGAAAAAACCTGGGGTGAGCAGGAATTTCCCACCGTCAGGTTTGCGGCACCGCAGGGATCGTTGTTCGGCGGCGGCGGAATGGCATAGATCTCGGCTTCCCATCCGGACTGGGTGAATGCATCCCCGTTCTTGACCATATTGACATGTATGCATCCGTCTTCGGCTGTAAAACTGAATTCGGGCGTATCATCGTGATAGCAATAATAGTCTGTTGCCGGAGAATAACGGATCCGCATGTAGTCCCATGCCAGGTATTCCCCCGGGAAGGAAATCGGGAAAGCGCCCCCGTAATGGGTGGCGAACCCGCTGAATTCGAGTGTCAGCGGATTTGGATTGCCGGCAGGGGTGCAGAAATACACATTCCAGTTTCCGGTCGGACTGTAATTGGCAGTATACCCGTCATCCCAGAAGGTGCCCGAGCTGGTGTAGACGGTATCCCCGTTTCCCACGAAACCGTGTCCCACGAAATAATCGTCCGGTCCCTGGGCATTAAGCAGACGCAATCCGCTGAAAACCAGTCCACTTACAAATAATACTCGCAATAATTTTATGCTTTTTGAAGAAATCATATTCCGTTGGCGGGAAGGAGAACCCCCATAATCAAAGTTAGAATATATGGTTCATTTTTTAATTTCTAGTTGATAAATAATGATAAATCTTTGAGCAAATTCCAATTTTACTTAAGGAATCTCGGATCAGATAAACAGTCTTTTGCTATTTTGGTCATGAATTACGACATCATGAGGCTATGAAGACGTTCGGTATCCTGCTTTTCTCCCTTCTGTTTTTACCTTTCCGGGGATTTCCGCAGGAAGGGACCGGGGATACCCTCGCGGGAAGACCGGATACCCTGGTCGGACAGCATGATACTCTTGTCGGACGACCGGATACCCTCGGATGGTTTGAGTCTGGGGGATGGAGTGATTACCTGGCGGATACCCTGCCCATCGCGGAATTTGACACTTCTTATTTTTCAGCCGGGGATCCGGAGTACAATCTGATCCTGGCTTCCGATTACGGCCAGATCAAAGTGGTCAGAATGCTCGTTGACAGGGGAATAAATGTTGACGCCACCACCAGTGAAGGGGTGACGCCCCTGATGTATGCCTCCCAGAACGGCGATACCGCGATCATGGCTTACCTGATTGCCCGCGGGGCCGATGTGAATGCGAAGCCGTATAATGATGTGACCCCGCTGATCGGTGCCACCCGCAGGGGCCATTACGATGCGGTGCGGTTGCTGCTTGAATCGGGTGCCGGGGTGGATGCAAGGGATGAATTGGATCTTACCTCCCTGATGCACGCATCCGCCTACAATTACCCGGAGATCGTAGCATTGCTTGTCGATGCCGGGGCAAATACGGAGGCGGGGGACTGGTTCGGGACCCGTCCCCTCGAGATGGCTGCATACTATAATTGCCTGGAAGCAGCCGATATGCTGATGAGAAGGGGAGCGGATCCGAATGGAGGGGACAACGCCGGCTTTACGCCCCTTATGATCGCCGCGCAGCACGGCGATTATGATATGGCCTGGATGCTGCTGGACAGGGGAGCCGATCCGAAGTTAAGGAATCACGGCGGGAATCATGCCCTGGCAATTGCAGTGATGAAGAGTGATGAGGATTTTATTGAACTTCTCCTTGAAAGCGGCGCGAACATCAACCAGAACATCAATCCTTCCACGAATGCACTCAGCCTGGCTGAGGAATCTGGAGATGAGGAAATGGTGGCCTACCTGGTCTCAAACGGTGCCCGCCCCAACCGCAGGCCTGAAATTTCAGAAGTCCGGGGGGGATTGGCCATGAACTTTAACTGGGATGATTTTATGCTGGGATTCGAGGCCGGGGTTACGGAGAACAAATACAAAATGTACCTGACCACAGGGTTTCTGTCCAGGCTTTCCCCAATCCGGGTGCTCCGTCCTGAGAATGACACCCTGTCGTACCAGTTATGGGAAAGGAGATACCTCTGGCCCGTCAGCCTGGGCAGGAATTTCACGCTTTTAACCCAGGAAAAAAACAAATTCGGTTTCCGGGTCCATCTGACAGGGGCACTCACCTGGGGCAATTATCGCGGTTCGGATCTCGATCCCGGCCTTAAGTTCATGCTCGTTCCCGGCGGTGGTGTTTTCTGGAGGCAGAAATATTACGGCATTTCGTTTGATTATCAGTATATGCCGATCAGGGTGCACGATGTGTCAAGCCATCGGTTCAGCCTGGCGTTCCAGGGATTTTATGACTTCAGGACCAGGATGCGTTATGTCAGGAAGGACATCAGATGGTTCTGATCACTGTATTCAATTGCTGGAATAATGGAATAGTATTCAGATGAAAAAATGAAGATATTTGCTAATATGAAGAGAATCAGGATGATGCGGATCATGAAATTCTGCATGGTCCTGGGGGGACTTACCCTGGCAGGTTCCTGTGAGGAATACCTGGGTTCTACGGTGGACTGCTCCCAGTGTACCTGGGATAAACCCGACAGCGCGGACCTGATCATCCATCTGACGATTGACAGCAATCATCCCGCAATCCCCATTGTCGTATACCGTGAAAATGTTGAAGACAGGATCGTGGACTGGGTCGATACTGCGCGGGAAACTCCATACTACCTATTTTCGGCTGTAAACCAGTTCTATTCCGTTACGGCCGAATACAGGGTGGACGGGAAGACCATCGTGGCCATCGACGGTGATGAAATAAAGGCCAAGCATGTATCCGATGCCTGTGATTATGCATGCTGGATCGTGACCGGTGGCATCCTCGAGGCGGAACTCAAATTTGAATGATACTGACGGAACTTAACCCAATTTTACTATATTTATTCTGGGAACCAGATCAATCTCAGCGGTAATGGAAGAATACACCGATGCCAGGATCATTGAAGGAATCAAGCATTCTGACCGCAAGGTGATGGACTTTATTTACTGCAGGTATTATGAAAAGATCGAGAGTTTCCTGCTCGGGAAAGGAGGGAATCCTGAGCATATCAAGGACGTGTTCCAGGAGGCCATGATCGTGGTCTGCCAGAAGGTGAGGGATCAGGGATTAATTCTGAGCTGTTCGTTCTCGACCTACCTCTTTGCGGTTTGCAAAAACATCTGGATGCATGACCTGAGAAAGTACCGGTACCAGCCTGTAGAGGATTCAAAGCTGGAACATTTCTCGGAAGATCCGGAGCCCGATGAGGATATGCAGGAGAAACTGAAGGCCCTCTACCAGTATCATTTCAGCAGGTTGAGCGAAGATTGCCAGGAACTTCTCAGGCTGCATTTCAACCGGGTCCCGCTTGAAGAAATACAACGGATATTCGGGTACAGCAGCGAGCATTATACCTCGGATCGGAAATACAGGTGCAAGAAAAGCCTGTACAGGCGTATAAAGAATGATCCACAATACAAGAAGATAATGAAAGATGGATGAGCTGAGAATCATAAAATACCTTGACGGTGAAATGCCGGGGGAGGAATTGAGGGCATTCGAGGAAGAGATCAGGATGAATCCTCCACTGGCGGAGGAAGTGCGTAAGTACAGGCAGATACAGGATCTTGCCGGAAAATTGCTGGGGAACGGGGAAAGGGAACCTGAAGCGGGGTTGCAGGGTGAAGACCCCGACCCGGAAATGCGCGAAAATGCCCTTGATCCTGCGATAGAACAGGAGATTTCGGAAGCCGTCGGAGAATTTAAGAAGGATCCGTCATCCTGCGGGCAGGTTCCGGGCGAATACCGGGAGACGCTTGCCCAGGCAGGGAAAGCATTTTTTGAGAACCGTGGCAAGACGGGTGCCATCCGGATGATCCGGAGGATATGGTACACAGCGGCGGCGGTCGTTGTACTGGCGGTCACGGTTTCAATCCTGATCCTCAAGCCCTTTGAAAAAATACCGGCAGGGGAGGTCTATGCGCAGTATTTCAGGACTTTCCACAAAACCGATCAGATCACTGAGCTGGCCAGGACCGACAATGATTTCCTGTTTGCCACGCAGGTTTATGAAGCCGGCGATTTTGAACGGGCTGCCGTTCTGTTTGAAATGCTGGCGGACAGTTCGGAGGTCAGGGCATGGTCATTATTCTATGCGGGAAGTTCGTACATGTCCCTCAACCAGCCGGAGAAAGCAGCCGGGTTATTTACGGCCGTGATCGAAGAGGGGGACCAGGAAGTCATTTCCCCCGCAAGGTGGCAACTCGCGCTCTGTTATCTCAGGATGGGCAGAACGGGGGAAGCCAGGAAACTTCTTGAAATGCTGAGGGAGGATCCGGTGTACCGGAAAGATGCCGGGAAAATCCTGCGTATCCTCCGGTAATAAAATCCTTTTACAGGGAATACGCATGATTCTATCAAGTTTTTGCTATTTTTAACCCAAAGCGATCCCTGAACATGCCGTCTTTCCCATTTTATAAGCAATTGGATGCGATGGATTGCGGGCCGACCTGCCTGCGCATGATTGCGAAATACTACGGCAAATCCTACACCCTTCAAACCCTCCGGAATAAAAGCTATCTCTCCCGTGCCGGGGTTTCCATGATGGGGATCAGCGAGGCGGCAGAATCCATCGGGTTCAGGACCATGGGTGTTTCCATTACGCCCGAACAGCTGTTCGCCAACGCCCCGTTGCCGCTGGTCGCACACTGGAAACAGAACCATTTCGTGGTGGTTTACAGGGTCACAAGGGAGAAGGTGCATGTGGCGGATCCGGCATTCGGGCTTGTCAGGTATACCAGGGAGGAGTTTCTCAAGGGATGGATCTCAATTCAGAAAGAGGGGGAGAAAAAGGGACTGGCACTTCTGCTTGAGACCACCCCGGATTTCTATGCCGAGGAAGGGGAGAAGATGGACCGGTCGAGTCTTCGGTTCCTGCTGTCCTATCTCAAGCCTTACCGGAAATTCATCGTGCAACTTATCCTTGGCCTGATCCTGGGAAGCCTGCTGCAGCTGATCTTTCCTTTCCTTACCCAGTCCATCGTGGATGTGGGGATCAATAACCAGGATATTGGCTTCATCTACCTTGTCCTGATAGCCCAGCTTGTGCTTTTAATCAGCCGGATGTCGGTGGACTTCATCCGCGGCTGGATACTCCTCCACCTGAGCACTCGCATGAACATTTCCCTGGTATCCGATTTCCTGATCAAGCTGATGAAACTCCCGCTGGGATTCTTCGACATTAAACTCATCGGGGATATACTCCAGCGGATCACCGACCAGCGGAGGGTGGAGAACTTCCTGACTTCATCCTCCCTCAACATCATGTTTTCCCTGGTCAACCTGTTGATCTTCAGTGTCGTACTGGCCATTTACAGCGGGAAGATCCTGCTGCTTTTCCTGATCGGGAGTTTCCTGTATTTCGCCTGGCTGAGCATTTTCATGCGAAAAAGAAGGGAACTGGATTTCAAGCGCTTCTCCAACCTGTCCGAAAACCAGAGCAAGCTGATCCAGCTGATCAGCGGGGTCCAGGACATCAAACTGTTTCACGCCGAGAGGCAGAAACGCTGGGAATGGGAGAATATCCAGGGTTCTCTGTTCAAGGTGAACATCAAATCCCTTGCCCTGACCCAGTACCAGGAAGCCGGGGGAGTATTCATCAACGAAACGAAAAACGTCCTGATCACTTTCCTGGCAGCCACAGCCGTGATCCATAACGATATGACCCTGGGTATGATGCTGGCCGTGTCCTACATCCTGGGACAGATGAACTCGCCCATCGAGCAGATGATCCACTTTATGCACGTGACCCAGGATGCCAAAATTAGCATGGAAAGGCTCGGGGAGATCCATAAGGAAGAGAACGAGGAGAGGGCGGACCGGACCGAGATGATCGTGATGCCTGAGAGTAAGACGCTGGATATCAGGGGATTGTCATTCCGTTACGAAGGACCCTATTCCCGGAAGGTGCTGGACGGCGTCAACCTCGAGATCCCGGCCAACCGGGTAACGGCCATTGTCGGGGTGAGCGGAAGCGGCAAAACGACCATGGTCAAGCTCCTGCTGTCATTCTATCCACCCCTTGAAGGGGAGATCAGAGTGGGGGATACCCTGCTGCATTCGATCAGTCCACAGTTATGGAGGAGACGCTGCGGCGTGGTCATGCAGGACGGATTCATTTTTTCCGATACCATTGCCAGGAATGTGGCACTGGGAGAGGAGTACATCGATACGGACCGCCTGCTGGAAGCAGTGCGGATGGCCAATATCAAGGATTTCATCGAGTCCCTGCCCGTCGGGTATAATACCAAGGTGGGAAGCGGGGGACAATCGCTGAGCGGAGGGGAAAAACAGCGGATACTCATCGCGCGCGCGGTTTACAAGCAGCCGGAGTTCCTGTTCATAGACGAGGGAACTTCCTCCCTGGATGCGGAGAATGAAAAGGTGATCATCGACAACCTGCAGGATTTTTTCAAAGGCAGGACCGTGATCGTGGTTGCTCACCGGCTGAGTACGGTCAGGAATGCCGACCAGATTGTCGTGCTCGAAAAGGGAAAGATCGCCGAGGCAGGCAAGCACGATGATTTGATCGCAAAACGGGGCAGTTATTATAATCTTGTCAAGAACCAGCTTGAACTCGGGGCCTGATGATTTAAATGTCTGAAATATGCCTGAGAAGGAAGACAATAAGATCGAGATACGGAGCGAGGAGATCCAGGATATCCTGGGACAGGTACCGCACTGGATCATCCGCTGGGGCACGTTAGTGGTCCTGGTGACCGTGCTGATCATCCTTGCCGGCAGTTACCTGTTTCACTACCCCGATATCAGGCGGGCACCCATCGTGGTAACCACCGAGAATCCCCCGTCGACCCTGGTTGCCAGAACGGACGGGCAGATCGAGAAACTGTTCGTTTCTGACAGCCAGTTTGTCAGGATCAATACCGTCCTGGTGGTGCTTGAGAATCCGGCCTCATATTCGGATGTGATCAGCCTCCGGTTTGATATTGCGGAGATTCGTACGACGATTTCCAGCCTTGGTGCAGATGAGTTTGTCACACTTCATAATAACTATTCACTGGGGGATATCCAGACCGTCTATGCGGAGTTCGTGAACCGCTATCAGGATTATTACCAGTTTCTTGCACTGGATTACTATGCCAAAACGATCCAGTCCAAACGGGAGGAAATTCGCAGGTATCAGCAATATGCAGGGCGCCTGCGGAGCCAGAGCAGGATACTCCTCCAGGATTTTGAACTCGCCGGCAGGCAGTATACCCGCGATTCTAATCTCTTTATCCAGGGATACAGTGCAGCGGTTGACCTGGAACGATCGCAGCAGGAAAAGCTGAAGAAACAGCTGGCCTATGAAGAATCGAATACCCGCCTTTCCGAGACGGAAATCCAGATTTCCCAGCTGAACCAGCAGGTACTGGATCTTGAATTAAGAGCTCAGGAGGAGAAGGAACAGAAGCAGGCAGGTGTCCGGGAGGCATTTGAAAAACTTGTTGCCGGGATCGATATCTGGGAACAGAAATACCTGCTGATCGCACCCATCGACGGGATTGTGACCTTTCCCGCCTACTGGAGCGAGAATCAGAATGTCAGGACGGGGGATAAGGTGCTTACCATTATTCCTGAGAACCAGGGCGACATCATCGGCAAGCTTACCCTGCCTGTCGAAGGAGCAGGCAAAGTCAAGCCCGGGCAGCGGGTCAACATCCAGTTTGCGAACTTTCCCCATCTGGAATACGGCATGGTAAAGGGCACCATCCGCAGCATCAGCCAGGTTCCCTATGACCAGCAGTATTCTGTGGAGGTAGAACTCCCGGAAGGTTTAACCACCTACTACGGCAGAGAGATACCCTTTACCCAGGAGATGCCCGGCAGGGCTGAGATAATCACCGAAGACCGCCGCCTGATCGAGCGTATACTTTCACCCATCCGTTCCATGCTCACGAAACAAAGTCAGAGCGGGAAAAGTTCCAAACTGTAAATTCCTGGCCTTTTCAAACAAACTGATTCAGGATCATTTCGTACATTTCCTGTTTTCCGCTCCTGTGGGCGGGTTCACCGTGCTTGAGGGCCAGGGAACGCAGGTCTTCGAGGCTGAGTTTGCCCGCTTCAAAGGCGGCACCGTCGCCTGAATCAAAGCTGGAATAGCGTTCCTTCCGAATTTTCAGGTAATCGGATTCACTGCGGATCCTGTCCGCCGCGACCAGGGCGCGGGCAAAGGCATCCATCCCTGCGATGTGGGAAATGAATATATCCTCCAGGTCTGTTGAATTCCTGCGGGTCTTGGCGTCGAAATTAACGCCGCCCTTGGTGAAGCCGCCGGCCTCAAGGATCACGAGCATGGCCTCCGTGAGTTCGTAGACGTTGATGGGGAACTGGTCGGTATCCCAGCCGTTCTGATAGTCACCGCGGTTGGCATCGATGCTGCCCAGGAGTCCCGCATCGGCAGCCACCTGCAGGTCATGCTGGAAGGTGTGTCCCGCCAGGGTGGCATGGTTGACCTCTACGTTCAGTTTGAAATCACCGGCAAGTCCGAATTTATTCAGGAAACCGGTTACGGTGGCGGCATCAAAATCATACTGGTGCTTGCTCGGTTCCATGGGTTTGGGTTCAATGAGGAAGGTGCCCTTGAATCCCTGCTTCCTGGCGTAGTCACGTGCCATGGAAAGGAAGCGCGCCATGTGTTCGGTCTCCCTTTTCATGTTGGTATTCAAAAGGGACATATACCCCTCGCGGCCTCCCCAGAAAACGTAGTTCTGTCCCCCCAGCGCAATCGTGGCATCCAGGGCGTTCTTCACCTGCGTTCCGGCCCAGGTAATGACTGAAAAATCCGGATTGGTGGCTGCCCCGTTCATATATCTTTTGTGGGAGAACAGGTTTGCAGTGCCCCATAAAAGTTTTACACCCGATGCCGCCTGTTTCTGTTTTGCATAATCGACCATGGTCTGCAGGCGTTTTTCCGATTCCGCAATGGAATCTCCTTCGGCCACCAGGTCAAAATCGTGGAAGCAATAGAAAGGGATGCCCATTTTTGTGATGAATTCAAAGGCCGCATCCATTTTTTCCTTCGCATTCCGGATCGGGTCGGACTGTGCTGCCCAGGGGAATTCCTTGGTGCCCGATCCGAAAGGATCCTCACCCGTACCGGTGAGGGTATGCCAGTATGCAACGGCAAAGCGAAAATGATCTTTCATGCTCTTGCCGTCTACCAGGCGGTTCTCGTCATAATATTTAAATGCCAGGGGGTTCCTGGACGACGCCCCCTCAAACTTGATCTTCCCGATTCCCGGGAAAAATTCCTTGTCTCCTTTCAAAATGTCCATGTAGCGAGTTTTAATTGTTATGGTTAAAAGCTATATTTCAGGCAAGGGCTTTATTAAGTTCCGCAAGCCATACCTGGTAAGCTTCCTCGTACCTCTCCTTATCATTGAGGGATGGTTCTATCACCCTGATCTTTTTCAGGCTGCTGAACGCATTTTCAAATCCCGTGTAATAACCGCAGCCGACCCCGGCTCCCTTAGCCGCTCCCTGGGAACCGTCCGTATCATACAGTTCGATCACGGCACCTGTGAGTCCCGCGAGGGATTCTCTGAAAACGGGACTCAGGAACATGTTGGTGTGCCCGGCCCTGATTACCGTCGGATGGATCCCCGTGGTCTTCATGATCTCCATTCCGTAATTGAATGCGAACACTACTCCCTCCTGCGCAGCCCGCATGATATAGGCATTGGAATGGATGTTGAAGTTCAGGTTGGCGAAGGTACATCCCAGGTCCCGGTTACCCAGCATCCGTTCCGCGCCGTTTCCGAAAGGAAGGACCGTTAATCCTTTGGCCCCTATGGATACGCCGGCTGCCAGTTCATTCATTTCATCGTAATCGATATCGGCAAAAACCATGTTCCGTTTGAGCCAGCTGTAAAGGATACCTGTACCGTTGATGCAAAGCAGAACCCCGAGGCGCGGGCTCTCCTTTGAATGGTTGACGTGGGCAAAGGTATTGACCCTTGATTCCGGGTCGTAACGGATCTCGTCGCTCACGCCGTAGACCACTCCCGATGTCCCGGCCGTCGCCGCGATCTCTCCCGGATTCAGGACGTTGAGTGAAAATGCATTGTTAGGCTGGTCCCCGGCGCGGTAGGTTACCGGGGTCCCGGGTTTGAGTCCCAGTTCAGAAGCTGCCTGCCTGCTCAGTTTTCCCTGTTCGGAGAAAGCAGGCACGACATCCGGGAGCAAACTTTTGTCAATGCCGTAATATTCGAGCAGGAATGTGCCGGGCTGGTCCCTTTCGAAATCCCAGAAAATGCCTTCAGACAGCCCGGAGACCGTCGTGGCTGCAACACCGGTCATTCGCAGGGCAATGTAGTCGCCCGGCAGCATGATCTTATGGGTTTTTTCATAGATCCCGGGCTGGTTCTCCTGTACCCATTTCAGTTTGGAAGCGGTGAAATTCCCCGGAGAGTTCAGCAGGCTGGATAGGCATTTCCGGGTTCCGATCTCCCGGAAGGCCTGTTCCCCTATCTTCACAGCCCGGCTGTCGCACCAGATGATGGAGGGCCGCAACACCTTATAATCCCTGTCCACCATCACCAGGCCGTGCATCTGGTAGGATATCCCGATGGCTGCGATCTTGCCGGGATCCGTTTTGGCCCGGCTCAGGACATCCCGGGTCGCCAGCTTCAGGTTTTCCCACCAGGTATCCGGATCCTGTTCCGCCCAGCCGGTTTCCGGTGCATTTATTTCCATTTCCTGTTTTGGCTGGAAAGCTGAGGCTACAAGAGTCCCGGAATCTGCGTCAAGGATGCTTGCCTTTACCGATGAGCTGCCTAGGTCGTATCCGAGCAATAGCATGGCTGTGTTCTGATGCTTGTTTGATTATGGAAGGGGAGTAAAAGTAAACATTCCTGCTAACATGACAAAGTGCTGAATTATGGATTGGATGGAATATCAAAATAAAAGGTGGTGCCCTCTCCCGGACTGGATTCAAGCCTGAGGGCCCCCCCGTGTTTTTTGACAAACTCATGGCAGATCAGGAGCCCGAGACCGGTCCCCTGCTCCCCGTCCGTACCCTTTGTGGTGTGGAACTCGCCGAAACTGAAGAGTTTCTTCTGCTGATCCTCCGGGATTCCCATGCCGGTATCCTGAACGCTGACCACGATCCTGTCCCCCCGGGCCTTTGCGCTGACCCATATGCTTCCGTTCTCGGGTGTGAATTTGATGGCATTGCTGAGAAGGTTCCTCAGTATGGTCTGGATCATGTTTGGGTCTGCAAAGGCCATAGTATTCTCCGGTACCCGGCTCTCGAAATTAAGATTCTTTTTTTCCATGGAGCTGTGGAGTATCCGGTAAATCTCGAGGACCGGGGAATGAAGTTCTGTTTTTGCAGGATTGTACCTGATACTGTTTGTCTGGGCCCGGGACCAGTTCAGCAGGTTTTCCAGGAGGTTGTGGGCATACTGGGTAGATTCATTGATCAGCCCGAGGTATTCACGCTTCCGTGCATCGTCGATTTGGTCATAATTCCTGGCCATAAGGTCGGTGAATCCCATGATGGAATGAAAAGGATTCTTGAGGTCGTGGGCGATGATCGAAAAGAACTTGTCCTTGGTGATGTTGGCCTCTTCCAGCTGTTTCCCCCGGGTCTCAAGTTCGGATTTCTGATGGTTAATGAGATCCTGGGCCTTTTTCAATGCGGTAATGTCGGCATCTATGGCGACAAAACGGATGATCCGTTGCCGGTCATCGAATACCGGTGTGAGGGTGGACTGCGTCCAGATTTTATTCCCGCTCGCATCGGTTGCCTCGGATTGATAGCGTATGGTTTTCCCGGATTCCCTGCATCTGGTGAGAATTTCCCCGATGTGGGGATTATGGCTGCCTTCCAGAAGATTCCTGCCGTGCTGCCGGATGTATTCCTCCAGCGTCTGGCCGTATACCCGCGTAAAGCTTTTGTTGACCCATTCGAAATTCCCTTCCGCATCGAGGATCAGGACCACGTTATCCGTTTCGCTCACCGCAACGGTTAATTTCTGTAATTCCAGGTTGGCCATCTGCATGTTTTCGGCCTGTACAACAAGTTCTTCCGACTGCTGCCGGATCTCCTCCTGCTTCTCTTCCAGCAGGGTGTTCACATGCTGGAGTTCCTGGGCATGCTCAAAAAGCTTCGTCTCCGCCTGTTTGCGTACGGTAATGTCCCTCCCGATCCCGACGATCCCGATGATATTCCCGTTTTTGTCCCTGAAGGGGATCTTGGTGGTCGAGAGATAGATTTCCTCCCCCTTCTCGTTTAATGCCTTTTCTTCTATCCCGATCAGCGGCTTGCCGCTGTTGATGATCTCCTGCTCGTTCCCGTAATATTTATCGGCCAGTTCCTTCGGGTAGTAGTTATGATCCGATTTCCCGATCATCTCGCTTCCGGATTTCAGTCCATGGGTACTGGCAATCTTCTGGTTGGCCAGGATGAATTTACTGGACCGGTCCTTGATGTAAATGTGATCGGGCATGTTGTCGATCAGGGTGTGTAAAAGCTTTCCCTCGTCGAATAGTTCGGTCTCGGGGTGGTCCTTCATGTCGGGAACTGATGGTTAGCCAGTATGGTTCGAATTTAATATTTTTTCCTGTTATAAAGAAGGATACCCCATTAACAAAAAAGCCCGGCCATCGGGTTGAGGATGGCCGGGCTTAGATATGGGGTCTGATAATTACCTGCTTGGCAGGTGTCTTGTTATAATTCGACCTTTTTCATCTTTGGCGCGATCAGGTTGAACAATACCCAGGCAATGATGTAAGCGGAACCAGAGATCAGGAAGAGGGTTGTATACCCTGTCTTTACGTGTCCGGCAGCCTTCGTGGTTTCCAATATGTATCCGGCCAGCAGAGCCACCAGTATCCCCCCGATGGAACCTGCAAATCCACCGATTCCCGTGACTGAAGCGACTGCTTTTTTGGGGAACATGTCCGATACGGTAGTGAAGATGTTGGCGGACCATGCCTGGTGTGACGAAGCAGCCAGGCTGATCAGGGCAATGGCCCCCCAGAAACCGATGCCTTTCGACTGTGTGAACATGATGGGGATCACAAGCAGGGCGAACAGGAGCATAGCTCCGGCCCTGGCCCTGTATACCTTCCATCCCCTGTTGATGAGGGTAGAGGACAGCCATCCCCCGAAAATGCTTCCGACCGTGGTGGCCGTGTAGATCACCACCAGCGGCAGGCCAAACTGGGTAATGTTCAGTCCTCTTACATCCGCCAGCCATCCTGGGATCCAGAACAGGTAAAACCACCAGATCGGGTCGGTAAGGAATTTGCCGACGAAAAAGGCCCAGGTCTGCCTGTATTTTAAAAGTTGGAGCCAGGGTACCTTCTCCAGGGTTTCCTCCTCCTTATCGCTCAGAATGTATTCGAGTTCCGGTTGCTTCAGCCTTCTCTGTTTATCAGGCACTTCATAAAAAATGAACCAGAATACCAGCCAGATCAGGCCGATGGCCCCGACCATGATGAAGGCCATCTGCCATCCCCATTTTGCATAGATGAGGGGGACAAGAATGGGAGCAAGGATGGCACCGACATTGGTGCCTGAATTAAAGATACCGGTTGCAAAAGCCCTTTCCTTTTTCGGGAACCATTCCGCGATGGTTTTAATGGCGGCAGGGAAGTTACCGGACTCCGTTACACCGAGAAAAGACCGGGCGACACCGAATCCCAGCGGTCCCCTGGCCAGGGCATGCCCGATTGCGGAAAGGCTCCAGCCGACAAAAGCAAAAGCATATCCGAGTTTGGTCCCCAGCCAGTCAATGAATCTTCCCATGAGGAGCATCCCGATGGCATAGGAGAACTGGAAAGCTGAAACAATGTATCCGTATTCTACCTCGCCAATGCCGAGATCTGAATCCAGCTCAGGTTTCAAGATAGATATTACCTGCCTGTCAAGATAATTGACAGTGGTTGCGAAAAACACAAGTGCACATATGGTCCACCTGTATTTTCCGATCTTTTCATTAGCCTGGAAAAATTTGTTTTCAGTCATACCATGTGATTTAGTGATTTAGTTCGCTGACTAAGGTAGGATTTTTTCTTTTTTATGCTGCAGATGAATATCAATTTGATGCAGAATGGCATGGTGTGACCTGCTGTATATCAGGTTTCAAGCGATCTGACGAAATTTACCAGTTCCCGGACTTTTTCGCTGAGGCCCGCATAATCGCCACTGCTGACCAGTTTGCCGGAGATCAGGTCCGAGCCCAGTCCGAATCCTTCGACGCCCGCATCATGATAGGCTTTAAGATCTTCCGCCGTGGCTTTTACTCCCCCGGTCACGACGATGGAGAGCCAGGGACAGGGACCTTTGATGGCCTTGATGTAAGCGGGACCGCCGAGTTGGGCTGCGGGAAAGACCTTAACCAGTTCCGCACCCCATCGTTCGGCCTGGTGGATCTCGGTCAGGGTGGAGCACCCGGGGATGTGTAGTATGCCCTTTCCGGCACAGGCTTCAAGAACCTCGCGGTTCAACAGGGGCGAAACGACAAAATCCGCCCCGGCCTGAATGTACCGGCTTGCCGTCGAGGCATCAACAATACTTCCAATGCCCAGCAAAGCATCCGGATAGCGGTCGGACTTGAACCTTACCAGTTTTTCAAACACCGGCATGGCCTTGCTGCCCCGGTTGGTAAATTCCATCAGTCCCAGTCCCCCCTCAAACACAGCCTTCATGACTTCGATGGCAACGCCGGCATCTTCGTTGTAAAACAGGGGCATCAGGCGGATTTCCAGGATCTTGCGGAGAACCTCTTGTCTATTCATGGCAGAATTCATTTTGGGTCGAAAAATACTTATTCCTCCTGAATCGAGCAAACGTTTGCGTTAATTTATATGAATTTTTAATAAGGTTAATCCATTGGATTACAGCAGTTTATTTATTTATATAAAAATTATTTAAAGTTCAGGAACGCAAACGTCTGCGTTTTTTGTATTATCTTTGTTACCGGTGTTTATGCTTAAAAAAGTAACGATAAAAGACATTGCCAGGGAACTGGGGACGACCAATTCCACTGTTTCAAGAGCGTTGAACAATGCTCCGGGCATAGGCCAGGAGAAGCGGAGGCTTGTCCTGGCCAAAGCCAGGGAAATGGGTTATGAACCGAATCTCTTTGCCAGGCAACTGAGGCAGGGGGGCAGCCGCACCATAGGCCTGATCGTTCCGCGGATCAACCGGGTCTTTTTCTCGAATGTCATTTACGGGGTGGAAACCATAGCCAGGCAGCGAGGGTACAGCGTGATCATCTGCCAGAGTCACGAAGAACGTATCCTGGAGGAGGAGAACATCCGTACGCTCATCAGCAACCATGTTGCGGGCATCCTCATGTCGCTTTCGAAGGAGACCGTACGTGCGGACACCCATCTGGAGATCCTCAGGAGAAAGATTCCTTTTGTCATGTTTGACCGGGTATTCGGTGACCTGAAAACCAACAGGGTCCTCAACGATAATTTCCATGCCTCCCGGCAGCTTACGGAGCATCTTATAGGGCAGGGTTACAGGAGTATCATTCATTTCGGGGGACCGCCGAACATCAATATTTACGACGACCGGCTGGCCGGGTTCCATGCGGCTGTGGAAGCCCATGCCCGGGAGGGGATCCGGGGACAGGCGGTGGAAAATGTAATCACCAAGGACAGGGGCAGGGAGGAGACCGATCGACTGATCGAGAACAACATTCCGTTCGATGCCATTTTTGCCGCGAGCGATTATTCTGCACTGGGGGCCCTGCTCAGCCTGAGGGACCATAAGATTGAGGTTCCCGGCACCGTGGGCGTTGCAGGATTTGCCAATGAACCTTTCACCGAACTGCTCGAGCTGACGACCGTGGACCAGCAGAGCAGTGAAGTGGGCATGTCTGCGGCCAGGCTCCTGTTCGAAGGGATTGATTCGGGGAACTCCTGGACGGGCAAGGAGATCATGATCAGGCCGGAAATCATAGTAAGAAATTCAACCTTAAAACAATAGATTATGAAATTCAGCGAGCGTTATGCGGCACATCCCGCAGATTTTAAATCGTACGATACGGAAAAGATCCGTAAGGAATTCCTCGTGGAAGAGGTTTTCCTGAAGGACGAGATCGTCCTGACCTATTCCCTCTATGACCGTTACATCGTCGGGGGCGCCTTCCCCGTGAAAAAGGAACTTCCCCTGGAAAGCTTCGAAAGCCTGAAGGCGGATGATTTTCTTGCCCGGCGGGAAATGGGGATCATCAACGTGGGGGGAAAAGGTACCGTCAGGGCAGACGGAAAAAGCTATGAAATGAATTACAAGGAAGCCCTTTACCTGGGAAAGGAAACCACTGGTGTGACCTTTGCATCAGCCGATCCGGGAAAGCCGGCAAAGTTTTACATAAACTCTGCGCCGGCGCATAAGAAATTCCCGAACAAGCTGGTAACCCTGGCCGATGCGGAAGTGGTCGAGCTGGGTTCACTGGAATCATCGAATGCCAGGAAAATAAACAAGTTACTTGTGAACAGTGTGGTGGAGACCTGCCAGCTCCAGATGGGCATGACGGAACTGAAGGCGGGATCGGTCTGGAACACCATGCCCGTGCATACCCACAACCGCAGGATGGAAGCGTATTTTTATTTCGAGGTCCCCGAAGACCAGGCTGTTTGCCATTTCATGGGAAATCCAAAGGAAACCCGTCACATCTGGATGCATAATGAGCAGGCTGTGCTGTCGCCCTCCTGGTCAATACACAGTGCCGCGGGTACCTCGAACTATATTTTCATCTGGGGAATGGCCGGGGAAAACCTCGATTACGGGGACATGGACGTGGTTCAGCCGACCGGATTGAAATAGTCAGGGGATGAGCTTAAAAGAATAGTTTTGTTAAATCCAAAAGAACACAATATTATGATCCAGGAACTTTTTGATCTGACAGGTAAGACCGCCCTGGTTACGGGCGCCACACATGGCCTGGGAATGGCCATTGCAAGGGGACTGGCCGGTGCCGGGGCCAGGATCGTCGTGAACGACATCTTCGCGGAAAAACTGGAAAAGGCAAAGGCCGAATACAAGGCCGGCGGCATCGGGGTCGAAACCTATCTTTTTGATGTTACCAGCGAAGAGCAGGTGAAGTCATTTATCCCGAAAATCGAAGCAGAGGTGGCACCCATCGATATCCTGGTGAACAACGCCGGCATAATCAAGCGGATCCCTTTCCTCGAGATGGAAGCGAAGGATTTCACCGATGTGATCGATGTGGACCTGACAGGGCCCTTCATCATGTCGAGGTACGTTGCAGAGCGGATGGTCGCCCGGGGCAAGGGGGGGAAGATCATCAACATGTGCTCGATGATGAGCGAGCTGGGAAGGAATACGGTAAGCGGGTATGCTGCGGCGAAAGGGGGACTGAAAATGCTCACCCGCAACCTTGCCACCGAACTGGCAAAATACAACATCCAGGTGAACGGGATTGGCCCGGGCTATTACGCAACCGATCAGACGGCACCCATCCGGGTGGGCGGGCATCCCTTCAATGAATTCATCATCTCCCGGACCCCGGCAGGGCGGTGGGGACAGCCGGAAGAGCTTCAGGGAGCGGCCATATTCCTGGCATCCAGGGCCTCCGATTTTGTTAATGGCCATGTGCTTTACGTAGACGGCGGTATACTTGCAACCCTCGGGAAGCCCGCCAATGAAGATTAAAACAAGGATTACGGGGCACAGATGCTACCGGATCAATATGACCAAGTAATAATGACTGTATTGAAATTTGAAGAGGTTCCCTATGAGAAGGTTAGGGATGGATTGATGCGCAAGATTATCCACACGGACAAGCTGATGAATGTACTGATCGATTTCAGCGACGGGCCCTGGGATAAACCGGAACCCCCGCATTCCCATCCACATGAACAAACGTCTTACGTGGCTGAAGGAGAGATCCTGTTTTTCTGCGAGGGCGAACCGGAACAGCACCTGAAACGCGGGGACATGTTCGCTGTACCCGGAGGTATAAAACATACCGTGCAGCTGCTGACTGAAAAGGTCCGCCTGGTGGACAGTTTCAGTCCCCCGCGCGAAGATTTCCTGTAATCCTTTTACCCGTTTTACCGTTCATCCGATTTCCCATATAAATTATTAACGATGAAAGCCGCCGTATTGAAAGAATACAGGAAATTCCGGATCGAGGAGAGGGAGGTCCCTACCCCTGAAGGGGACCAGGTGCAGGTGGCCATTTCTCATGCCAGTATCTGTGGCACGGACATGCATATTTTCAACGGGGACTTCCATCCGCGGACGCCGGTGCCCTTTGTACCGGGACATGAAATGGCCGGAACCGTCGTACAGACCGGTCCCCGTTCAGGCTCATTCCGCCAAGGCGACCGCGTCGCCATAGATCCTATCATCTGGTGCGGCGAATGCCCGGCCTGCAAAAGGGGCCATTTTCCCGCCTGTAAGAACCTGAAGCTGATCGGCATCGATATGGACGGCGGTTTCTGCCAGGTGATCAATGTTCCCGCAGGCATGCTCCATAAAGCGCCCGAAGGCATTCCCATGGAACATCTTGCGCTTGTGGAAATCTTCGGGATAGGATTCCATGCCGTACGACGGGCGGGGATCGCTCCCGGAGACAGCATCGCCATCTGGGGAGCCGGAAGGGTGGGACAGGTGATCCTGCAGGCTGCGAGGACTGTGAGCGATGCCCCGGTATTCATGATAGACGTCATTGATGAACGCCTCGCCATCGCAGCTTCCACGGGTGGGAACATCACAACCCTTAACCCGCTGAAAGCGGACCCGGTCGCAGAGATCATGGAACGAACCGGGGGCAGGGGATGCGATACGGCATTTGAGGCGGTCGGCCATCCGAAATTCCCGGTGAAGACCGTTCATCCGGTGGTTGGAGCTATCCGGTCCATTCGCGGCGGGGGGAATGTTTGTGTACTGGGACTCACAGACGAACCGGCACCGGTCGTTTTCAAGGAACTGATCTGGAAGGAAGCAAAAATCATAGCTTCACGGGTCAGCCATGGAGATTACCCGGCGGTGATTGAAAAACTGGGTAACAGACAGCTGCGCCCCGACCTGCTGATCTCGGAAATCTTTCCCGCCGATCGGATCCAGGAAGCGTTCGAAGCGATCGAAAATGATCCGGCCCGCTACCTGAAGATCCTGCTGGATTTCAATCCATCGGGATCCTCTTAAGATAACCAGGTATATTAGAATCAATTACGGGTATAAAGGGCTAAAATATTCTGGGTGGCGATCCCGTCCGCCACTTCATATTCCCAGTCAATCCTTTTCAGGTCCACGCTCACACGGCCGTGGCCGTTTACCAGCAATCCTGTAACGACCTGGTCGGTAATGGTGAGATCGGAACTGCTTAACCGGGCAAACAGGAATTCATTATAGCCTGCATCATAGAAATTGGAGATAAGGTAAAGATCTGCTTCGTTTTTCACCCTGTCAATTTCAACCAGGTACCTGCGTATTCCAAATGCAGGATGATTCTCTTCACATGTAAAAGTGCCTTCAATATTTTCATAGATCCTTCCGGTATCCTTATTTTCACAAGAGATCAGAAATACCAGGCTTATAGTGTACACAGCGATTGTTTTCATCCGTTTTCGGCTCAAATCTGTTTCTGGGTATTTTGGTTTTTACCCGGACCCGCCTTACTCGGTTCCGGAGATCTTAATTCCATCCTTGTATCGTACTCTTTCCACCATTGTCCCGCTTTTATCATAAGCTTTGGCCCAGCCTTCCCGTATTCCCTTGCTGAAATGAATCCGGCTCATCAGATTACCCTCCGGATACCAGGTCATCCAATCTCCTTCTTTCTGGTCATCCACGTATTTGCCCTGGTTTTTTTTTCGGCCGTTGTTGTAATAAAAGGTCCATTCCCCCTGGGCTTTTCCCATCTCGTACCTGCCAAGTTGTTTAATATGCCCGTCGCGGTAATAAACTCTCCAGATACCATGGAATTTTTCACCAAGGTATTCCCCTTCCGTATGCACTTCCCCGGTGGGATAATAACCTTTCCATATTCCTGTTCTGTTCCCGCCAGTATAATTTCCCTGTAATTTAACCTTCCGGTTTCCCATGGAATCCTTCAGGTCAAAAAATTCAGTATATTCCCCTTCGATCAGGTCGTTCACATAATGGCATTCAAGCATCACATTCCCGCTCGGGTAATAGCCTGTATAAGGGCCATGTAACTTCCCCCTCCTGTACCAGCATTTTTTCACCAGCGATCCATCCGGGGCTTCTTTGTAGTAATCCATAAAAAGACTGTCATACATTCCTCTTATCTTGAATGATTGCTCCCGGATATTCCCATTATCGTAATAGCGCAGGATGGATCCATGCTCCAGTCCACCCAGCATCTGCGTTTTCGAGCGCAGTTTGCCATCCTCAAAATAACTTGTTGTAATGCCTTCAAGAAGGCCGTCGCGGTAAGTGGACTCCTCCATGAGCCTTCCGTTTTCAAAGTAGGTTCTGACGGTTCCGTTGAGGCGGTCATTTTCATATCCGATTTCCTGGTATAGCTTTCCAGAGGAATAATATACCAGGGTCTGGCCATGCTGAAGGCCGTTCCTGAAAATCATTCTTTGCTTCAATGTACCATCGGGATTGTAGTCCAGCCATACCCCCTCCAGCCTGTCATACTCGTAATGGCCTTTCTGCCAGAGCACCCCGTTTTCATACCAGATGCGGTATTCCCCATGCCTGATGATCCGCCCGTCCTGGCGGATCATCTGATACTCCTCTCGAAGTATTTTCTGCTCCGCATCCCACCAGGTTCTCTCAGTTTCCTGCGCCAGAAGGCAGACTGGCAGCATAATGGCCAGGCCAAATGTCGGAAGACGAAACGGGGATGGAACGAGCATTTTATTCAATTTCAAGGAGCATCTGGGTGATCTCGATGGGCTGTCGATGTCCGTAATCGAGCATGGCCGCTATGGCATACCGGCCGGGTGAAAGCCTATCCCTGAGTGAGAGTTTCACGATCCTGGAATTATCCGGGTAGACAGTGATTTTTACAGGTTCAGCCGTACGCTCGTTTGCCGTCATGATATTGGCCACCGCCAGGGTAACTTCCGCCTCAAGTACTTTATCACCTATATTTTCAACAGTGGCCTGAAAAATCCTGAACTCATCCTCTTCACCGGTCACCTCATGAATATCACGGATCGTTCCGCGATAATTGGTATTTGATTTGGGTGATTGCTGAACAAGCGCAATGATTCTTGGGACGACCACAACTCCGGTAGCCATTTCCTTGTCAGCAGACATGGCTTCCTGTTCTTTTGCCGGCTGGATATTTATGATGCCCCATTTTGACTGGAATCCGTTTTGAGGTACCGTCATGAGTACTTCTATCTGAGCGCTCTCATTTGGATTGAGTTCAACAAATGAAGGATTGATGGTGATCCAGTTTGTACAGGACCGGGGAGTGGTTCCGGCAGGAGCGGAGTGCTTGTTACCTTCAGCATCCAGTGTATAGTCAGAAAGTGAAAACTGGAACTTTTCCCGTTTGTTCGAATGATTGATAATGTTGATGTTTCTCATCTGGATCTCGCCAGGATCTGCATCGAACCTCATCAGAACCGGGGAAACCTCGAAATCCTGAGCTCCTGCTAACATTTTGATGTTCAGCAATATGCAGGCAAATATACACTTGAGCTGGAATGATCTCATGAACGCATCAGAAGAATCCGGATCCAAAATTACTAAAAAAGTACCACCAACCCCACTGAACTTTTCAGTAAAATATTCCGGTATTCTTTATCAGATTGTTAATAACTTTCGTAAATTTAGATATCAAGAATCATTAATTTAATATTCAAATTGCTTTGTTGGTGTAAATAATGATTCAAGATTCATAAGGAATTCATGTATCTGTCTGAATTAACATTTTTACCATAACCTAAAACTCCAATTATGAAAAAGATTTTTCTTGCAACTGCCACAATTTTCATGTTTTCTACCATGGGTTTTGGTCAGGCAGTGAGGGACAGGAATGTTATCCCTGTCGCTGTGAACCTGAACCAGGTTCTTCGCATGACTGTCACCAACGGCGGTAATATTGAATTTGTATTCAATACCATTGATGAATACAAAAATGGTATTGATGGGACCGGGAATTCATTTTATCAGACGAATTTCATCGTCGCTTCCTCCACCCGATGGGCACTTACTTATGGTGCAGAAGATGCTACCTTTATCGGTACAGATAATCCTGCCAATGCTTTAGCACTGGACAATGTCGGATTCGGCATAACCGAGGCCGGGACACATGATTTTGAAGCAGCCGGCAGCGCAAAAAATTCTTCTGATGTCGAACTTTTCAGTACACCCACCGATAATGCCAGCCTGGTGACGGCTCTGCAGGTTTATCCTGTCCTTCTGATCGAGGACAATGACAGGGTCGGATTTGCCAATGCCGGTGACGGAACCGACAATGATTTCACCCTTACCTGGTATTGCGGCACATCGGAAGCCGGGGCAGTCGGTTATGAAATGAATACGGTCCCCCTGATTGACCAGCAGCCGAGTCCCGTACCCGATCGTTACCAGACCAATGTTATCTTCGAACTCGCCATTGATAATTAATCATATAGAATCCGTGAAGCGGCTGGTAAAAAATGCCGGCCACTTCATTTTTTTTCTGAATATGTCCGTATTTTTACCCTTTCACCATCTGGCAAATACTGCATTACGTTTTCATGAAATACCTGCTGAGGGTAATAATTCTTTTTTATCTGATCCTGTCCGGTCTGCCATACGGATGTTCGCAGGAGTGGAATTATGCAAGGCTGTCCGTCCTGTACGGCGGCATGATCCCCTTTAATTTCAATACCATGGATCGGTTGAAAAACGGAATTGAGATCGCTGACGGGACTGTGCTGGGGATCACGCTGGTGGACTCGAACCAGGTGGGGCATGATCTGGAAGGATTTGACCTGAATTTTCGATCCTTTAACGGGCAACCCGGCATTCAGGGTGATGTGTATTCCCTCGATCTCGACCGGATCAGGATTCAGGTGGTAAATGCAGTTGGACTTGGGGCTGGCATTTCCAGCGGATATCAGGATCTCAGTACAGGATGGACCAACCTGTTTTCCTACAACAACCCGGTTTGGTCGGACCTGGATTGGAGCAATCACCAGCTAACCATATCCTACGAATGCGGCAAACCTGTGGCCGCAGGCGGGAACGGTAGTCTGCTGGGTGAACCGGCTGATTATTATGTGGTAGAAATTGAATTTGAACTGATCCCGACCGGACCGGGATTCTAATATATCCATGGCATGAACAGGTTTGTATTCATAGCCACACTGGTATTTGCGATTTCCCTGAACAACCTGATCCATGCACAGGCAGATAGCCTTTCCGGCAACGATATTACCCTGGATTTTTTAAAAAAAAAATAGAACACCAAGAAAACGAAGTGTTCTTTATGGTACTGCGGATCGTAAACAACCGCCCGCAGGCCTTGAGCGGAAACGTTGTGTTCTCCGCCCCTGAAAACTGGACAATCTATACCTTTGGAAATTCCAGGCTGACCATCCCGGCAGGGGATTCAGCCTTTATCCCCCTCAGAATCTATATCCCTGGGAATGTCATCGGTGGACTACATTATGTCCTCACCGGGGCTTTTCATGAAGACCGGGAAACGCATTATACTACCGCCTATTTTCACATTGTCAAAAAGAGCAATTGGAGTGTCAATATGCGGGAATCAAACATATTCTTCAATGTCTACCAGGAAGAGACCGACCTTGAGATCCAGCTGAATAACAAGGGTAATGTTTATGAGATCATCCGGCTTGATTTTGATGTCGGGAGGCTGTACGTCCTGGATGAGATAGAGCAGGCAAAACAGGTCCGTTACATCAATCTCCCCCCGGTGAAGGATACGCTAATCCGGATTCCGGTTAAATACAACAGCAGCCTCAAATTCGGACAGGTGGAACAATATCAGAATAACTGGAAAGAATCCACCATAAACATAAGAGCTTCAACCTTTGATCAAGAGCATAATCTGCAAGTCAGGTTGAATCAATTGAACAGCGATTTCAACAACGTGAGGCTGCAACGCACTTCACCCTTGAATCTCGAACTGCAAGCCTATAACCTGTTGTCTGCCGCACCAACCAAATTCAATACCCGGGTTTTCGGTAATGTCCTGTTTAAAAATCAGAGGGATCTTGATTATTTGCTTGCTTTGAATAACCTTTATTTCCAGGGCGATGACCATTTTAACTTCGACTTTTACAGACAATTCCAGTTTGACATCAACTATCGGGATCCGCGTCTTTCAGTCCGTGCAAGGAATAACAATTACGGGGGAGACATACATTACATCAGTGGCTGGGGTGTAAACACAAGTTATCAGGTGAATCCCAGGAATACCGCGTATTTTTCCCTTATGCAGCATCCAATTGCCCTGTACAGGGGAGTATCCGCCGGCTGGGATATACAGCTCGGGAGTGTGAAACTGCGGACCGGATTAACCTATGAGGATCATCCCAGCCAGGATTATAGAGGAATTTATATCCTCATGGGTTCCCATTTCATACTCAAACAAAGGCATAGCCTTGGAATCGATTTGGTGGGATCGTCGGCCTATTATCGGGATCCTCGATTTGTGTCGGCTCCGGACACTTCGGTCCTGGGCATCAGTTATCGGTTCAGTTACCAGTATCGGTCAGAGAAGTTCATATTCAGGATAAACAACCTGAACACCGTTCCAAGTTCTACTCGAAACAGCGGGCGCATCCGGCTGGATGTTGACAGTAAATACATCGTTAATCCCGGCTTCAGATTTGACCTTTATTACTCCGGAAATTATTTCAAGGCAGTTCGTTATCCATACGCTTTCTTTTATCCTGCAAATTTCGACATGAATGATTTTGGACGTCTCTTTGCCATAATCACCAATTCAAAAGTCGTTTACCAGTTCGGCCCGATTTACAATTCAGTGGTCAGGAATTTTTATGACCGGGTTACCGGCTATACCTCCATTTACCGTTCCTATTATCCGGGGATAAGGGGATCGGTATCCTTCCGGCTCGATGACCAAAGGCGGATTACCCCTTCCGCTGCCTTGTACAATCTTATTTTCCGGGGTTCTTCCGACGATCCTGGCTTCGGCCTTAAAAACTACAATGCCCTGCATTACGATGTTGGAATAAACTATTACGATCAGATTTGGAGAGTAACTGCCATTTACCAGAGTGGCACATCAACCGACCTGTTCCGAAGCGTACAGTTAGATGAAACCCCCCAGGCAAATCAGAGTATTCAAATTCGTCCCTCTTTCGAGAAATTCCTGCTTAAAAACGTCATACGCCTGGCCGGATACGCCAGTTACCTTTACTATATGCCATCGGGAAGGGAGAACCTGATCTTTAATCTCAGGGGGGATTTTTATTTACCGCAGGGCTGGCTGCTTTACCTGAGTGGAAACATGTATATGAACAGTCGCAGGGATGTGGAATTCGGACGCAGCTCAACCAAGGATGTGAATGTATTTGCGGGGATCAGGAAATCCTTTGACATTCAACAACCCCGCCTGAAATATTTTGACTACCGGGGTGTATTTTTCAATGACCTGAACGGGAACGGGCTCTGGGAACCTGCCGAGCCTCCGGTCCCGAATATCATGGTCAACATTAGCAGGGACCAGGGAGTGTCTGAGCAGAAAACCAATTTCATTGAAGTGACCCTTATCACCGATACCGAGGGACATATAAAATATACCAATCTCCCGGAGGGCAACTATAATCTGACCTTTCTCCCTCTCGGTAATCTGCAGGATCTGTATTTTGTGAACGGTCCCCAGCAGAGAATCAATATCTCTTCCGATGCGGTTCACTCAGTGCCGCTTGCGGAAAGTTACAAGATCAGGGGCAGAATCATTCTGGACCGGGATCCCAATAGTTCCGAAGGCAAAATCTCCCTTGAAGGCATCAAGGTTACAGCCACAGGCCCGGGTGGACAAACCTATTCGGTACTGACCGATGCATTCGGATTTTACATCCTGCATATCCCGCAAGCCCTTACCTATAAGGTTACCGTTTCCAATGTACTTGGAGAAAACTTCCTTCCCGAACTCGATCGGTACGAGGTCCGTTTTGACCACATGAAAAGCATTAACCTCGACGTAAAATTCATCGAAAAGCGTCGTGAAATCCGGATCCGTGAAGGGGAAGAATTCTATGAATTCCGTGACCTGGTCCCCGATACCATCCCGCGGAATCCGCTACCCGCTCCCTTCCCGGTACCCTATCCGGTATAAGGGAAGGATGATCAGCACTCATTCCGAAGTGAGTTCATTTCCGGTAAACTGTTACGAATTGGTATATATTATAATAAATTTCTTAAAATATGTAACATAAATAGATGATTTAAATACGAATTATTTAGTTTTGTGCCTGATTTAATAAAAAATAATAATGAAACTTTACATTCCGAAGGATTACCGGTCTATGCTGAATCTCAAGGAGACGGAGAAGGCCATCAAACTGATCAAGGATTTTTTTGAACTCAACCTGGCTTCCGAACTGAAACTCAGAAGGGTAACGGCCCCGCTTTTCGTCCTCAGGGGCACGGGCATCAACGACGACCTGAACGGCATCGAACGCCCGGTATCCTTTAAGATCAAGGATATGGATGAAGCGACGGCCGAGGTGGTCCATTCCCTTGCCAAGTGGAAGCGGATGATGCTGGCGGACTACGGGATCTCCAATGGTTACGGAATCTATACGGACATGAATGCTCTCCGCCCGGACGAGGAGCTGACGAATATTCATTCCATTTACGTGGACCAGTGGGACTGGGAAAAGATAATCATGCCCGAAGAACGGAACCTGGATAACCTGAAGGCTATCGTAAGGCAGATTTATGCAGTTCTGAAACGGACCGAGTTCATTGTTTTTGAGAACCACCCGGACATCGAACCAATGCTGCCCGATGACATTCATTTCGTCCATACCGAGGAACTGGAGGAAATGTACCCTGAACTTGATATTAAGAAACGGGAAAAAGAGGTTGCCCGGCAGTATGGTGCCGTGTTCATCATAGGTATCGGCCATCCCCTGGCTTCGGGAAAACCGCATGACGGGCGGGCACCGGACTACGACGACTGGTCGACCGATACGGGGAACGGGAAGAAGGGCCTGAACGGTGACATCATCATATGGAACCCAATCCTGGAAGACTCATTTGAAATATCCTCCATGGGGATACGCGTAGATAAGACCGCCCTGCTGCGCCAGCTGGATATGCAGGGAAAGAACGAACGGAAGGAACTGCTGTTCCACCGTCGCCTGTTGAACGGGGAGTTTCCAGAGTCGGCGGGAGGGGGGATCGGTCAGTCAAGGCTTTGCATGTATTTCATGAGAAAGGCGCATATCGGGGAGGTCCAGGCAAGCATCTGGTCGGGAGAGATGCTGGATAAATGCCGGAAGGCCGGCATATCCCTTATGTAAAACAGACCTGGGGGAATGTCTTCTCAGGCAGGACCTGATCCTGTAAAGGATTAGTCGTAAAATCCGAAATATTTCCGGGCGTTGTAATAGCTGATGTCTTCCACCATCTTCCCGAGCAGGGCCATGTCGGCCGGTATCAGTCCCTTTTCAACATCATTGCCGAGGAGGTTGCAGAGGATCCTGCGGAAATATTCATGCCGGGGGTAGGACAGGAAACTCCTGGAATCAGTCAGCATGCCCACGAACCTGCTCAGCAGTCCCAGTATGGAAAGATCATTCATCTGCTTTTCCATACCGTACTTCTGGTCCAGGAACCACCAGCCGGAACCGAACTGCATCTTGCCAGGGGTGCTCCCGTCGTTGAAATTATAGAGCATCGTGACGATCAGTTCGTTATCGCGCGGATTCAGGTTGTAGACAATGGTTTTCGTAAGTTTTTCCATGGATTCCAGGCGGTCGAAAAATTTTGACATCGGGCGTGCCACCTCGAAATCCCCTATGGAATCATAGCCGGTGTCGGGACCGAGGACCTCCAGCATGCGGGAGTTATTGTTCCGGATGGCCCCGATGTGGAATTGCTGGGTCCATCCCCGGTC
>CAYSJH010000033.1:13320-46946 GCA_964431315.1 uncultured Bacteroides sp. | reverse complement strand
TCGAACCGGAACGAACTGAGTTCCCAGTATTCGGTCAGGGGCGGCAATTACGACGAGAACCTTGTTTACGTAAACGACATTGAGATCCACAGGCCCTTCCTGATTCGTTCCAGCCAGCAGGAAGGCATGAGTTTCATCAACCCGGACCTGGTTTCTTCCATCAAGTTTTCCGCCGGGGGATTTGAAGCCGTTTACGGCGACAAGATGTCATCCGTGCTGGACATCGCCTACCGGAGGCCTTATGAATTCGCAGGTTCGGCAAACATCAGCCTCCTGGGAGGATCCCTTCACCTGGAAGGCACTTCGAAGGACCGGAGGTTCACGCATATCTCGGGTTTCCGGTACCGGACAACGAAATACCTGCTTGCTTCCCTTGAGACCACAGGGGAGTACAATCCGGATTTTCTTGATTTTCAAACCCTTCTGACCTACCGCCTTGCACGCAAATGGGACCTGAGCTTCCTCGGGAATGTGGCGTACAATCGTTTTCATTTCATTCCCGAGACGCGGCGGACCGATTTCGGCACCTATAACAATCCCCTGAACCTTGTGATCTATTACGAGGGACAGGAAAGGGACCGGTTCGATTCCTATACGGGGGGACTGACCCTGCAGTACACCCCGGCCGAGAATGTATCGCTGAAACTGATCGGTAGCGCCTTTTCATCGATTGAACGGGAGAATTATGACATACTCGGGGAATATTGGATCAACGAGCTGGACAACCGGATTGGATCGGAAACTTACGGGGACAGCATACTCAACATCGGCATAGGTGCAATGCACAACCATGCCAGGAACGACCTGAAGGCCTACGTTTATTCCCTTTCCCACCTGGGCACCAGGTCGCGGGGAAACAACACCCTGAAATGGGGGATCCGCTGGCAGCAGGAAAGGATCCATGACAGGCTGTCGGAATGGGAAATGATCGATTCGGCCGGTTACTCCATACCTTATACGGGTGAGGACATCCCCCTGTTCAGCGTGGTCAAGGCCAGGAACCGGCTGTTCAGCAACAGGCTGTACTCGTATGTTCAGAATACCTGGACCTTCGAGAAAGACAGCACCAGGTATTTCCTCAGCGCCGGGATCAGGGGGACCTACTGGGATATGAACAATGAATTCCTTGCGAGTCCCCGCGTAAACTTCTCGGTCAGGCCGGGATGGAAGCGGGACGTGGTCTTTCGACTGGCAGCCGGTTATTACTACCAGCCACCCTTTTACAGGGAGATGCGCTATCCCGACGGCTCGCTCAACAGATCCGTGAAGGCGCAGCGTTCCATCCATTTTGTTCTGGGCGGGGATTACGTATTTACCGCCTGGGAACGCCCGTTCCTGCTCACAGCCGAGATCTACTACAAGCAACTGGATAACCTGATCCCGTACAAACTTGACAACGTCAGGATAGAGTATGCTGCCGAGAACCTCGCACGTGGTTATGCCATGGGAATCGATATGAGGATCCACGGGGAATTCGTTCCCGGTGCCGCGTCCTGGATAAGTTTCAGCCTTATGAGAACCGAGGAGGACATTCTTGGTGATTTTTACTACGATGAAAACGGCGTCAGGGTGGAGCCGGGCTTTTACCCAAGGCCTACGGACCAGCTGGCCATGGTGGGGATATTCTTCAGGGATTATCTGCCACGGAACCCGGATTACAAGGTTAACCTGAACCTGATCTATGCATCGGGACTCCCCTTCAGTGTGCCCGACAACCAGCGTTACGACCTTGTTTTTCGAATGCCTTCGTATAAACGGGTTGACCTCGGCTTTTCCAAGGTGCTCAAGAAAGAGGAAAGCACTCTGAAGGAGGGGAATCCTTTCCGGCATTTCAGGAGCATCTGGCTCTCTGCTGAAATATTCAACCTGCTCGGCAACAGTAACGTAGCCTCATACCTCTGGGTTAAAACCATTTCCAGCCAGGTTGAGGCACCGGGAGCATTTGCCGTCCCCAATTACCTCACAGGCAGGCGTTTCAATGTCAGCCTTACAGCCCGGTTCTGATCCGGCAGGCATTTGCTGAAAAATTAGTCCCCCATCTTGCAGCCGATCTGGAAGGATTGTTTATTTTTGGAAGAATTTTAAAAAAATCTGACATGAGGATTCAGGATTACATCGAACGGGAAGACAAATTCGGAGCACATAACTACCATCCACTGCCCGTGGTGCTAGACCGGGGCGAGGGAGTATTCGTCTGGGATGTGGAAGGCAAAAGGTATTTTGATTTTCTTTCCGCCTACTCTGCCGTGAACCAGGGACACTGCCATCCCAGGATTATAGAGGCCATGACCAGTCAGGCGCAGAAGCTTACCCTTACATCCAGGGCGTTCTACACCTCTGTCCTCGGTGAATACGAACAGTACGTCACCCGTTATTTCGGTTACGACAAGGTGCTGCCCATGAACTCCGGGGCAGAGGGCGACGAGACCGCTTTGAAGCTCTGCCGAAAATGGGCCTATGAAAAGAAGGGGATCCCTGAGAACCAGGCCAGAATAATCGTATGTGAAGGGAATTTCCACGGCCGTACCATCACCGTGATATCGATGTCGACCGATCCGGACAGCTACAAGGGTTTTGGTCCCTATACCCCCGGATTCGTAAAGATCCCCTATGATGATATCGGGGCCCTTGAAAAAGAGCTGCAGGATCCGAATGTGGCCGGGTTCCTGGTCGAACCCATCCAGGGTGAGGCCGGCGTTTACGTGCCCTGCGAAGGTTACCTCGCAAAAGCATACGAACTGTGCAAAAAACACAACGTGCTCTTCATTGCCGACGAGGTGCAGACCGGGATCGGTAGGACCGGGAAACTCCTTGCCTGCGATTATGAAAACGTCCGTCCCGATATCCTGATCCTCGGCAAAGCCCTCTCGGGAGGTGCCTATCCCGTGTCGGCCGTGCTTGCCGATGACGACATCATGCTGTGCATCAGGCCTGGCGAACACGGTTCCACCTACGGGGGCAACCCGCTTGCCTGCAAGGTTGCAATCGCGGCCCTCGAGGTCATCCGGGAGGAAAAGCTGGCAGAAAATGCCGCCGTCCTGGGTGAGTTTTTCCGCAGCGAACTCGGAAGGATCAAATCCGGAATGATTGAGACCATAAGGGGAAAAGGACTGCTGAATGCCATTGTCATCCGGCCGAAAGGAGGTAAAACGGCCTGGGATGTTTGCGTGGCCATGAAGGAGAACGGGTTGCTTGCCAAGCCCACCCACGATCACATCATACGCTTCGCCCCTCCCCTGGTGATCACCCGGGAACAGCTGGCCGAAGCCATCGGGATCATCCGCAAAACCCTGGCGCAGTTCGAATAGCCTGGTCCGGCACCCGTTCATACCACGATTCCACCCGGGTACCATCCGCACGATCGCACCCGGGCTCAATCTCACTGGACAACCAGCCTGGAATTGAAGGTGCTGATCCCTGTAGTGAATTTGAGGATGTATATGCCCGGCCGCAGCTGCAGGCACAGGGACACGGAAGTCCCCGGGAAATTCAACACCCGGTGGAATAATTTCTTTCCCGAAAAATCAAAGATTTCCAAGGTTCCCGATCCGTCCACCGGGCCCTCAATGGTGATCCGGTCCCCTGCCGGGTTCGGGTAGACCAGGAATTCAGGAACCCTGCTTTCCATCTCCCGGTTGCCAACCGCAACCAGGACCTGGATCGTGGTATCGCCCGCAGGCGTGAACGTACCTGCATATTCCGGGAAATTATCGCCTAGGATCCTGTAGGCATGCTGTTCGTTGAGGCTTACCTGATAAAACTTGCATTTCCCTTCCTCGTCTATCCAGGCCGTATCCTGTTCCAGTATGGCATAGGCATTCTGAACTGTACCGGATACAGAGCCGACCTCAAATTCGACGATTGCAACGGAACCGGTTATTTGCAGGTCAACCGTTGTATCACCCGAGACAGTCAGGTTCCCCTGGGCCGGGTAATACAGATCCTTTTCAACCCGGTAATCGAATGCAACCGAAACGGGGACCGATTCAAAGGTACATACTCCCACGGCATTGGTGATGAGGGAATCCTCCCCGACCATTACCAGGACCCCTGGGACCACCTGAATGCCCGATTTAACCCTGAATTTCACCCGTGCATGGGAGGCCTTGAGCCGGACCGAAAAACTGGTGTCGGATTCGATTGCAAATCCGGCCTGCCGGGCATAATAGTTCTGCCTGGTGAAAACCGCCTCGTAAGATCCGGCAGGCAGGGCAAACGAACCCAGACCGGCAGCGTCGGTCTTTCTTACCTCGGAACCGATCGTAATCTCGACGTTCAGCAGCTTCGACCCGCTGAGGCTGTCCACCGCGATAAGGTCAACCCGGTACTGCGTCGAATCCAGCTCCACCCGGATAAGGGAATCGGAAGAGATTATTATCATCCTGTTTTCAACGGGTTCCAGGTGTTTCTTCCCGGCGCTGAGGGAATAGACGCCATCGGCAGCCTGGAAGCTCACCCGGCCGCTGGCGTCCGTGAAACCGGTTTCGTCGTTGAAGGTGACCTGGCAGGACTCGAGGGCTGCCCCGGAGGCTGAGTTGCTGACCTGGAAGGTTACCCGGTTCGGAAGCAGGATGTTGACCGGTTCACCGGAAAAATGCGCCAGGGAGGTGCTGTCGGGCGCGATGATCCCGCTCCCCGAGTAAGAGAGGGTGACGGACTCATTCTTCAGCACGTCGCGTTCCAGGAAAATAAGTATCTGTCGGGGATTCACCGGGTCGTTCTCGATGCCGGTCACGGCAATGGGCTGGGAGCCGCCCGAAAGGACCTCGAATCCCGATGGATTTTCAGGAAGGATGACCGTATCCGTAAATCTGGTGCTGATCACGCTGGCGTTCGTGTCTATTTTTGAGGAGACGTAGGTAAGCTGCGCAGGTTTTTTCTCGGCCAGCAGGTAGACCACGGAACGGCTGGGAAGGGCCACCCGGATGTCCCCTTCGAGGCCGTAGGAATAGGCCCTCAGGGAGGCGTAATTATCCGGTCCACCGCCGGCCTCGGTGGTGCTCACGCCGTTGATGATCACCTTGCGGGAGAATTCCCCGTTATCGGTTCCTCCGGTGAGCGTATAGGTGTAGTACCGTATGCCGGGCTCAAAATTGTCCATCTGCACCTCAACGATCTCATCCGAGGTGCTTTTATTGATCAGTACAAGTCCCGCTTCCCCTGAAGTGAAGGAGGAAGCGTAAGCGATCACCGAATTGTTCCCGGCAACGGAAGATTCCACCATCCGGTCCCCGAAATATTTCTGGAAATAAAACATGTAAAAGAATACCGGCCGGGGATTATAAAGATCGACCCCGGGTTCACCCCCGACCGAGAATGTTCCATGATCATCCCCGTTACTCCAGCCGTTCACGAGGTCCCATCTCGTGCCGAGCCCGTAGCCGTTGCGAATGAATTCGCCCAGCACGAGGCTGGCCAGCATCCCGTTGATGTAGGAAACCTGCTGCATGGATCCTATGGCGAAGATGTTCCATTCGGTCATGGCAACAGGGATCATGGGTTTCCCGGACTCTGCCATGTCGCTGACCAGGACGGACATAATGGTACCCGGTACCCCGTGTGAATTCAGTATTGCGGCCGCCGTTGAATTTTGGTTATACGGAGTGAAATAAGAATGGACGACCAGGAAATCGGCCAGGTCTCCCACCTCCTGCATCATTTCCTCATTCCAGCTGCTTGCGATGGGATCCCAGCTGACCGCCTCGGCGTCGTAGGCGACCACGCCGATGCGGATGTCCGCCCCGGTCTCTGCGGCGGCGGCGCGCATGGAATCAATGAATACGCGGCAGTGCTGTCCGTAGAGATGTCCCGAAATAAACTCCGGCTGGCCGTCCTGGTTCAATGTTGTATCGATCTGGTAACCGGATTCCCAGCTCCCGAAATTCTCGTTCCCTATCTCCCAGAACCGGGTGCGCCCGTTGTCGTACCTTACCCAGTCCGCGGCCATATGGGCCGCCTTGGCAACCGGGTCCGGCCCCGTCCCGTACCTGGCATAGCCGTAATTCACCACGATGGTGCCCGTGCTGTTCGCAATGACCTGAAGCTGGTAATATTCGTCGTTGGACATCTGCCAGTTCGGGCTGTTGGTACCGAACCAGGGACTGATGCTGGAAGGGATATCGGTAGGGCGCTGTCCGTAGGGCACGTTCCAGAAATAATTATCCGACAGGCTCCCTCCTGGCCACCGAAGCACATGGGGATCCAGGTTGGCGATGTCGGTCATGACCGTGGGATTGTCCAGCATGCTGCCGTCCCAGCTGACGGCATTGTTCCCGAAGATATAGGGGGACACCTTACTAACCACCTGCTGCATGTCCGCGCTGACATGGACCGTCGGGGTTCCCACCGGTTTGGACTTGAGCAGGTAATCCGGTATGGAGGCGGTTTTTTCCTGCCATTCGTCGAGGAAAAAACCGGGATCCTGGCACCTGGCAGCGGGGTATGCGGATAAAACGATCAGCGCAAAGACCAGTGTCCGTGCATGGTTATAAAACTGGCTGAAATTCATTTTTATTGAAATCGTAAAGGATAACATTCGTGCTGTGCGAATATACGCATTTCAGTGCAGAATGTTCTGAATATGCCTCATCCGGGGCTCATTTCGGGGCGACATTCTGCCGGTGCGGCCCCGGTTGTTAACCATGGTTTATGTGCCTCTCCTCGAGTATCCCTGCCACGTCTTCCAGTCCGTATCCCCTCTCCACCAGAAGGATCAGCAGATGGAAGAGGAGATCTGCGGCTTCGTTCAGGAAACGGCCATCATCCTGATCCTTTGATTCGATGACCAGTTCCACTGCTTCCTCGCCCAGCTTCTGGGCAATTTTGTTCACACCGGAACGGAAAAGTTCCGAGGTGTAGGAATTTTCCGGGAGTTCCTCCCTTCTTTTCCTGAGCAGGTCCTGGAGGGTGCTGAGAAATCCGAGTTCATTACCCTTTGGCTCCCCGAAACAGGATCGCTGTCCCGTATGGCATACCGGTCCCACCGGATCCACCTTCACCAGCAGGGTGTCATGATCGCAGTCCTCGAGGATCTCGACGACATTCAGATAGTTGCCGCTTTCCTCCCCCTTGGTCCACAGCCGTTTCTTTGTGCGTGAATAAAAGCACGCCTTGCCATCGCTGATCGTTTTTTCGTAGGCTTCCCGGTTCATGAATCCCAGCATCAGGACTTCACCGGAACGGGCATCCTGTATGATCGCAGGCAGGATCCCTCCCATCTTGTCAAAGTTCAAAGACATATCCTCATTTTAAAATTTAGTTCTCATAAAATTCATACAAGGCGGATGGGGATGCCGTGTTCCATCAGATGCTCCTTTAGCTCGTGTATCCCGATCTCGTGAAAATGGAAGATTGAGGCCGCCAGGGCCGCATCCGCCCCGCCAAGGGTAAAAACATCCACGAAATGGTCCATTGTCCCTGCCCCGCCGGAGGCAATAACGGGAATGCCCCGCTCACGCGAAATTCGGGCAGTGGCCTCACCGGCATAGCCGTTCTTCGTTCCATCGTGGTTCATGGATGTGAACAGGATCTCGCCCGCTCCCCTTTCTTCGGCTTCCCCGGCCCATTCGAACAACCTGCGCCGGGTACGGATCCTGCCTCCGTTCACGTAAACGTACCAGTCCCCCCTCTCAAACTTCGCATCAATGGCCACCACCACAAACTGGCTGCCGTAGGCCCTGGCGATCCGGCCGATCAGTTCCGGATCCCGCACGGCAGCCGAATTGATCGTTACCTTGTCCGCCCCTGCCGAAAGAAGGGGATCGACGTCACCCATCTCCCGTATGCCCCCTCCCACCGTGAACGGGATGTTCACGTTCTCCGCGATCCTGCGCACGAGGTCGGAGAACAGGTTGCGCCCCTCGTGGGTTGCGGTGATGTCGAGGTACACAAGTTCATCGGCACCCGCCCGGGCATATTCCGCACCCATTTCCACGGGATCTCCCACTTCCCTGATGTCCAGGAAATTGATCCCCTTGACGGTCTGTCCGTCGCGGATATCCAGGCAGGGTATGATTCTCTTTGCAAGCATTTCAGTCGGTTCCCAGGTATGTTTTTATCTCGTTATCGGTGATTTTTCCTTCGTAATAGGCCCTGCCGAAGATCACCCCCCTGACGCCGGTTGCTTCCAGGTCCCGCACATCCTGTATCCCTGCAACACCGCCGCTTGCGATGATCTCCAGGCCGGGAAAGGATCCGGCCAGTTCACGGTACAGGGCAAGGGCTGGCCCCTGCAACGTTCCGTCCACGGCGATTTCGGTGCAGATTACCTTCCCGATGCCGGCCCCGGCCCATGAGCGGACAAACTCGAGCAGATCCAGCGAGGTCTCTTCCTGCCATCCCTGGACGGCAATTTTCCCGTTCCGTGCATCGGCACCGAGTATCAGCCGGTCCTGTCCATAGGTTTTCAGCCATTCTTTCACCCGCTCCGGTTCCCGTACCGAAATACTCCCTGCCGTGACCATTTCAGCCCCCGAATCGAACACACGGCGAATGTCCTCATCCGATTTGATCCCCCCGCCGAAATCAATCCGCAGTGAGGTCCTGCCTGCAATATCCTCAAGGACGTGCAGGTTAACCACATGGCCGGCCCTCGCCCCGTCCAGATCGACCAGGTGCAGTCTTCTTAAGCCCATCCCCTCGAACCGGAGTGCGATTTCCTCCGGCCTGCCGGAATACACTTTCCTGCGGTCGAACCTCCCCTGCGTCAGCCGGACGCATTTTCCGCCGATGATGTCTATGGCAGGGATAAGTTCAATCATAACTCCAGGAATTTTTTCAGGATGGCTTCGCCGACACTCCCGCTTTTTTCAGGGTGGAACTGGGTAGCATAAAAATTATCCCTTTCCAGGGCAGCACTGAAGGGATTGATGTATTCGGTGACCGCAGTGGTATATTCGCTGAGCGGGACATAGTAGCTGTGGACGAAATAGGCATATGCTCCTTCCAGTTCCCGTGGAATAAGTCTTCCACGTATGTTTGAAAGGCTGTTCCAGCCCATGTGTGGAACCTTTTGGGCAGGCCCGGTTCCCCGACCGGATTGCCTCCCGGGTTCGAATTTCCGGACCGTGAGGTTGAAGATCCCGATGCATTCTGCCGGCCCTTCCTCGGATGCAGCGCACATCAGATGGAGTCCCAGGCATATCCCCAGCACGGGCTGTTTCAGTCCCCTTATGAGTTTATCGAGTTCCCGCTCCCTGAGGTATTTCATCGTCGTGCTCGCTTCGCCCACCCCCGGAAAGATCACCCTGTCGGCGGCAAGCAGAAGCTCATGATCATCCGTTATGGCTGCATCCACCCCCAGCCTTTTCAGTGCGAAATCAACCGAACGGATATTCCCTGCATTATATTTTACGATGGCTACATTCATGTTTTTGTTTGTTCCCGACTTCAATGCCTTAAAGGTTTCCTTTTGTTGAAGGCACATCGCTGTTCCACGGGTCCCTGCGGACCGCCTGCCGGAGAACCCTGGCAAATCCCTTGAAAATGGCCTCTGCCTTATGGTGTTCATTCTTCCCGGTGGCCCGGATACTGAGATTGCAGCGGGCGGTATCGGTAAAGGATTTGAAGAAGTGCTCAAACATTTCGGTCGGCATATCCCCGATCTTTTCCCTTTTGAATTCCGCATCCCATACCAGCCAGCTCCGGCCCCCCATGTCCATAGCAAGTTCCGCCAGGGAATCGTCCATAGGCAGCAGGAACCCAAACCGCTCGATCCCTTTGCGATCCCCCAGCGCCATGCTGAAAGCCTCCCCGAGCGCCAGGGCCGTATCCTCGACGGTATGGTGCTCATCCACGTTGAGATCGCCGCTCACCCCGATCTCCAGGTCCATTCCACCATGCCTGGCGATCTGTTCGAGCATGTGATCAAAAAACCCGATCCCCGTGGATACCCTGCAAAGTCCCGTTCCATCCAGGCTCAGTTTCACAACGATCCGGGTTTCCGAGGTATTGCGCTCCACGACGGCCCTGCGCTGGTTCCTGAGGAGAAAGGCATAGACCTGGGACCAGTCCCCCGCGACGAACCTGCATTGCTCCTCCAGTCCCGCTTCCTTCATTTCTCCGAGGCGTTCCTGTGGCCCGATCAGTATCCCGCCCGCCCCGAGGTTCCGCGCCAGTTCCATGTCCGTGGTCCGGTCGCCGATGACCCAGGAATTTTCCAGGTCGTAATCCCCTTCCAGGTATTTTGCAAGCATGGCCGTGCCGGGCTTACGGGTGGGACGGCCCTCTTCGGGCAGTGAAGCATCGATGTGGATCGCATCAAACTCGATCCCTTCGTTCCTGAAGGCCGTAAGGATCTTGTCCTGCACCCTGCGGTAGGCAGATTCGGGATAGGCTTCGCTTCCCATACCGTCCTGGTTCGATACCATAATAAGCTCGTAATCAAGATTCTGACGGATAAGATAAAGGTTCCTGAAGACCCCGGGCAGGAATTCCAGTTTGTCCAGGGAATCGACCTGGAAATCATCCGGCGGCTCAACCACCAGGGTGCCGTCGCGGTCTATAAAAAGGGCTCTGCGCATCATTTAAAGGTTTTCATTAATTCCATCAGCCGGCGGTTCTCATCCCTCGTGCCGACCGTAATCCTGAGGCATCCCTGGCAATGGGTCATGCGTGAACGGTTCCTTACAATCACCCCGCCTTTTACCAGGAAATCATAAAGGCCGTCCGGGTCGGAAACCTGTACCAGCAAAAAATTGGCATCCGAGGGATGGACTTTCCGGACCGTTCCCAGTTTTCCGAGCTCCCCTGCAAGCCACTCTCTTTCCGAAAGGATCATCTTTACCCATTCCACCTTCTGCTGTTCCTTACCAAGCATCTCAAGGGCTTTTTCCTGGGTCAGGAAATTCACGTTGTAGGGATACTTCACGCGGTCCATCAGACCGATCAGCTCCGCTTCGCCAAGTGCCATGCCAAGGCGTATCCCGGCTCCTGCCCAGGCTTTGGACAGGGTTCTAAGGATGACCAGTCCCGGGTATTGTCCGAGAAGGTTTAACAGTCCCTCTCCCCCGCTGAAATCGACATAGGCTTCATCGAGGACCAGGATGCCCGGGAAACGGTCCAGTACCTGCCTTATGGATGCGGTATCCAGAAGGTTGGAGGTCGGGTTGTTGGGCGAGCAGAGAAAGATCATCTTGGTTGCGGGTCCCGCTGCATCGAGAATGCGATCCGGGTCCAGGCTGAAATCGGGATTCAGTGCCACCAGGTCCGTGGCAACGTCGTTAATGTCTGCGCAAACCCTGTACATGCCATAGCTGGGATCCATGATGATGATGCGGTCGGTGCCCGGAATGCAGAACACCCTTATCAGCAGGTCGATGGCCTCATCGCTACCGTTGCCGAGAAAAATGCGGTCAGGGGACAGTCCCAGCATCCCGGCCAGCTTTTCCCTGAGCCTGCCCTGTCTCGGGTCCGGGTAGCGGTTGAAGGGCCGGTTGTAAGGATTCTCGTTGGCATCCATGAGGATGGCCCCCTGCCCGGTATACTCATCACGTGCCGAAGAGTAGGGCACCAGGTCCAGAATATTTTTACGGACAAGTTTAATTATATCAGTCATTTAGCAACTATTATCTGAAATTTTACTTAAACGAATTTCAACGGCCTTCGCATGTCCCGCCAGTTCCTCTTCCATAGCCATGGACACGATTGCCGGTCCCAGGTTCCGGAGTCCTTCCTCGCTGATCTCCTGGAAGCTTATCCGTTTCTGGAAGTCCGGAATTCCCAGTCCCCCCTGTCCCCTTGCATACCCCCCGGTCGGCAGGGTGTGGTTGGTTCCGGAGGCATAATCCCCGGCACTCACGGGGGTACAGGCTCCCATGAATACCGATCCCGCATTCCTGATCCGGATGCCGATATCGCCGTAATCCCTGCACATGATGATCAGGTGTTCGGGTGCATATTCATTTACAAGCCCGATTATATCCTCCCTTTTTTCCAGTACGATGATCCGGCTGTTTCCAAGCGATTGCAGGGCTATATCCCGCCGGGGAAGGCCGGCCAGCTGTTTATCGAGTTCCTGCTGCACGGCGCCGGGAAGCGACCTGTCATGGCAAACCAGGAGGACCTGGCTGTCGGGACCGTGTTCGGCCTGGGCGATCAGATCGGCCGCAACAAAGGCAGGATCGGCTGTATCGTCCGCAATGACGGCTACTTCAGATGGACCTGCGGGCAGGTCTATGGCTACCTTTTCCAGGCTGACCAGTTGCTTGGCAACGGTGACGTAGCGGTTCCCGGGACCGAAGATCTTGTCCACTTTCGGGATGCTTTGCGTGCCGTAGGCCATCGCAGCAATTGCCTGGGCACCTCCCACCCGGAAGACCTTTTCAATCCCCAGGATTTTTGCACAGTAAAGTACTGCAGGATGCACCTTCCCGTCAGCGTCCGGAGGCGTACAGAGAACGATCTCACCGCAGCCGGCAAGCCGTGCCGGGATGCCCAGCATCAGCACGGTGGACAGCAGGGGCGCCGTACCGCCTGGTATGTAGAGTCCCACCCGCTCCACCGGCACCGTCCGCGTCCAGCATTTGACCCCCGGGGTGGTAACGACCAGGTGGTCATCGGTTTTCTGGACGGAATGGAATTTCTCGATGTTCTGCCTGGCCAGGGCGATGGCATTTTTCAGTTTGCGGGGAACCGATTTTGCGGCATCGACGATTTCCTGCTTTGAAACCCTCAGATCCGGGATCTCAATGCCGTCGAATTTCCGCGTCAGCTCGATCAGGGCAGGATCCCCTTCCGATTTCACCTTTTCCAGCAGTCCGGCCACCTTGCTCATGAGCCCGGAGTAATCGACCTCGGGCCTGGCCAGGATTTCCGGCCAGATGTCCCTGGATGGATTGATGTATGTTTCCATATCCGATGATTTAATCAGGTTATCATTTTTTCAATAGGGATGACAAGGATGCCCTGCGCACCCAGCTCGCGCAGGCGTCCGATGACCTCCCAGAACTCGTTCTCGTTCAGAACGGAATGGACCGAGCTCCAGCCTTCTTCGGCCAGGGGCATGACGGTGGGACTCTTCATTCCCGGGATGACCTTCACGATCTCCTTCAGCCGGTCGTTCGGGGCATTCAGCAGGATGTATTTGTTGTCGCGCGATTTCCGGACGGCCCTGATGCGGAACAGCAGGTTGTCGAGGATCTTCTGCCTGGGGGGACTCAGATCGGGTCTTGCCACCAGGACCGCTTCGGATTCCATGACCACTTCCGCTTCCTTCAGGCCGTTGCTGATCAGGGTGCTGCCCGTGGATACGATGTCAAAAATGGCGTCCGCCAGTCCGATCCCCGGGGCGATCTCCACCGATCCGCTGATCATGTGGATCTCGGCATCGATATGATTTTCAGCAAGAAAGGTCCCGAGGATTTTTGGGTAGCTGGTCGCGATCCGCTTCCCGTCGAGCTGTTCGGGTCCCCTGTACTTCACCGATTTCGGCAGTGCGATGGACATCCTGCAGCGAGCAAATCCAAGCCGCTCGACGATCTCGAGCTCATGTCCCTTCTCCCTAACCACGTTTTCCCCCACAATGCCCACATCCGTCACCCGGTCAAACACATACTGGGGTATGTCGTCATCTCTCAGGAAAACCGCCTTCAGTGGGAAGTTCTGCGAGGAGGAAAGCAGCTTCCGGCTCCCGTTTGTCAGGCTTATGCCCGATTCCTTCAGCAGTTCCAGGGATTTTTCGCTGAGCCTGCCGGATTTCTGAATGCCTATACTTAAATTTTCCATATTCACAAAAAAAAAAAGGTTTGCAGATATTGCAAACCCCGTTTTAATAAGATTATAAGTTTATCTGCATACCACACCCTGTCATCTGTGATGATGGTGATGATGATATACAGTTCTGAATTTCATGTCCCTTAAATTTGATGCAATAATAGAAAGAAAAGTCCAATATTTCAAAAAAATGTCAGATATCTTTCAGGAGTTTGTTCAGGGGACTTTTACGTATGGTTTCAAGGATCCCTTTCTGGATGTCGGAGAAGGTTGACAGCTGGGGACTATCCTTGGCCATCAGCCGGTCGTCCCCGCGGTAATCGAGTTGCTCCATCAGGTATGCCATGGTAATCCGGTTGATATCCAGGGCCGGGACATAGGCAAACTCCTTGGGACTTCCCGTTTCAACCGCTACAATAAGGTGCCCGTCCTGCAGGTCAAATATGATTTCCCGGGCCAGCCTGACCGGTATGCCGAGCTCCTGGCTGAGCTCCGCAGAAATTTTCGGAACTTCCCCCATCTCGAATTTTTTTATGATGGTGTACATGATGAGAAAGGTCAGCAACTTCCTGTTATAGTTTGAAATATTCAGCGATTCCGCCTCGAATTCATATTTCTCAATGTTCTGGTAGGCAAAGGAAATCTCCGCCCCGAGCAGGACGATCAGCCAGGAAAGCTGCATCCAGACCAGGAATAGCGGGAAAGCCACAAAACTACCGTAGATCGCGCCAAGCCTGCCTGCCTCGCCCTGGAAATAAAAATAAACGTATTGGGTGAGCTGGAAAATGATCCCCGCAATGATTCCCGCATATAATCCGTACTTGAACTGGACCTTGGTATTCGGCATAACCACGTATAAAAGCGTGAAGAGGATGAAAATCAGTGCATAGGGTATCAGCCTGACAAGGAAGAGCAGCATTGGACCGAGGTAACCCAGAAGCACGGAGTCGCTTGTACTGGCCAGGCTGCTTATATAACCGGTAATGGTGCTGCTGAGGAAAAACAGAATGGGTGCGATCAGCATCATGGAAAGGTAATCGGCAAATTTCCTTGCAAAAGGCCTTGATCTGCGGATCTGCCAGATGACATTGAAGGAATTCTCGATGTTCCCCAGCACTTTCATGATCGACCAGAGCAGGAATACCAGGCCAATGCCGGCAATTAACCCTCCGTTGATATTCTGCAGCATGGAATTGGCAAACCCGATGATGTATTCCACCACATCCACCAGTTCTTCCTTGCCGGCGACTCTCTCGCGGATCAACACTTCCATCCGGGTATCAAATCCGAATCCCTTGGCGATCCCGAACGCCATGGCGGCAATCGGCACCACCGAAAGCAGGGAATAATAGGTCAGGGCAGAAGCCCTCAGCTGGATATGGTTATCCCTGAACTCCTTGTAGGCAAGCAGGACAATGCGGAACTGCCTGAGAAAAAATCCCAGGACGGGAGGATATTTCCTGACATCTACCTGCCAGATCCCCGTGCTGATGAATTGAAAGAACCGCTTTATCATTCTGATCCCTCCTTCCTTACAATGATTACATCCCCGTTGTTAACCTTCCTGAGCACGGTTGCATCCCCGGTAATTTTCCCGAAGACATTAACGGGACTGTACGCCATGGGCTTATCGCTGATGCTGACCGGGGTGCGACCGAAAAAGATGCAGAAGGCATCGCCTGCAGTCCAGAAACCCAGGTCCCCGACCTCAACCTCCATCCTGGCATCCCGCTCCTGTTCGAGGTGGAGCGGAATGCTGAAATAGATCTCATCGCCCCATATATTGGCAGATCCCGTTATGGGAAGGATACCGGACAGCGCCTCCGCGGTTTGGGAATCATTCAGTTCGGCGGGCAGCAGAATATCGCTTGTTTCGATCAGGATCCGGTCCATTTCCAATAAGTTTTATCGGTTCACGGCATAAATCCAGTTCCCGGGCATTTGAGAATTAAAGCCAAAATACTAATTTTTTTATTCCGGTCTGATTATTCCTTAAATTTGTATTAAATCCATTGAAGCCATGCGAACGCTTCTTCTGCTCCTGATGATCGGCCTGGCGGCCGCTCCGGTGCAAGCCCAGAAAAGGGCTCAGACAAAAACGCGCCCGCCTGCGGTCGCGGGATCCTTTTACTCTTCAGACCCTGAGGCGCTCAAAAGGGATCTTGAATTTCTTTTCAGCAGGGCTGAGTCCCCCGGCACAGAAGGAACAGTCCTGGCCCTGATCGCCCCTCACGCCGGGTACCCCTATTCCGGTGAGGTGGCTGCCAGCAGTTACAACCAGGTCGATCCGGAAAAATCCTTCGAAAATATTTTCATCATCGGGAACAGCCACCGTTATGCATTCGAGGGAGCCGCGATCTATGCTTCCGGTGATTTTGAGACCCCCCTTGGAACGGTGCCCGTCAACACTGAGCTTGCAGGCAGGCTGGTTGAGCAGAACAGGGTCTTCATGAGCCAGGACCTGGTCCACCAGGATGAGCACAGCATCGAGGTACAGTTGCCTTTCCTCCAGTTCCACATGAAGAAGGAATTCCGGATCGTTCCCATACTCCTGGGTACACGCACGGAGTCCGTTTGCAGGGAAATTGCCACTGCGCTCCAGCCCTATTTTAACGAGAAGAACCTCTTCGTGATCAGTTCGGACTTCTCGCATTACCCGGAATACCAGGATGCGAATATCGCCGACCTGAACACTGCCAATGCCATTTGTACCAACGATCCGGCGAAATTTCTGGCAGCCCTGAAACAGAACGAGGAAAAAAATATTCCTAACTTAGCCACATCCGCATGCGCCTGGCCCTCCATCCTGACCCTGATGTATTTGACCGGGGGGGACCGTGATCACCTGGAGTATGAGCTGGTCCGTTACCGGAACTCAGGGGACACGAAGCTGGGGGACAAATCCAGGGTTGTCGGGTATTACTCAATTGTGGTGAGAAAAAAGGAATCAGTTAAAAATAATACCTTCATGCTCAGCGACGAGGACAAGCGGATCCTGATCAACATTGCAAGGACCACTCTGGATTCCTACATACGCCAGGGTACGGTCCCCAAACTGGACAGCCGGGCCTACTCTCCCGCCCTGCAAACCAACGCGGGCGCGTTTGTGACCCTGCTCAAGGACGGCCAGCTCAGGGGCTGCATAGGCCGTTTCCAGCCGGACATACCCCTGTGGGAAGTGGTTCGTGATATGGCCATTTCGGCATCAACGAAAGACTACAGGTTCAAACCCGTGGAGGCCGGGGAACTCGATGACATTGAACTGGAGATCTCGGTGCTCACCCCCCTCGTCCGGATCAGCGATCCGTCCGAAATAATACTCGGCAAGCACGGGATCTACCTGAAAAAAGGCTCCAGTTCGGGCACCTTCCTGCCCCAGGTAGCCACCCAGACCGGATGGAACCTCGAGGAGTTCCTGGGCCATTGTGCCAGGGATAAGGCACAGATCGGATGGTACGGCTGGAAGGATGCAGAGATCTATGTCTACGAGGCACTGGTCTTCCATGAAGAGGAAAATAAATAGTTCGTCTCACCCAAGCTTTCATTATCCATGCCCTATGCCCTGATCCCGATCGGTTTTTCCGCGCTCATGGTTTACGGCTTTTCATTCGTCCTGGCCCGGGTCGGCCTCATCAGCCAGGCAAACCACCGGAAGATCTGGAACGTGGTGCTCCTGCTCACTTTTCTGGTAACGGCCGTCCTAGGGATCATTCTTGCCATCCAGGTGAATTACAAGCTGGAAATGCCGGTGGTGGACAAACTGATCATCTGGCACGTGGATTTCGGCATCGGGATGGCCTTCACCAGCATTTTTCATTTTACATGGCACTGGTCCTATTACTGGAAAATGATCCAGGGGAAAAAGCATGTCCCCCGCCCCGGAGGGGAAATCCTGCCGGCGGACAACCTTACATCCTACCGGGAAATTCCAGCCAGGGATAAGCTTCCCCTGCTTACCCTTGGCGCGACCGCACTGATCACTCAGATTGTTTTCCTGAGGGAATACCTGGCGATCTTCCACGGGAATGAACTGGTCATCGGACTCATCCTGGCCGGCTGGCTGTTGCTGACGGGAACCGGTGCATTGCTGGGCAGGAACATTTCGCCCCCGGCTGCAAAGGGTGACTACCCGGCCTGGTTTTTCTTCCTCCTCGGGATCCTGCCCCTGGTATCCGTTACAGGGATCCGTTTTTTCAAGAACATCATATTCCCCCTGGGAAGTGTAACCGGCATTCCCGGGATCCTGCTTTACTCCGCCGCAGGCATGTTTTTCTTCTGTATCCTTTCCGGGTTCCTGTTTACCTGGCTGAGCACATGGATCTCCATAAAGCACAGGTCTAACCTGCTGAATTTCAGCTACGCCGTTGAGTCAGCCGGAAGCATTGCAGCAGGGATCCTTTTCAGTTTTCTGCTCGTTCACTTCCTGGGCACCTACCAGATCCTTTTTACCGTTCTGCTGCTGAACCTCGCCACGGGAATCACCGGCAGGCCCCCCGGGCAGCGCAGGAGGATACTCCTCTTATCCGGGATCACCGTCCTGGTTTTTGCGGTCCTGGTCTTCGTGTTCGACCTCGACCTGCTTTCCAGGTCATTCCTGTTCCGGGGCCAGGAGGTGGTGGAAGCAAGGGATACTCCCTACGGCAACCTTGTGGTCAGCAAAACGGGTGAACAGTACAACCTTTTTGAAAATTCCTCGCCGATTGCCGTTACGGAAGACATCGCGTCGGTGGAAGAGGATGTTCATTATGCCATGCTCCAGCATCCCGGCCCGGGGGAAATCCTCCTGTTCTCGGGAAACCTTCCGGGACTGCTCGGGGAGCTTGCAAAATATCCGGTCAGACGGGTCGATTTCGTTGAACTGGATCCCTGGATCACAAGAATGCGGAATAAATACATGCCCCGGCCTGAAGTCCCCTGGCTCAGGGAGTTCTATACGGACGGCAGAAGGTACCTGTCAGAGACGGACCGCAGTTACGATGTGGTTCTTGTAAACATGCCCCCGCCGGGATCCGCACAGGTGAACCGGTTCTATACGTCGGAATTTTTCGCCGGTATCAAATCGCACCTGAACCCGGGAGGGGTACTTTCCGTGCCCCTGCAGGGAATGGAGAATTACCCGAGCGGGGAAGCCCTCAGCCTTTATTCCATCCTGTATAATACCCTCAGACAGCACTTCCGCAACATCCTGCTGGTCCCCGGCTACAAGACCTACTTCCTGGCTTCCGACGGGGAACTCAACCTCGACATCCCTTCCCTGGTTGAAGAAAGGGGAATAGAGACCGTTTATGTCAATTCCTATTACCTGGATCTGCCCACGCTCGAGGCAAGGAACCAGCAGCTGATGAGCCTGATTTCAGTATCCGCCGGGATCAACAGGGATTTCCGGCCGATTGCCTTTCTGCATCAGATCGAGTACTGGCTGAGCTATTTCCGGTCAAATCTCTGGATCACCATCGGGCTGTTCGCATCACTTATCCTGCTGATCGGCTTCCGGGCCGGGTCACTGGGGACAGGGATCTTTATCACGGGATTTACCGGCATGGCGACCGAACTGGTTGTTTTACTGGCCATCCAGGTGGTTTTTGGCTATGTTTATTTCTATACGGCAGTGGTACTGACCGTGTTTATGACGGGACTTGCGGCCGGTGCCCTGTCGGTAAGAAGGATCCTCCCGGGAGCAGGCCGGAGGCAGTTCGTCATTCTTCAGCTATTGCTTGCCGGATCTGTATTCCTGCTGTTATGGTGGCTGCTGATCATTGAAGGCAGGTCAGTTCCCCGCACGATCATGCATGCAGCTTTCCTGGGACTGACCTTCCTCGTTTCCGGGGTGGCCGGTCTCCTGTTCGGAACCGCGGCCCTCCTCAGGAAAAGGGGCGTGTCGGAGTCGGCAGGGGGACTTTACAGCGCTGACCTTGCAGGTTCCGCAGCCGGGGCCCTGGTCACGGTCGTGCTTATGGTGCCCCTGCTGGGCCTGGCCGGCAGCCTGGCCGTGCTACTGCTTCTTAACCTGCTTGCCATCCTGAACAGCATGTTCCGGCCATCCCTGAATTAGTCCGGCAGGATTTTTGCATTAATCCCGCAATATAGATTGATTACAAGCCGTTTTTTCGATAATTTTCCTTTCTGAAAACCGCATTATTTCGGGATTATGGATAAGCGAACATTCCTTCGGACCGGTATTCTTGGCAGCGGTTGCCTGCTGTGCCTTCCGGGAGAAAGAGCCCTGGCCGGCCTTCTTGCCGGACCCACTGATAATGACATGTCGAAATGGACCCGGGAGGCACTCTTCTACTCGGAAACCCCGAGGGGTGTAAAATGCCTTATCTGTCCCAATGAATGCACCCTGAAACCCGGAGAACTCAGTGACTGCCACAACCGGACCAATAAGGACGGCAAGCTTTATACGATCGCTTACGGCAATCCCTGCGCCATACACATCGATCCGATTGAAAAGAAGCCCCTGAACCATTTTCTCCCCACCAGCAGTTCCTTTTCCATCGCAACCGCCGGGTGCAACCTGGCCTGTCTTAACTGCCAGAACTGGGAGATCTCCCAGACCTCACCAAGGGAAACCCGGAATTACGACCTGATGCCGGAGGCCGTGGTCGAACAGGCGATTAAAAATAACTGCCTTTCCATATCCTATACCTATTCCGAGCCCAATACTTTCTTTGAATACACATGCGATTCCGCGAAGATCGCACGGGAACAGGGCATCCGCAATGTCCTGGTATCGGCGGGCTACATCAACCCGGATCCGCTGCGGCACATGCTCACCAACGTCGATGCGGCCAACATCGATCTGAAATCCTTCAGCGAAGAGATCTACCTTAAATTAAATGCAGGCAAACTCCAGCCTGTTCTGGATGCCCTTAAGATTTACGTGGAGGAAGGCGTCTGGCTGGAGATCACGAACCTGGTTGTGCCCGGCTGGACCGATGACCTTGACATGATTGCCCGTATGTGTGACTGGCTCTCAAAGAATGGTTTCAGGGACGTGCCCCTTCACTTCAGCCGTTTTCATCCGACCTATAAGCTTACCGAGCTTCCCCCGACCCCGGTCGGCACGCTTGAAAAAGCCAGGGAGATCGCCATGAAAGCCGGGATACGTTTCGTCTACATAGGTAATGTGCCCGGGCATGAAGCCTCCAATACCTACTGCCCGGAATGCGGAAAGATCGTAGTCGAGCGGAAAGGGTTCCAGGTTACGACGAACAATTTGCTGAAGGGTAAGTGCAAGGCTTGCGGGACGGCGATCCCGGGTGTATGGGAATAAACGTTCCCGGAGATATGAAAGCAGCAGTGATCTATGAATACGGGGGACCTGAAGTTTTCAGGCTGGAGGAAATACCCGTACCTGTCCCCGGTGAAAACGAAATCCTGGTAAAAGTCTTTGCCGCAAGCGTGAACCCGGTGGACTGGAAACAGCGGAAGGGAAATCACCGTTTGTTTCTCAAAGCCAGGTTCCCCATTGTGCCGGGGTATGATGTATCCGGCGTGGTTGAAAGTACCGGGAGCGGCACAGGCAGGTTTAAACCCGGGGATGAAGTATATGGCCGGCTGACAAGAAGGTTCGGAGGCGCGTTCGCCGAATACGCGGCGGCAGGGGAATACGCGCTTGCGCGGAAGCCCGGGAACATGGACCACCTGCACGCGGCAGGCATACCGCTCGCCGGTCAGACAGCCCTGCAGGCTTTACGGGACAAGGCGAAACTCCGTCCCGGCATGCAGGTCATGGTCATCGGCGCCGCCGGCGGAGTGGGACATTTCGCCCTGCAGATCGCAAAGTATTACGGCGCCGAAACGACCGCGGTATGCAGTTCAGCACACGGGGATCTGCTTGAAAGACTCAAACCCGATCATCATATTGATTACCGTAAGACGGATTACCTGAATGAGCCGGGGCGCTACGACGTGATATTCGATGCCGCCGGGACCGAAAGCTTCCTCACCTGCAAACGGATCCTGAAAAGCAAAGGCGTATACATCAGCATCCTGCCCCGGCCGAAAATCCTGCTGCATAAGCTGGTTTCGCTTTTTACAGGGGGAAAGAGGGTCAGGACGCTTTTACAGAAATCCTCGGGAAGCGACCTCCAGGTGCTGACCGATCTGGCAGAAAGCGGGAAGCTGCAGGTAATCATTGATTCGGTGCACCCCCTGGAAAAAGTGTCGGATGCACACCGGAGGGCGGAAGAATACCATACCGAAGGAAAAATAATCGTCCGGATCCAGCACTAGGCCAGCATCATCCTGCGGATCTTGAGCAGGGTTACCTGCTGGTAGGCCTTTTCCAGTTCATTCTCAATCTTTGAAGGATCCCCGGTACCTGCCCTCTTGCATTGCTCGAGCCTGTTTATGCAATCCTCGTATAATTCGATCTGACGGTCGAGGTTCATTTTGCGGTGGTTTTCTTTGTCCATATTATAAGACGATCCGGATTGGAATTCGTTACAGGTAAAATCTTTCTGCAATTAAAGGAAACTTCCGGACCCAAATATTTAAGGCAGGTTAAGAAATCTTAAAAATTATTAAACCTGATCCCTGTATCTGATCCCTGGAAGTATTTAAGTGTCTAACCTTTCAGCAAGGGATCGTTCAGCTTGCCCTGCCGGTAGCCCTCCGGATCGATATCCACACTTTCATAGCCGATGGATTTCATATATCGCTCCACCTTCGCTCTTGTACCTGCTTCCATGAGCATGGCAACCTGTTCCGGGTCCACCTCTATCTTCACTGAATTTTCCTTATGCCTGGCACGGATGTACCGGAAACCAAGATCCGTCAGATAGTTTTCTGCCTCATCCACCATCTCCAGTTTCTGCCGGCTGATCCTTTCCCCGTATGGAAACCTTGATGACAGGCATGCCAGTGCATCCTTGTCCCAGGTCGGCAGGCCCATATCCCTGGAAAGCTCACGGATCTCCTTCTTCGTAAGTCCCGCTTCCTGAAGGGGACTGCGGACATTTCTCTCTTTCAACGCCTTCATCCCGGGACGGTGGTCCCCCAGATCGTCAAGGTTCGAACCGTCAATAAAATTCTTAAACCGCTCCTCCGCTGCAATTTTTGCTATGCTGTCAAAAAGTTCGCTTTTGCAGAAATAACAGCGGTTCACCGGGTTCCTGACGAAATTATCGTCTTCCAGTTCATAGGTATAGATCACCTGAATAAGGGCACCCATGGACCTGGCAGTAATGATGGCCCGTTCGTATTCGCGGGATGGGAAAGTAGGTGAGACAGCCAGCACACCCAGGCATTTTGCCTTCAGGGTATCCGTGGCGACTTTCAGCAGGAAGGTACTGTCCACCCCTCCGGAATATGCCACCGTCACCTCTCCCATTTCTCTCAGGAGTTCCTCCAGCTTTAACAGTTTGCTCTGACCGCTCATGATTTTCCAGTATCTGTTTTGTTAATTTAAGTAGATAAAGATATTAAAATCTTTTTAATATTTCCAAAATCCTTGCATTAACGCAGTGTTAACATTTTTTAACGGCACATCTCTTGCATCTACGAAATAATTCGTATATATTTGCTACGAAACACTTCGTAATTGATAATATGACTGGAGTCTCTCCTCTCAGACCGACCGATTCCGAGCTCGATATCCTCAGGATCATCTGGCAGAACGGTCCCTGCTCCGTCCGCCAGGTCAACGATGAACTGAACAGGCGGAAAAGAACAGGCTATACAACCACCCTGAAACTCATGCAGATCATGCATGAAAAAGGATTCCTCATAAGGGAAGAGAAAGGCAGAATGCACGTGTATACGGCTGCAATCAGGAAAGAGGAAACTCAGAATATTTTGCTGGACAGGATTGTGGAGAAGGCTTTTGGTGGATCTGCCATGCAGCTCGTGATGCAGGCACTCGGTTCGCACCGGTCCACCCCCGAGGAACTTGAAAAACTTAAAGAACTCATCCGTAAACTGGAGGAAGAAGGGCAATGAACAGCCTGGACGCATACCTGGCCGGTCCCCTTACCGATGCCCTGGGATGGACGATCATCCATTCACTCTGGCAGGGTATGCTTATCGGTCTGATCGTTTTCATCATCCTTGGCATCCGGCGAGGGAGAAGTCCGCAGTACACATACCTGGTCCGGCTTATGGGACTCGCGGGAATCCTTGCATCGGCCGTTCTCACCTTCCTGATTGAGTACCATCCGCTTGCTCCTTCCCCGGAAACTGCAGGCCTTTCCGGAACTTTGTCCGGACCTGAACACCTGCTTCAGGTAACTACAGTCAATTCACTGGCATTCAGTAAACTGAATGCGGTTTCAATAAATAATGCCATCCGCCCCGCGTTCCCCTGGATGACCCTTATCTGGATCCTGGGGGTCATGGTCCTTTCCCTAAGGCTTGCAGGGGGAATGATGCTCACAGGCCGTCTCCGGTCACAAGGGGTATCCCCCCTGCCGGACCGGCTTGAAAAACGGTTCAGGAGGCTTATTCACAGATCTGGCATCAGACGTCCCGTAAAACTGAAGCTGTCCGGGAAAGTCATGGTACCTCTGGTAACCGGGGTGATCAGGCCTCTGATCCTTTTACCTGCGGCTATAATCAGCCTTATGCCCGTTGATCAGCTTGAATCCATCCTCGCCCATGAGATAGCCCACATCCGCCGGTACGATTTCCTGGTCAACATATTTCAATCAGTCATTGAAGCACTTTTCTTCTATCATCCTGCGGTCTGGATACTTTCGGAGGGTGTCCGGCGGGACAGGGAGAAATGCTGTGATGATTTTGCCGTATCCGTATGCGGGAAACTGTCCACCTACGCCAGGGCACTCGCCTGGTTAAGCGAAATGCACACCAGGCCGGTCCTCCCATCCGTGGCCCTGACGGGGAAAAAAAACCGATTAATTATTAGAGTAGAACGATTAATAAAACCAAAAAAGATGAAGACAAATGCAGCTGAAAAGATCATTGCGGGCATGTTGATCCTGGGCTCCGCAATCATACTCACCTTAAGTACAGGCGCCAGCCTGCATCCGATGCAATACGGGCAGGGAGCATCCCTGCATTTTGATCTCACGTCATTCGGTGAGACGGAGTTAAGTCCCGGTGAAGGATCCATGGCTCCGTATGCGGATCTTTCGGAACCCGGGCAACGGGGGGCTCAGCAGAATCAGCAGGATCAGCAAACTGTTACATCCGTCCCGGTTTCTGTGCCGGATACCACGAAAAGGAACGAATATTCCGGCATCCGGGTAAAAGATAATATCGTTACACGCGAATTCATTAACGCCGACGGTGAGGCGCTCAGTATGAAATTCGTGATCCGCGGGGGAGAAGTAGAGGAACTTTACGTAAACAGTGAGCAGGTTCCCGAGTCCGGCTTCCCGGAGTACCAGAAGGAGATTGACAGGACCATGATGGACCTTAAGGGGATGGAACGGGACCTCCGGAATGCCAGGCAGGAGATTTCCGGGATCAACTGGGAGGAAATGCAAAAGGATCTCAGCGAGGAAATGGAACATTTCAGTCAGCAGGATATGCAGAAGTTACAGGAGGAATTGAAACAATTGCAGGAAAAGCATATCGATATGCAGATCGATCAGCAAAAGATCCAGGAGGAGATCAGGAAGGCCATGGAGCAGACCCGGTTCGACCAGGAGAAGATCAGGGAGGAAATGTTGAATGCCAGTGAGGAGGCCAGGAAAGCAATGGAGGAATTCAGGGAAGGCAAATACGCTTTAACCGAGGAGGAGTTCAGCAAAATGGAAGAGGCCATGAAGAACATCGATTTTGCCGAAATCGAAAGAAATGTGCAAAAAGGGCTGGAGAATCTTGAAAAGGGGAAATTCCGGATGGAAGATAAGATGAAAAGCCTTGATGAAATGATCGATGAACTCGAAAAGCTGGAACTCGGGGAAGAATGAAATCCGGTCCCCATACAGGAACAAGGGCCGTTTCAGTTCTTGTTGAAACGGCCCTTTCATTATAGAAATGCTCTGATTTATCTACAACTTAAGCATTTTCTTAACGGAACCGGTTTTGCCTGGAAGGTCCAGTTTAACAAAATAGACGCCGGATTCCAGTCCGCTTACATCAGCCCGGATAACACGCCGGTAATCTGCATCAAGCCGCCTGACCACCTTGCCCGTGATGTCGATAATTTCAATGGTCCCTGCCATGCGAACACCATCCTTCATGAAGATCTCCAGTCGGTTGCCGACCGGGTTTGGCTGGATGCTGAACATTTCATCCGCCGCACGTGCTGAGAATATCCCGCTTACGGCAGGTGTTTCATCCGGCCCGGCTCCTTCGGGAGCATATCCCAGTCCGCTGTTCCATTCGATTTTCGTCACAACGAGTTTGTCGATCCTGAACCCGTTCTCTCGGATGTACACTTCGAGGTTATGTACTCCAGCTTCCGTGATTTCCACGGAACACTGTGGGCCGTCCTTGCCGTTTGTCCATAAGATCCATGCCCAGGTGCCGTCTTTTGCTCCGGTACTCTGTTCCCAGTTGACAAAGGTTCCGGATACCGGGATCACCCCATCGAGGCCGACATGGTAGGAATCGTCGCTGCCCGACGTTGCGCTTGCCCTTGCCCAGACATAATGGGTACCGGTCTCGGTGAAATTAATTTTATACACCAGTTTGGCAGCTCCGGCCAGGGCTGACTCAGCCGTTCCGAAGGACTGGTCCGTAACGGCCATCATTGCACCATCGCCTGAATATTCGGCAGGTTCCTGGACGGTAAACCACTCCACCAGACCATTCGGAACGTTCTCGGAGAAATGTTCGGCTTCCATGACGATTATTCCATCCGGTCCCGGTTGAAAATCATAGTCCTGGGCATAGGCGATCTGAAAGGAAAATGCAAGAAGGACGGACAAAGCGGTCCAGATTGCATAGTTACTTTTCGGGGTAGTTGTTTTTCTCATAATAAATGTGGGTTTAAATTAAGGTAAAGTAAATTTAGTAAATCTCTATGAATGAATGAATGAATGAATCCTTATCATTCCCTGACAACCAGAACCCTGCCGGCCCGTTCCCCCCGCTGACCGCGGATGATGATTAGGTACATACCCGGATCAACAATTCCCCGGTCCGAATTCCCGTTCCAGTATATCCTGTTGCGGGTGTTCGGGATCACTGATTTTCTGAATGCCGATAACAGCCTTCCGTTAAGATCGTAAATATCCAGGAAAACGTAGTTCTGCACTCCGTTGTCGAACTCCAGGCAGATCCTGTCCCCGAAGGGATTCGGCCAGGCCCTGATGCCCGTGATGGCCCTACCGGGTGCGCCTTCATCCGATGTGGAAAGGTAAGGCAGGGTTGGGATCTTGTTAAACCGGTACAAACTGTCGACCTCCCCCGTGGAGAAGGGATGCCGGCAAATGACGAATTCATCAAGTTCTCCGCGGTAAGGTGCATTTTCCGTATCACCGGTGTAGTTCTCCGGATGCATGAAATCCGAGTTGCCTACGACCAGGGGCATGGATTGGCTGATTTCACCGGTGTTGTCCGCGATAACGGCACTCAGAAAGTTGTTCCGGTACATCCAGAGCCTTTTGCTGAAGACATCACGGATGATCACCACGTGGTTCCATTCCCCGTTCACAAAACTGCTGGTCGAGCTGGATACGACCGATTTGGTATCGTTATCGTCGACTGAAAACCTGAAATTCCCGTCCCTCATCTCCAGGCCGAACCATTTTCCGTTGCGTTCGGTGCCACTGATCGAACTGAAGGCCCCCTTATGGAAAATGTAAGTACTGGAATCGGTGATGGCTTCCAGTCTCATCCAGAATGAGATGGAAAACGGATTGTCCCCGAATGAGATGCTGGGATTGTCCGGGACTTCGATGTGCCCTTTGGCCCCGGAATTGGCGAGGCTGATGGCCCGGCCAAAGGGTCCATCTACCCGCAGCAGGCTGGATACGTTTTTAAGGGTGCCGTTATTCCCGAAACTCGTGGAATCGTAAACGATGTTCCCCTCCTCCTCATTGAAGGGCCAGTACAGCACCAGTTCCGGCACAGCATTTTCTACGGTCGAAAATTTCCATACCACGCCGGTGGTTGTTCCGTTCAGGTTACTGGCATCGATCCTCCAGAAATAATCCGTTCCAAAGCTCAGATTGCCCGTGGGGTAACTTGTGCCAATCAGACCGGAAGCAACGGCTTTGAGCGAATTCTCGCTTTCTCCCAGGTATACATCGAAACTGAGGGTATAATTCCCCTTTCCCCAGCGTAGTGTGGTCCCGGTTATGGAAATATCCGCCTGGTTGTTGGAGGGATTGACCATCGTGACCTGGCCCGGTTTTGCACCGTCGGCAAAGGTCTGCGTGCCGTCCGAATAGGAATAGACCGATTCCTGGCTGTCATTATACGATTTGACGCGGTAATAATAGGTTGTCAGGGGGTCGAGCAAGGTATCAATGTATTCTTCGGTATCGGCCCCTGTCGAATCAACGAAGACAAAAACCGTGCTGTCAGTGGATCGTTCAATGACAAAGCCAAGTCCATCCAGGTCGTGATCATACCAGTTCAGGATGATCTTCCTTTCGGCCACCGCCTCCGCATGCATAAAACCGGGTTTGGGGAGCCCGGTAAATACCTGTGGCAGGCCGTTGATATAATCCTCGATATTCGTATAGCCGTTACCATTCTTGTCTCCGTTCCGGTCTGCCGGATCATTGGGGTTCAGTCCAAGGCCGGTTTCATACTCATCGGGCATGCCGTCGTGGTCCGAATCAGCGAGGGGTGGCAGGCTGTGAAGCCTGGGGAAGCCTCCAACGTCACCCTGCCGGTTAATGATCGCACCCGTACTGTCGACCAGGTTTTTTATGGCCCTGTTATCGGCATCATCCCTGGTGGGGAAGGAAGCCCCCACATGCCGGATGATCTCCTGGTAGGCATCCACGGCGGATTGTTCAGGGATCGGATTGGGCACCGTAAAGGGTACGTCGTACCTGATCGGGAGTCCCCCGTTCAGCGGATCCACACCCCCGTTCCAGTTGTCCGCGGTAATTTCAGGGTAACCGGCTACGTAATTTCCGGTTATATACATCCGTTTGGTGGGTTCGGCCTCGACGATCCTGTGTTTCCAGGTACCGGTTGCGGGTCCTGCTTTATAATAATTATTCACCAGGTTAACTCTTCCGGTGGGACTCGTATACGCGGAGTTGTTCCCCCAGTTGTAGATCACGTTATTCCTTGAATCCGTTATGTCTTCATCATAGGTATAAGCATACTTTGGATGCCGGGTGCTGTTGGTATGGATCAGGTTGTGATGGTAAGTGGTATAGCCACCCCATAAACCTCCCATGGAATGGCCCGCCAGGTTAAGCCCTTCCCCGACAATACACCATTGCACAGTGATATTATTGTTTCCATATGCGGTAAAACATTCGTCCACGCCCCAGCTCATAGTACAGTGGTCCAGGATGATATTCTGGCTTTCAGTGTCAATGTCCAGGGCATCCGATTTGAGCCCGAAACGGTCACCGAGGCGAAACCTCATATATCTGACGATAACGTTATTCGCACTCCTGATAATGGTGGGGTAATCCCTGACGCAGATCCCGTCTCCGGGAGCCGTTTGACCTGCAATGGTGATATTGCTCTCCCTGATAAACAGGGCGGATTGAAGCTCAATATCACCGGAAACACGGAAGACAACGGTCCGGTTTGGCTGGCTGACCGCATCCCGGAGAGACCCGGGCCCGGAATCATTAAGGTTCGTAACCTCGTAAACGGTTCCACCGCGTCCTCCGCTCGTATATTTTCCGTATCCCTCGGCCCCGGGAAATGCCGGTAATTGCGCCTGGAGCGACGGAAATCCCGGCAGTAATGCCATGGCAATCCAGAAAGACGATCTTCTTAATAAATGCTTCATCTCCGGTAAATTAGTTTTAACCCAATAAAATAAGCTTTTCTCCTAAGAAAACGGTGTAGAAATATAAGTTTTTTTTATACCGGAATCTGTTAAACGCCGGCATGTCATGACCGGTCTGCAAGGAAGGGAATTTCAGTTACGCAGACGCCTCGTGTTCCGTCCTGCGGATGATCTCATCCTGGAGGTCCCTGCCAAGGTCCTTGAAATAATCGCTGTACCCGGCAACCCTGACGATCAGGTCGGCATACTTTTCGGGTTCCAGCTGGGCTGCCCGCAGGGTTTCCGCCGTTACCACATTGAATTGTATATGATGGCCGTTCATCCTGAAATAGCCTCTGATCAGCCGGGTGATCTTCTCCATCCCTTCCTCTGTTTCGAGGAAGGATGGGGTGAATTTCTGGTTCAGCAGTGTTCCCCCGGTTCTCAGGTGATCGATCTTGGCTGCAGAATTAAGAACAGCAGTGGGACCGGAACGGTCGGCTCCCTGGACGGGCGATATCCCTTCCGAGAGCGGTTCCCCGGCTTTCCTTCCATCCGGCAAAGCGCCGGTCACGCTGCCGAAATAGATGTGGGAGGTGGTCGGAAGGAGGTTGATCCGGTAAGTGGCTCCACGGGGACTCTTTCGGCCGTCCACGGCCTTGAAATAATATTCAAATACCTCCTTCAGCAGGTCATCGGCATAATCGTTATCGTTCCCGTATTTTGGAGTATGATTCAGAAGTTCGTAACGGAATTCCTCATAACCCTTGAAATTGGCGGCTAGCAAATCAAGCATTTCCTGCATGCTTTTATGTCCATGGTCGAAAACATGGTATTTCAGGGCAGAAAGGCTGTCGGTCAGGCTGCCGGTCCCCACCCCCTGGATGTAGCTGGTGTTGTACCTTGCACCACCTGCGTTATAATCCCTCGCATTCCCGATGCAATCATCGATCAGGAGGGACAGGAAGGGTACCGGCATGTGTGCAGCGAAAACCTCTTCAATCAGATTGCTGCCAAGTACCTTGATCTCCACAAAATGCTCAAGCTGTTTCCTGAACGCCTCCATCAGTCCATTAAAGTCCCGGAAATCCGCAGGATCCCCGGTCTCCGGTCCGATCTTCCTGCCTGTGCGAGGATCCAGACCGTTATTCAAAGTGATCTCGAGGATCTTCGGCAGGTTAAAGTAGCCGGTCAGGATGTAGCATTCAGTTCCGAACGCACCTGTTTCAACACATCCGCTCGCTCCTCCCCTGCGGGCATCCCGAAGGGATTTCCCCTGCCGGGTCATTTCCAGGATCAGTGCATCGGCATTGAAGCAGGAAGGCTGGCCGAAACCGGTTCTGATGATGTCGAGGGCTTTCAGAACGAACTCATCCGGATTTTTCCTGCTGATCTGTACCATGGAACTGGGCTGGAGGATCCTCATTTCCCTGATCACCTCGAGGATCAGGTAGCTCAGCTCATTTACGGCATCCTCCCCTTCTTCTGTAAGTCCCCCCAGGTTGATCAGGCTGAAATCCGTATAGGTGCTGCTCTCCTGCGCGGTTACCCCCACCTTGGGTGGTGAGGGATGGTTGTTGAACTTGATCCAGAAGGATTGCACAAGCTCTCTTGCTTTTTCCCGTGTCAGGCTGCCGTTGGATATTCCCTCCCGGTAAAACGGAAGGAGATGCTGGTCCAGGCGCCCCGGGTTGAAGCTGTCCCACGGATTGAGCTCCGTGATCACCCCGAGATGGACAAACCAGTAGTACTGCAGGGCTTCATGAAAGGTATCCGGTTTCCGGGCGGGGACCTTCCGGCAGATCCTGGCCAGTTCAAGGAGTTCCTCACGAAGGGAGTATTCATGCTCCCCGGCCTTTTTTTTCATTTCCGGGCCGGACGGATCTGCAGCGGCTGCCATCTCCTCCAGGACATCCGCATGTCTTCCGGCATACATGATGATGGCCCGGGCGCTTATTTCCATGGCCCGGAGTTCCTCAAGCTGCATGTCAAGCTGCATGTCAAGCTGCATGTCCATCCGGCTGTCCGACAGCTTTTCGTCTGCGATCCGCTTACCACCTGCGATCAGTTGGTCCCCTGCGCCCTCATTTTCCAGCCTTGTCATGGTGGTGCTGATATCCTCAACGATATCCAGCATGCCCTTGTGATAGATCTTGTCCCCCAGCACGGTATGCCCCGGAGCCCTTTGCTCCTGGAATTCGGTGAAGACCCCGGCCGAATAGGCTTCTTTCCATTCCCGGGGCAGGAGTTCCATGATCCGCTCCCGGTTGCTTTTTCCCCTCCAGAAGGGAATGATCTTTTCCCGGAACGCCAGGCGGGTCGGGGTATCTACGACAAAAGAAACTTTTTCCCTCGAATCCAGGATATCCAGGTCTTTTTCAGTATGTATGCAGATCTCGGGATATGTGGGCGTTTCCCTGGGCCCCGGTCCCCTTTCACCCACGATAAGTTCTCCCTTGTTGATGCATACGGCCTTATGCCTGAGTATGTATTCGAAACAACGGGCACGTTGAACCGGTATGGACATTTCATCCACTCCTTCCTGCTGGTAGAATTCTGTCACCAGCAGTGCCCTTTCGGCTGACAGCCGGTTCACCGCTGCGAGGCTCTGTTCTCTTAGTTTCCTGATTCGTTCGTTCATCACAGCGTTATTTCTTTACTGGTAACGTCCCTGTCGGGTGTCGCACGGGTTTCCGGCATCACCCTCCGATCCCGACCTGGAGTCCCGCTTTCGAAAACTGTTTTCTGATCGCTTCGATCCGCTCCTTTTCCGGTACCCGGAAGCCATTCTGACGGTTTTCCTTCTTAAACCTCCTGTACTTGTGGGTTCCGTATGGATGGTAGGGCAGGATATCCACGGCCCGTATCCCGTTGAGTGTTACCAGGTATTCAAGCATGGCCCCTATTTCCGTGTCCCTGTCGTTAAAGCCCGATACAACGGGTATCCGTATGATTACGGCGGCTGTTCCCTTCAATGCCCTCCTCAGGTTTGCCAGTATCATATCGTTCGACACGCCGGTGTATTTCCTGTGCTTTTCCGCATCCATGGACTTCAGGTCATAAAGCAGCAGGTCCGCCATGTCCGAAACCTTCTCCATGTTTTCAGCACTTGTATAGCCGCTTGTGTCCACTGTGGTATGAAGGTTCCGTTCCCTCGCCAGACCGAGCAGCCGGAAAAGGGCCTCCGGCTGATGAAGCGGTTCCCCGCCGGAAAAGCTGATACCTCCACCTGATTCTTCCATGTATACCCTGTCCCGCTCCAGTTCATCCATGAGTTCATCCACCACGATCCACCTGCCCACCTCTGTTTCCCTCAAGATCTCAACACCATCAAAGCTGATCTTTTCACTGAACCGTTCGATGCCCGCGTCTATTCCTTCGGGGTTATGGCACCACCGGCATTCAAGGGGACAGCCCTTGAAAAATACGGTGGTCCGGATACCGGGACCATCATGTACGGCGAAACGTTTAATATCAAAAATGCAAACCTTCATTCCTTCAGGATACGGATGATCTGAATCAGTGCAGAGAATACCGGGTGGGGTACTAGGAGATCAGGCAGCAGAAAAGTCCGCGGCCCTGCCTGGTGTACATCCGGGTCAGGTGGAGAATGCGCATCACCCCTGGGAAGTTTGCGTAAAGATACTGATTCGCCGCTGAATTATCAAAGCAGCAGGGAATTGAACAGCAACTTATAGGTGGCATGCGTGGACGCCCTGAAATTGGGATTGAAGGCAAAAAGCACGAACTGCCCCTTCCCTTTTCGCATCCATACCATGAGGGATTTATCGCTGAGCAACTCCTCCTTTTCGATGTATCCGCTGAGGAGGATATTCCTTTCAGGCGTGACCCCGATCACCCTGCGGTCCATATCGAAAGAGGGTACCGTTGTCTCAAACACCGGTTCCCCGCGGTAGAAAACTCCGACATTCCCGGGCATACCCAGTGTCAGGGGACTGTCCGATTTCAGGTTGATCCTCACAAGTGAACCGGGACAGTAAAGCCCTTCCTTTGCCAGCTGGTCTGATACATTCCAGAAAGGGAGCCCGAAGTCTTCCTTTTCCTTATCCTTTTCCTTATCCTTTTCCTT
>CAYSJH010000033.1:0-13220 GCA_964431315.1 uncultured Bacteroides sp. | reverse complement strand
TCCTTTTCCTTATCCTTTTCCTTATCCTTTTCCTTGTCCTTTTCCTTGTCACGGGGTATGCTCAGTTTCCCTTCGAAAAGCGCCGTTGACTCTTCCCATGCGATGATGATCCCGCCATTATCGACGAAGGTCATGAGTTTGTCCATTCCCTTGGCGCCTATGCCCTTTGTGAATTGCGGGGGCAGGCTCATCCGGTAGCTCCTGCTGCTGCTTCCGTAGGTTCCGTCCATCAGGATGGATTTCCTTGAACCGGGGAACACCACCACATCGTACTGCGCCGTAAAATCAGTCCCCTCGAAATCCCCGGGCTTCACGACCGTGAAGGGTATGTTGTAGGTGTCCAGCACATAGCGGGTCCACCCGGCATCCATGTCGTGAAAATTGGTTTCCACAAGGGCGATGCGGGGCATTTTGACGGTTTCTGCGGGTCCGGGTGCAGCGGAGGCATAGAGGGGCTCCACCTCAGCTTCATCAAGGACTGCATTGAGCGAACCGCCCTTTTTCCCTGCACTGATCAGGAAGCTGCCTTTTTCAACCGGCTTTTCGTTCACCCGGGCATCTTCCGTCAGGCGCTCCACCTTGAGTCCCAATTCAAGTGCCCGGAATGCAGCAGCATAGCTTTCGTTCCATGATGCGGGGAAAACTGCAATGTCACCCGGGGTAACCTGCTTTCGCATGCTGTATTCGCCCGGGATCTCCCTGATCGAGGATTCAAGTTTCTCGGACCGCTTGTTGATCTCCCAGCTTTTCACGCCCATATGCAGGGGAAGGGACCAGGTGGCAATATCGTAGGGCCGGATTACAGGTCCTCCCAAGGTATAATGCCTGACCGGGTATTCCTGGGTCTCGAGGACTTCCTTGATGAAAGCCCGGAACGGCTGTGCCAGCGGAACGACCACGGATCCTTTCTCCACCACCCTGTTTCCCAGCACTATCTCATTGTCGGTGGCATAAACATGGATGCCGTGTTCTTTCAGAAGATTCACCAGTTTGACCAGTTCGCCCGGATCATGCTGTTCCGCGGGCATAATGTAGTAAAAGGGAGGCTGTGTCAGGCCCTTGGTCACCTCCTTGACTGCCATGCTGTTGCGGAAAGCAAGGATGTCCCATCGATGGTTAGAGGCCGTCTTCAGGATGGAACAGGTTGAGGACAACTCCAGGTCAACGATGTCCGACAGGTGCCACCAGCCCCCTTCCCAGGGGTGAGGCATATTAACGCTCTTCTTGTACTCCGCAAGTCCCTTTCCGCTCACGCTCAATTCATTGGGTTCGATGTAGACCGGCGTGGCGGTCTGAACACTGGCCGCTTCGGTCAGCATTCCGATCACGTTCTTCCAGATGCAGGTTTCCGTCGATCCAGGCCAGTAATCGTCGAACAGGTTATGGGTCGATACCCCGAACAGGCTGTCCCTCGTCATATCTTTCAACATATTGGACCCGAAGACCCCGGCCCAGGTCCATATTTCGGCATCCACGTTTTCTGCGATGGGATCGTGGTTTGGGGGAACAAAAAACCGGGGACCGGTCGATCCCATCTGGTGCTTTTCAACCATCACCTGGGGGAACCAGTCCAGGTTATAGATCCGTGCAATGGCACGCGTATCCTCCTGGGAAAGGGTTACGAAGTCCCGGTTGTTATCATGCCCGACGTACTTGTGGTAAACCCTGGGCAGGGACGACCCCTCGTACTGGGTCCCCTTGAATTCTTTGTAGTTCTGCACGACGAAATCCATTCCGTCCGGGTTATGGTTCGGGACCATCATGTAGACGACATCTTCAAGCCACCGGAGTTTTACGGGATCCTCCGTTGTTGCCAGGTCATAGGCGATGAGCGGGGCAGCCTGGGAGGGCGCCACCTCCGATGAATGCATGGACAGGGTGCCCAGCACGAATATCTTCCCATTTTCAAGCATATCCTGCAATTCGGCCGGGGGGATATCGGTATCCAGGGCCAGCCTGCGGTTGATCTGCTTCAGATCCTCCAGGGCCGCAATGTTGGCAGCAGAGGAAAGAAAGGCGATATACATGGGCCTGCCGAGCGGGGATTTCCCGATTTCAACCATCTTCACCCGGTCAGAGGCTGCATCAAGTCCCTTCAGATATGTAATAAGTTGTTCATAAGTGAACAGGTTCCTGTCGGATCCCGGTTCGAATCCGAAAAAGTCAAGGGGTTTTTGCTGCGCATGAAGGCTGGCAGCCAGTAAAATGAGGCAGGTAAAAAGGAAGGTCAATAGACCTTTTTTTAGGAGCTTACGTTTCATAGTTCGTTGTTTGAGGTTAGAAATTCTGACCCTGAAAATAAACTATTTTTTACACCCCTGTCCTCCTGAAAAAGGTCTTTTTGATTAATTGATAAAATTCAATTAATTTTTGCCCCGCGAATTCTGCATTCTTATGGCTAATTCAAAGGAAGTTCTGAAGTACCTGAAATTATCCGTTGATGTCGAACAGGAGCCGGGTGAGGAGATCCGGAACCACATCCGGAACACACTGCTGGGCACCCCCGGAAAGCTCCGTTACAGGCATACCTCGCTTGAAACAAAGCTTCCCTTCCTGGGCAGGATCTATTTCCTGATCCTCAGAAAATCCGGGAAACTGCTTGGAAGTATCGCTTTTAGTCTGAGGGAGATAAAATCCAATTCCCGGTCACACGATGCCTGGTATGTCCGCTATTTCTCCGTACAGGCACCCCTTCGTGATTCGAACTATAAGCAGCAGCGATTGAACAGGGAAGAAAGAAAGCGGCAAAAAAGGCAGAAAGACAAACCCCACGGAGACAGTTTACTGAAAAATTTTGTACAGCCCTACTTCGACGAACCGGATAAAATGCTGGCAGGAAATAAGGCAAATAAGCCCAGAAGCCTGGTCTATGCCTTTGTGGAAAGGGAGAACCTCCGGTCCTGGAATTTCACTGAACTGGTAGGCTTTGAAACGGTCGGGAGGGTATGCACGATGATTTTCAGCCGCTACAATCCCGTAAAGCACCCGAAAGTATCCCTGATAACAGAGTCCGAAAAGGCTCCCCACCTGGAGCGTCTGAGAGAATACTACAGGAATTATTCATTTTTTACGGAACAGAATCTTTATTATCAGGAGTATTACCTGGTCTGGAGGGAGAACGGGGAGATCATTGCGGGATGCCAGGCCAATCCGGAATCATGGGAAATAGTGAACTTTCCGGGTGGTATGAGCCGCTTCCTCATAAAATACGGGGGTAAACTTCCGGTTATCAGAAGGTACATTGTGCCCGGGTACCAGAAATTCATTGCAGTTGAAGGTATCTGGTTCAGGGAAGGGCATGAACAATGTCTGCATGACCTGTTTGAGACGGCCTGCGCCATGTACGGCCTTCATTCGGTCGTGATCTGGCTCGATGAAAGAAGTCCCCTGCTGAAAACCCTGCAATCCCTCGGCAGGCTTGGAATCATAGGTAAATTTTTCAAGCCCGCATATGTTGACATACGGGTAAAATTCAATAATTACCGGAAGGAGGACAGGAAAATCTATTTTGAACAACCAGCCTACCTCTCCTGTTTTGATATGTCCTGAGAATTTCCCGCCCTGGCGGTTTCAGCAGAACGGATTGATACCCGTCCCTTTTATTCGGATCCCTGGGGTACTGATCCCGCGGGTTCCTCCCCTTTCAGGTAACGGTCAAGGAAAACCAGGATTTCCCCGTATCCCCTGTTCCGGTTTTCCGTCTTGGCAAAACCGTGGCCCTCATCGGGAAAGATGATGTATTCAGCATAAACCCCGTTATTCCGCACGGCTTCAACGATCTCGTCCGATTCCACCTGGAGCACCCTCGGGTCGTTGGCTCCCTGCAGCACCATGATCGGGTTCCTTACCTGTCCCGCATGGAAGAGCGGCGAAATGTCGTACAGCCTGACCGAATCTTCCGTATACGGGTTTCCCATTTCCTGGTAAAGGGCATCTCTGAATGCCCCCCACCATGGAGGGATCGATTTGAGGGTGCGCAGCCAGTTGGTAACCCCGAACATGTTGACACCGACTTTAAACTCCTCCGGTGCAAAGGTCATGGCCGCCATGACCATGAATCCCCCGTAGCTTCCCCCGAAAATGCCAATTTTTTCTGGGTCAATGTATTCCTGCTCCTGAAGCCATTTCTTCCCCCAGATGCAATCCCTGAGGTCCTTATCACCGTGGTTGCGGTCGTCCATCCGGTAAAAGGTCTTGCCGTACCCGCTGCTGCCCCTGTTATTCACGGCGAGAATGGCATAATCATGGTTAACCAGGAACTGGATGAGCGAGGAGAACTGTACGCGGGACTGTCCCCCTGGGCCGCCGTGTACCCATACAAGTGCAGGCACTTTGTTTTTCCTGGAAGCCATCTTGGGTTTGTAGAATATGGCCGGTATATCGAGTCCGTCGAACGAGGGGTATCTTACGACTTCCGCACTCACCAGGTCGTCCGGATTGATTTCAGGATTCAGGGTCTCTGTAAGTTTTTTGGATTCAGCCGTCTCAAAATCATAGACATACAAGTTGTCAGGGGACTTCGAAGTCCCTACGGTCATGCGCATGAGTTTTTCGCTGTCGGAAATCCGCACAGAACCGATGTCCCCGTCCTCCAGCTGCGGAAAATCAACCTGTTCTCCCGTTTCATTATTTATGATCAGCAGGTTGTTCTTGCCGTCATCGTTCACTGCGATCACCCTGTATTTTTCATTTTCACTCAGCATGCTGTACATGACATCCCAGCCGGTTTGGTAAATCGTTTTCCGGGCACCCGACGCAATTTCATATTCCATCAGGGCCGTAAATTCCCCTTCTGCGTCCGAGAGATAATAATAGTGCGTGCCCGCCCTGTTAAAGCCGGAAGGTTCATAGCGCCCCGGGGCATCCGGTTCGGATATCTCGGTCATCTGTCCGCTGGCACATTCCATCAGATAAAGTTTACTTTCACTGGTGGAAATGGCCCGTGTCAGTATAAAAAGACTCTCATCATCGGACACATCCACCAGGTTGAGTCCCTCTTTGTTCTCATAAATCATCTCCGGTTTCCATTCCCCTACCTTCATCCTGCGTACATCAAAGAACCGGGGATCCCTGAGATTGGAACCATAATACATGTACTTCTTGTCCCTGCTCCATCCGGCAAACGAGGCTTTCTCCCGTTCACCGGGTGTAAGATCGAGTGAGGTGCCGTCAGGGTTCAGCAGGTAAATATGATCCCGCTCGTTACCGCCCTGGTCGGCGGAATACAGGAGCTGGTCCCCGCCCGGTACATAATCAATTGCAAAAAAGGATTCAACTTCTGAATTGGTGATTTGCCGCTTTGTTCCATCGGCAATGCTCAACTCGAAGACATTGAAAATACCGGACTCGTTGCTGCTGAAAAGCAGCCTGTCCTCACCCTCCGAAAAGGATCCCCCGCTGATGCTGATATTCTTGGAGAGTTGTTCGATGGTGTAACGTGTGATCTGCTTTTCCTCCCGCTGGGCGCAGGATGCAAGCAGAAAAAGAATGGTAAAAAATGTAAGGTTTCTCATGATTGATATTATTTTATTCCTGGAAAATTAACTTCGATTCAGACTTCGATAAAATCTTCCTTTTCTGTGCCACAGACCGGGCAGACCCAGCTGTCAGGCAGATCTTCGAAAGAGGTGCCCGTGGCTATCCCGTTCTCCGGGTCCCCTTCCTGCTCATCATAAACATACCCGCAGGCTGTGCACTGGTGTTTTCCGGAATCCGGCCTTCCGGATTTTCGCAGAGCTCCGGTTTCAGGCTTGGTCTCAGATTTATTATCGAGCCTGGATTTATCGACGTAGGTAGGAGCATTTTTGGGTGCCACGGCTTTTTTAACCTTGCGGTAATAAAGATAAGTGATCGGTTCGGCATCGTGGTCGATCACCTCGCTGTGCAACAGTTTGCCAATGAATAAAATATGTGTATCCACATCCAGGGTCTGGACCACCCTGCATTCAAGAATGGCTATGCATTCATTCATTACGATAGGCACCCCCGTCTCGCCGTACCGCAGATTCATACCTTCCAGTTTGTCCGAATCCCTCCCGCTTTTGTATCCGAAACGGGTAAAGATCTCCGTCGGGGTTTCATTATGCAGCACCGATACGGCAAAGGTGCCAGTACGTTTGATGAATTCGGCCGTGTAGTTGTCCTTATTGCAACAGGTGACGAACCTGGGTGGGTCAGCGGTTACCTGGAACACCGTATTTGAAATATACCCGTTGCCCCGGTTTTTGTCCCCCGAGCTGACAATATACAATCCGTAGGAAACCTTGAATAGCGCATCGATATCAATCATGCTGATCTGGTTTAAGAGGTGAAGAACTTTATCCGCATAATAAAAATACGAACAATTTCAGACAGAATAATTCTAAAAAACACAACCAGTCAAAGCTTTTGGTTTTCTTAACAATTTAATTTATTTTTAGAAAAGCCTTTACAAATTTCCAGAACCAAACAAAACATTCACATGTCTTGTTCAGGGCTTGGTTCTTATGAGAGAATTTTCGCATTAATCCGTATCCGGCACCTGAGGCAGATGTTCCGAAAGTTCATGCCAACCGTTCCTTGACACTATAATCAACTTTTTATAATAAATCCCCTAACATGAAAAAAATTTACTTTCAGCCAACAATAAAGGAGGGTATTATTATCCTCCTCCTGGTTCTCTTATCCAGCCAAAGTCCATTACTCTTCTCACAGGATCCCTACCAGAAGCCCCCTCCTGCGAAAAGGATACTTCCGGAAGGGGAAGAGAATAACCTGAAATCGGACGAAGCCGCAATGGCTTGGGCCTGGACGACCTCCTACAACAGCAACAAAGGATTCCAAAGCGATTATTTTGTGTATTTCCAGTGGTCGGATTTGACATGGCACTGCAAATGTGACCATCGCTATAATATCAAGTTTTATACCGGTGGCAAAACCTATGTCCTGGGTGATTTCTACGTTACTTCTTACTCCGGATTGGACGCGGATGTTCCCCTTGGCCCCTCCAGTTCAGGAACTTATACCTGGCGTGCGGATGAATACGGTCACAGCGATATCTGGATTTTTGGCTGGTATTGTATAGGCGCCTGTACCGGGGCGTCCTGGTATCAAAATAGCGCCTATTCCTATTCTTCCACAGCAATACCGAGGACTCCCAGCGGCCTCACGGCATCCCAGGGAAAATACCAGCACCGGATCGACCTGATCTGGTCGACGGACACGGACATCCCGGTTGGTGACAGGGTATACAAAATCTACAGGGATGGAGCATACATCGGCCAGACTACAGGAAGCACCACACATTATGAGGATGAGGATCCCCTGCTGAGACCCGCCCGATCCTACAACTATGCCGTTTACCTGAATTATAAAAATTCGACCACAGCCGGACATACCTCCTCTGCCGCTACGGTAACCGGTACGACCTTTGACCTTAACCTGAGGGCCACCTCTCAGTCAGACGGCGTATTTCTTCAATGGGACACACTGAACGGTAAGACAGGCAAAAGTGGCAACCTTGACCATTACCAGTTAGACCGAATCAACCCACTGGATTCATCATCCCTGACCGTGTCTGACAATATTCAAAAAACCACCCAAAATAAATTGGATAATCAGAATCCGATCCCCGGTTTTCTTTACAAATACGTTCTGACCCCTTATCCCACAGATTCCTATTTTCCGGATACAACCTGGGGAAAGAGACTGGCTAACGGAACAATCACGGGCCATGTGCTTACTCCCACCGGCCAGGCCGTAGAGGATGTCAGGGTCTGCGCAGTCCGCCAGAATTCCGTTCCCCAGGATACCAACACCACGTACTGCGCCATGACCGACACCTCCGGGAAATTTACGATCAGGAATATTTACTATTACGAATTGTCCTCGTTTGTGTTAACCCCCTACCGGGAAGGTCACGGCTTCGATCCCGGCGCACAGGGGGCAGAGCTCGAGCTTGATCCCCATACGACGGAGCTGCCTCAAATATTTATAGATACTTCAGCCTTTACGGTATGGGGACAGGTCCTGCTGCCCAGTCCCCAGGGAAATTGCCCCATCGAGGGTGTGGATATCTATGTATACGATGCGGAAGAGCTCGATCCCGATACGCTCGATATTCTTGCGGTCACGGATCAGGAGGGAAAATTTGCATTCACTGTGGGAAGGATCGGGAAGTACACGGTAAGACCGGGCATGGAGGGACATGCCTTCGATCCAGTGAAGGCCACCTACAAGATCGATTCAGATACGAACCTTGCAGTATTCCTGGATACCACCACCTTCGTCCTGAGCGGATATGTAAAGGCCAGCTGTGACAGCTATATCGGGCAGGCTGAACTGACCATCAGCGCCGGCGGGGGAATGGATCCCTGTTTCGATACCCTTGTCGAAACGGATACCCTCACAGGATATTACCAGGTGGAACTTCCCGCTCGCGATTACGAGGTTAAAATTTCGAGTTTCGATTCGGAGAGTCCCGGTTTGGAGAATGAAGAGGTGGAAATGTATTTCCCCGCCATGCAGGCGGACCTGACTTTCGGTGATGTCGAAACGGACTTCATCTACCGCTCAGAACCCACCCTGAATATCACCGGCTTCCACGAATACGGATGCGGAGATTATGAAAACGTCCCGATCGTCGACCAGGGGACCCGCTACACCCTGACCTTCGAGGTCCGGGAGGTATTCGGGGACAAAGATTGCCTGGCGGATACGGGTTACATCGTGGTCCAGAACCACCTGGGCAACGAAACCGAGAAGGTGGATACCCTCTACCTGGAAGGGGGCCTCGCGGAATATAAACTGGTTCCCGGCTATCCCAACCTCATTGCCCCCAATACGAAGGACCTGACTGTAACGGCCTATGTGGAAAATGAATACATCAGCCAGTCCATCGACGTCCTCGTTCAAGGGAACCGGCCCCGTGAGCAAACCTTTACGACGGTATCACCGGAAATACCACTGATGATCCTGAGGGATCCTCCCGGGGACGGAAGCTATTCGTACCTGGAGGAAGGGACCACAACCCAGACAGCCCTCAAGTTCTCTACCCAGGCCAGCGGAAGTGTTAATATTTGGGCCGAGGTCAAAGCCGGGGCCAAGTTCGAATCCGGCTTCGGCGTGATGGTGGAAACCGAGATCTGGGGCAAATTGCGGGGTTCCCTGGAAGTTGGCAGCAGCATAACAGGGCAGAATGAATTTACCCTGAACATCTCCAGTGGGGAGCGATTCTCCACCTCCGGGAACCAGGACATCATCGGCAAAGGCGGGGATATATTCATCGGATCCGCTCTGAACCTCGTGTATGCGCTCACCGATGTGGTCAAATACGATCCCGGAAGCTGCAGCGCCAAAAAGTCTGTAAGCCTGAGCATGGGGGTTGACGGATTTGCCACAACCTTTATGTATACAGGAAGCCACATCAGGGACAATCTCATTCCTAACCTTGCGTATATAAGGGATTATTACGTTGCGACGGACAATGACTCCGCCGATTTTTACGCAAACCAGATTGATGTCTGGCTGCAGACCCTGAAAATGAACGAAGACCTGAAAGAAAAGAGCAGCCTAATCGATAACTATACCCTTAGCGCCGGTGTGGAGTACGAATCCTGGCGTGAAGTGGCCACAACCCGTTCCACTTCCATCGAATATTCAGTGTATATCGAAGCCGCCGTGGCACTTGAAGCGGGAATCGAAGTCGGCGGTGTTGGTGCAAGCGGCGGTGTGGAAGCCAAGTTCCGGATGGAATTTGGATCCAGTGAATCCTGGGCCGAAACCTTCAGCCGGAAAACAGGATTTTACCTGAACGATGACGATCCCGGCGATGCTTTCACCATGGAAATTCGCGGGGACAGGGTATACGGCACTCCCGTCTTTAAAGTAATTGCCGGCAATAGCAGCTGTCCGTGGGAACCCGGCTCTCTGCCCCGGGAGGGTGTACAGATCACCTCGGATTCCTACATCCAGTTTGTGGATGATCCGGATGGACAGGCAGTCTTCCGCCTCCAGCTCGGGAACATAAGCCAGAGCGATGAAGACAGGATCTACAACCTGGTATTCGACCAGGCAAGTAATCCTGACGGTGCCGTGCTGACCCTCGGCGGGAGCCAGGTCCAGGGAGGCATTCCCACGCCCTACTACGTCTCGGCAGGAAGCTCCAAACAGGCCCTTGTAACCGTGGAGAGGGGACCTGACGCATTCGATTACAACGATTTGCAGTTTACACTCTACTCAGGGTGCGATGATGACCAGATCAGGGATACCGTTTACCTGGACGTCCATTTCAAGAGTGCATGCAGCCTGGTGAGCCTGACGAAACCCGCCCAGAACTGGGTGCTTTCATCTGTGAATAATGGCAAGTTGAAAATCAGGGTACAGGATTACGATGAAAGCCTCCTGGATCACATCGGCGTTCAGATTGCCAGGAAAGGGATATTTAACTGGCAGGATATCTTTTACCGTGACAAGGTTGACCTCGAGCCGAACAGCACCGATGAAACGATTGATCTGGGCGAATTCGAGGACGGCGAATACGATCTCAGGGCCGTGCTCGAATGCAGCTCCGGCAAAGCATACTCAGATGTCGTTTCGGGAAAAATCGATACGAAAGCCCCCATCCTGTTCGGCTTGCCCGAACCCTCGGATCTGGTCTTCGATTCCGGCGATATGATCACAGTAACTTTTGATGAATTTGTGAATTGTTACAGGATATCCTCCGACAATGTAGTCTTCAGGAACCTGAGTACAGGGGAAACCATAGAAGCTGCCGCCGGTTGCCAGGATAAAACCATTGTGATCATTCCGGACCTGAGCGGCAAGACCTTTGAGGGCGACACCTTCAATGTACAACTCAGCGGTGTCGAGGATCTATACGGGAATGCCATGAAGGAACCGGTCAGCTGGTCATTCGTGATGAATGCGGATCCAAAACCGGCCGGAGATGAGGATACGGATCTGGACGGCATCCAGAACGGCAGCGATAATTGCCCGTACTCGGCTAATGCAGACCAGGCTGACCTTGACAAGGATGGAAAGGGAGATGTTTGTGATGAGGACCTTGACGGAGACGGCGTGCTTAACGTGACCGACAATTGCCTGATGACAGTAAATGCAGATCAGGCAGATGTCAATCAGGATGGCATCGGGGATGCCTGCCAGGATTTCACAGGAAACGTTGAAATCACCAATGCCGGGGGATTCTACTTCAGCAATAATTTCCCGAATCCCTTCAGCGAAAAAACTACGCTGCAATATGTCCTGCCATCCGAAAGCCAGGTGATCATGAAGGTGCTTGACGTAGTAGGTAATGAGGTGGAGATCCTGGTGTACCAGAAGCAATCCGCGGGTGAATATGAGGTGACCTGGGATGCAAGGAACTTCGATAGCGGTATCTATTTCTGCACCATCTATGTAGAGTCGTTCAGCAACAACGATGTTGCATGGAAGACCATCAAGATGGTATTGAGCAAATGATGCTGTAGTAATAACATAAAAGACGGGGGGCAAAACGTCTCCCGTCTTTTTTTATTACCTCCCTTGTCATGCACCGGATCACATCATTTACGAAAATTTTATAAGGGAATCAAAGCCTGTAGAATATGCGATGATGTCTTGGAAAAGCCTGATGCAAAAGGAATAGTCTCATTTCTGTTTTACCCTGATTTTCAGTTCCTTACTGCAATCTACCCACTGGACAGGGCCAGAGCGGGCTATTAATTTTTACCGGGAAGCACTTTCTTTTTCAGAAGCGCCATATCCTGCTTCAGGCTGGTAACGGTTCTGATAAGCTCATCCTCGTTCATGACCGGTTCGGGGATCTCCGAGCTGATGTAATTGATAAACTTCCAGACTTCCTTGATTTCGTTTACGTTCACATCGAAGGGCTCGTAGACCGGGTTGAGGGAGTACAGGGTGAGCTTGCGTTCGGTTTCCAGAAGGTTCTCGGCGATCTTGAACACGATTCCCTCGTCAAGGGTCAGGATGACGTAGGCATTCCCGGTGACGATCTGTTTCCAGTCCTGCAGGAATTCCCCGGTCACCCAGGAACGGTCCGGGATGGGCAGCATGGAATCACCTGATAGCTGGAAGGTCCGGTATTTTTTGCTGGGCGACAGGAAAGGCAGCTGGAAGGTCGGCAGGTGAGCAATGAACTCGGGATCGGCAAACCCGCTGGTATACCCGGCTTTGGCCTTTTCGTTGACCAGTTCGATGTTCTCCTCGTTCCCATCATCCACCGTGGTGGCAAGCACCCTCAGCTTGCTGCCCCTTAGGTATACATCATTCCCCCGTTCCAGTTCCGAGAGCTGGCTTTCCGAAAGGCTGGACAGGTTGACCCGGATCAGGGTATCCACCGCCACCCCGAAATACTTGGAAAAAGCCATCAGGGCCTGTATGCCGGGCTCGGCGACCTCGTTCTCATACCCGCTCAGGGTGGAGCGCTTCATGCCCAGGATATGGGCAAGCTCGTCCTGCGTGCGGTTCCTCCGCCTGCGCAGGAGCTTTACATTCTGGCTGAAATACATGGCAATTTTTTTTGATGATCGGACAAAAATTCTGGCCCGGATTATTTGTTTTTTTCTCCGGGTTGATTATATTTTAATCGTATTATTTGACCAATTTTTAATCAAAATTACAACAAATATTTAAAAAACAAAATTTCAGGGGATTTTTTTATGGACATGCGGGAAAGGAACATCGTGCACCTCGACCTGGACACCTTCTTTGTCTCCGTCGAGCGCCTGAAAGACAGCAGCCTGGCTGGCAAGCCGGTGCTGATCGGGGGGATGTCGGACCGGGCGGTGGTCGCCAGCTGCAGCTACGAGGCCAGGCAGTTCGGGGTGCATTCGGCCATGCCCATGAAACTGGCCCGGAACCTCTGCGAGGACGCGATCATCATCCGGGGCGACATGGAACTGTACACGAAATATTCCCGGATGGTCACCGACATCATTGCCGGGGAGGCCCCCCTGTACGAAAAGGCATCCATCGATGAGCATTACATTGACATTACGGGAATGGACCGTTTCTTCGGCTGCATGAAATGGACGCAGGAGCTGAAGCGGAAGATCGTGCACCATACGGGACTCCCGGTCTCCTACGGCCTGTCGGTGAACAAGACCGTTTCCAAGATCGCCGCGGGGGAAGCCAAGCCCAACGGGCAGCTGGAGGTGGTCCATTCCCAGGTGATCCCCTTCCTCTCCCCGCTTTCCATCCGGAAGATCCCCATGATCGGGGAC
>CAYSJH010000032.1:0-49411 GCA_964431315.1 uncultured Bacteroides sp. | reverse complement strand
ATCCTGTACCGTGATCACCTGGTCGCATTCATCAAAGTTGGCCGAAGGATCCGTAGCCCTCCAGGTGCGTGTGATGGTATAGTTGTAGTAGCCCGCATTTGCCGGGTCCGCATCCTGCGTGCTCACATCGCTGTAGGTGATCGTGATGTTGCCCGCCGCCGCGCAGTTGTCCGTGGCCGTCGCCGTGCCCGTGCCCGCGGGCGTGTTGTCGTCCTCGCAGCTTACCGTCACATCCCCCGGGCAGGTGATAACCGGTGGTTCAAAATCCCCGATTGCAATATTAACAGTATCTGTAGAACCACAACCAGTAGTAACAATAGTATCATATATAATCAATTGACCTGTAGGTCCTGTCCCCCAGTCGACAGTTATCTGATCGGAGTTCTCGCCGCTTGTTATGCTTCCCCCAGAAACAGTCCAGAAATAGCTATGCCCTTCATCCACAGTGTTATAGATTTCATTGCTTGCAGATGGGCAGACCGTATCATTACCAGAAATCACGGGTGAAGGAGATGGATAAATCGTTAAGGAATAATTTATTGAATTCCCTGAACAACCGCCTCCATTATCAACCTCCAGGGCAATTGTATCAGCCCCTGATCCATCCCAGAGAATGTTTATTGAGTTTGTGCCATCTCCTGATATTATGGTACCACCTCCACCTACTGACCATGTATAGTTGGAATACAGATTCGGTACACTATAAGTTACAATCTCGTTGTCACAGATGGAATCATGAAATTCTGAATAGGTGGATTGCGCTGAGACCGAATAGAATGCATTTGGATTGGATTGACTCAAATACTCGGTAGAAATCCAGCCAGGACTTCGTGCTGAACCAATAATGCGGAGTTCATCAACGATCCCGGTATAGCCTTGACCTGTTTCCCATTTGTCGCCGATCGATAAACCCATTGTACCGTCATAATCATCAATGGGGCCTGCAAAAGCTGTAGCATCTATCTCTGCGTTATTTAAATAAATCCTGTTATAACTTCCGTCATAGGTACCAGTAACATAGTACCATGTATTATTCGCAATAATGGTCCCGGTATAAGAATTAGCTGACGTGGAGGCATCCGCCAGATGGAACGACAGGTTGTTGTCATCTGTATTATTGAATTCAAAACCATATGGTCCCCAGGGAGCATCATTATTCTGAGCATACCAGACTGGCTTCGCCCATGTGTTTTGGGCACCATTTCGCCTCATCCACATTGAGACAGTAATGCCTTCAGAAGGTTCGAGCAGAATATTCCTGGGTATGGTGATCCTACTTGAACCGTTAAATTGCCTCGCCGATGCAATTAAACCTGTGACAGTGCTGGAAGAGTGATTCGTTCCGTTCGGACTTTGGTTACTGGCGTCACTGAAATCTTCGAGGTGCCAGACTCCAAGATATCCAGCCCAGGTATTGGGACTTGAAGGATCATCGATTACATATGGATTACCGTAAATAATCTCAATCTGGGTATTTATATCGTATTTTAAAACAGGCACAAGCACCCAGGCAATATATTCGCCAGTGGCAGCATCGAATTTTTCAATTTCATGGTCCAGCCTGTATCCGTCAACATCCGTAAATACAATGTCAAATCCGGAGTTGTTTTCAACATACCCTCCATTGCCCACAGTGGCTAGATCCGGATCGGTAAGACTTATCAGCAGCGGGAAATTAATAAGGTCTTCACTTCCCTGCACATTTGCAGCATCGATTGTGATTGTCTTTTTATAGGCATATCCAAGACCGGAAAAGGGCTCCTCAATGGAAAGACTGGCAGTCTCACTGGCACCAGTTCCGCAGCTTGTAGTTACTATGCAGCGGTATCCGCCCACATCATCAATATCAACTCCCGTAATAGTTAAACTTGAGACCGTTTCCCCGGAAATGTCTTGTCCGTTTTTCTGCCACTGGTAACCGGTTATACTACCGGAACTTGTCACAGTTATAAAAAATGTTACATCCTGACCAGTACAGGTGGATTGGGACACTGGTTGTGCCGTAAAAATGATACAATCAGTATGCCCGAGTCCGAACTGATCACCCCCTGCATTCAAACCAACAGTATAATTATTCCTGTAAAAATCGGGCGGGGATGCGGCTGCATGGGTTCCGTCCGGAGGATCAACCCAGTTTCCACCGGTATTCCGGTTAATTATTCTTGTGGATGAGTTCAGATAATATGAATCGAAACCATTTGCAAGCAGATGAAGGCTGTAATCTGCCGATGCTATGGTACCATCGGGAAGTATATCCCAGTAACCATCACTGTAACGGTCTATTACCTGCAATCCGTCGTTCAATGGGAAATCTACGGCTCCACCGGGATCTCCTTCAACAAACTCAACGGTAAGGTAACCACCGGTAGCAAGCAGGTTGAAATCAATGTAAAAATAATTGGCCTTATTCACCGTTCCTACCGGGAACAGGTATTCAGACAGGTTTATTACGTTCCGACGAAATTTCCCGATGATTGTCCCGGAAGTGTGGGACAACTTGGTAACAGTTCCATTCGACATGCTGAACAGGTTCCCGTTCACATCAATGTTCCCGGCAGTCATGGTCAGGTCGTCTAGAACCGTTATGTTTCCATTGTTAAGCAGGATGCCCTGTCCTGAATTGTTTATGACAAGATCATAGAAGGTCTCTCCGCTACTGTTTGATATAGTCTGCAGTGCTGAACCATCGAATGTAACCCTTTCAGTGCCCTCGGTAAAGGATGCTGTCCCGGTTACGGTCCAGTCCCCTGCCAGGGTGATGTCATCATGCCCGATAACAACATTCAGTATTGCGGAGCCGGACAGGTTTAGATTTCCATTGATATCCAGGTCGCCAAAGCTTGTTTTGGTACCGGAATTGGTCAGGGTAAGGTGATAATAAGCGTCCTGGGGATTTATAATATTCTGGTTGCCAGGCCTGTCATAAATAAATGATCCGTTTGTATAATCAGAGTACAGTCGGGTATCGGCGTCTGCACTGGATCCCCCGTAGTACCATGTTGAATTTTCAGTGTTGTAAAATCTGCTGTTGGCAGTGACATTGCCGCTAATCGATCCTGCAAGGTCAAAAGTTGAATTGTTGGTGAAGATCAGATTCCCTGTACTGGTTCCAATGGTTCCCAGGTTGCCACCGGTAACCAGGTTTGTGTTGTTATTAACGGTAATATCCGGACTCCATCTGTATACTGTGAAAAAACTGTTGCCGTTTCCATCGATTCCCAGGCTGCTCTCAAGCGTGATTGACGAACTGCCTGTTAAATTTACTCTCCCCTGGAAGTTGGATAATCTCAAAGAATAAAAACTAACCGTACCATCCGCATTAATAGCGGCATCAGTAAAGTATTCATTAATTACAATGTTGGCGTCGTTCAGTCCTCCTGCAGTCAGTGTACCTCCGCTCATTACATCAATGCTTCCGTTACCAACTAAATTCAGATTGTATGCAGTTCCAGACCATTGAAGAGTTCCACCGTTTTCAATGATCAGGTTGGAAACGGTTTTGTTCCCGTTAAGAGTGATGGTGTGCCCGTTCTGGATGACAATTATGCTTTCAGGTCCGGGATCCGAAATGGATGGTCCCCCCGTTCTGGCATCATGCCAGATGTTCGAACCCCAGTTCCCTGATGCTGCAGAATAGACCGTGTCCTGCTGATGGATTTCAATATTGTCAATGTAGTGGTGTTCGTCCACGTCCCCGTTCCTCATGCTTACAATTACCTTGATGCTGTCCCCGTTCAGGTTCGGAAGGGTTACCGTTATGTAAGTCTCGGAAAAATCATCGCTTTCCAAATGCCAGAGGACCCTGGGTCCATCATTGATCTTGTAATAAAGCGAGATTGTATCCTGATTTGGATCCAGGTCTCCGGATTCTTTGATGTCAACTGAAATATAAACTGACGCATAGGAACTTATGTCAACGAACTCAGTTTCCCAGATAACGGGATTAGCAGTGTTGTTCACAACGAATTCCTTGTTTCCTCCGTTGTCCTCAACACGGTAGGTCCCAGCAGGCGGACTGGGGGGCGTGATTGTCCACCTTGGCGGAGTTCCCTGTCCCTGCTGAGCACCAACAGCATCGGACTCGAAATCCTCAATCCATATCTGGCCAGTTGAGAATTGGCTTAAAATAATGAACAGGATAATAACAGCCAGGCGCAACAAACTCGCAAGAAAGACGGATTTCCGTGAGAAAAGCCATTCGATCACCCGGGCAGGTTTCAGAAGAAGGGTCGATATGTCAGGTTTAGCAGCTATTCGTTTTTAGTTTTGGGTACAAACAACAAAACTCCCATCCGATCTTGTTTATCTTTTTTTTTTAAGATCGATGGAACTTTGAAATATTTTAACGGTCCGGAAAATCCCCCTGGAGAACTACCGGACCCTGTTCATTTGCAAACCAATAGTATGACCCGATTTTCGACCTCCGGGTTGCACTTCCGGGGATATTTTTCCCGCCATAAGCAGGACGTTTTCCCAGATCCCGTATTGCATACTTATATTTGCCTGATTATTAATGCCTTTAAAAAGATTAAAATCAAAATCCTTTAACGAGAGTTACAGCAAAAAGTTATCTAACAAAATGCAAAACTTTTTATTCCATAGATTTTTCATTTTCCGTACGGAAAATTTCATGCAATACGGGCAGAGAATTCAGGTTTCCGAACTCGTGCACATGAAGCCGGTAATAATCCATAAGATCTTCCAGAAATTGAATTCTTGTTTCTTGATTCACAGATATTTGTAAGATATCACCGAAACTCCTTCCCAACAACTTGTGGAGTAATTCCGAACTCCTGCGATCGAAATAATCCGGATGAATCCCTGTACCGTTACTGAACTGGCCGTTTCGCATGTCAAAACCGGTCCGGCCTTCCCCGTAATTGTTCTCCGGGCAGAATCCTAGGTATTTGGTCAGCTGGACCAGGAACAAAAGATGGAAATTCACCGGGGTTTCGTCACTGATGTCTAGCAGCTGCAGGCTGTTCTCAAGAAATCCAAAGAGCTCCCTGTTGGGATCTTCCTCCCTTAAAACCTTGTACAATACCTCTCCCAAAAACATCGCCTGACTGCTCTTCTGCAGATCATAAGGTATGCTCCTGTAAGGAATGTAATTCCGCATTTCCTTGAGCCTCTGCAGTTCCCGGCCCTCCTTATGATAAGCTTCAATTTCCAGGAATGTCAGGGATTGCAGGAGGTTCCCCGGAAACCTGGATTTCTTTCCCCGGATGTTGTTGACAAGGTAAGCCTGCCGGCCGAACAGATCGGTATACATGTAAATAATGGCGCTGCTTTCCTTATACTTCACATGATGAAGCGCGATTCCTTTTACCTTGTGTATCATAGCTGGAATTCCCGAGCAAACCTAAAACTGGGTAAAAAATTCAAGATTTGCAAGCCTCCGGAATGTTAAACCATCACTACTTTTTGCCCCTGGCAAAAAAGGTGGCTTGTTTAGAATTTCCTCCGGATGAAGGCATTGTCAGCGAAGGAGCTTATATTTTGTGCTTACCAGCACAACATTCAGCGACGTTTTAGCAATGCCTGAAGCATGCAATTTTTGAAAGGCTTTTTAATTGACTACCAGAAGCTTGGTGATGTGGGTAAGGGAACCGTCTTCATTGGTGCAGAAGATCATGTAGACGCCGGTGCGGATGCGGTCGCCGGAGAAATTGCGGCCATCCCAGATGGCCTGTCCCCCCAGGGCGGTGGTCTCGAAAACGATGTTGCCGGTGATGTCGGTGATCTTTACGTTTACGTTGCCCACCAGCCCGGTGATCACGATATCACCCTCGTAATCCGGACGGACGGGATTGGGATAGACGTATACCCCGCTGAAGTCCTGCCGGCCTTCAATGGCGGTGCTTTTATAGGAGATCAGTCCGTTTTCGGTACCGATATACACGATCCCATCCCCGCCATTTATGGCAATGTCGGTTATGCCGTTGGAGAGCAGGGGACTGTTTACTTCCGTGAAGTGATATACCTCCTCCAGACCGTCCTCGGATACCAGGTAAATGCCCGATTTGGCCGTTCCGATCCATTTGCGGTTTGCACCGTCGACGGCAATGGCCGTGACCTTCTCGGTGCCGAGCAGGATGTCGGCGAGTCCGGTCCCGTCGTTTCGGGGTACGATGATCTGCTGGCCGTAAAATTTGTCGTCATCGAATACACGCGAGGGACTGTAATAAACCACGATCCCTTTGTCGGTCCCGACCCAGATGTTCCCGTCCCGGTCCTCCACCAGTGAAAAGACATTATTGGTAATGACCTTTTCGTTGACATCCAGCACACTGAATTTTATGTGGCGATCGTCCGAGACATCGTCAACCGTGCTATTCACATCGAAGGCAAACAATCCGTGACCGAGGGGACATATCACCCATTTATGATCAAAGGAAGTGTTGATTATCCTCCCGAGCACAGCTTCCTTCAGGTCACCCCCGAATGCAAAACTCTTCCACGATCCATCCGGTTTTCTGACGGAGATCGGTTCCGGAACTCCTGAGTTGGTTACCCAGAGATTATTACCCTGGTCGAAGACCGATCCCCCAAGCCTGAAAAAATCACCGCCAGGGATTATCGTCTCCAGGGTACTGTTGGTGTTGTCGTATGCCTCCACCAGTTCACCGTCCCGGTACTCCAGAAGGCCGTACCCCCAGGTGGCCCCGAAAACATGATGCTTGTCCGTGGGATCGATGGACAGGTGGATCAGGTCACGGTAATCAGCCGTACTTGTCCCCGACCACAGATTGCCCATGAACACGTTCATTTCGGCGGACCTGAAAAGGTTATTCCATCCCACCGTGACATTCCCGGCCGCGGTGTAAAGCATGTCATCCTTTATGGCTATGGATACCACGTCGCCGCTGAGGGGACCGTTGGGCAGGATGAATTCCTTTTGGCCGGGCGACCGGCTGACGTAAAATCCCATAAGGCCATCCGCCGCCCATACGAAGCCATCCTGATCGTAAACGGCATGAAGGGGCCTGATGGAGGATACGGAATGGACCTCAGCATGCTGGGCGTTGTAGACCGTTGCATAAAAAGTTGTAACTACGACCAGGTGACCCCGGGCCTCACCCACGTAGAGGATCCTGATGTTTTCCTTTGTCTGAAAATACTTCCAGGTTCCGTTTTCCCTGTAATAAAGGCTGTCCCCCCCGTCCTCCTCGTTCCGGAAACCAGCATACAGCCTGTCCCCATACCAGCAGATGGCTACGAACCTCGAATCCGCGTGGGGAATGTCGGGGATGCGGGACCAGTTATTAAAATCCACCAGATTGGTGTTGTTGCTGTTGGCGGTATAAATGCCCTGCTCCGTTGCCGCGTAAAGCATGGTTCCGTCCGTTGCCATATCGTAAACATTCGTATATCCCCCGTTTTCACCGATCAGGTAGGTGTCCTTGATCTCCTTTTTCTCAAGGTTCACCACCACGATCCCGAAACCGCAGGAAAGGTAGGCAAGGTCCCCTGCAATTAGAACGTTGTTGATGGTTTTGATCCCGGTGATCGGTTTGCGCTTGATGTCGGGGATGTTGTAGATTTCCCCTCCTTCCAGGATATCAATATTGGTATTGGCATAGCCGATCACCAGGCTTCCCCTTTTGGCGGAATAACGGAGCGTATTGATCTCCAGGTCGGATAGCCCGTCACTCTTGGTAATGATGTTTACCGTGTTAAACGCCTTATCGAAATAAAACAGACCGCTTCTGGTGCCGCAGTAGATGCGCTGCCCGGCTTCAGCAACCTGCCGGCCTTCGCGGTAGGGCAGATGGGTTTTCCATTCGCCGATGCCCGGTTGCGCAATAAGGATGCCAGCCGAATGACTGAAGATAATGGGCAGCAGAAGGTAGGTCAGCAGCACCTGCCTTCCTGCCTGTATGACCCCAGTTCGAATCATCCCGGTGTCAGGGTTGGTGTTTTGGTTATAAATACGGAGATTACGGATACTTATTTTGTCCACTGCGGTAATTCTTCAGAAATTCTGCAAGTTTTTTTGTTGCTACGGCCCGGTGGCTTATCCTGTTCTTCTCAGCCAGAGTCATTTCAGCAAAAGTCTGATGGTATCCCTGCGGCTGAAAAACCGGATCGTAGCCAAAACCCTCATTCCCCTTTCGTTTTTCAAGTATGCTGCCCTCCACGACGCCTTCAAAGGTGTATTGCCTGCCATCGATAAACAATGCAATTACCGTCCGGAACCTTGCCGACCGGTTGCTCAATCTGTCCATCTGCCGGAGTAATTTACGGATGTTGGCATCGGGGATCGCCTCATCCGGCAATCGTTCCCCGGTCAGTTCGGCATAGCGTGCGGAATAAACCCCCGGAGCATCCCCCAGCACCCGGACCTCCAGTCCCGTGTCATCCGCGAAACAATCCCGACCCATGCGCTCATATACGTAACGGGCTTTCTGCAGGGCATTCCCCTCCAGGGTATCCTGTTCTTCGGGAAGATCCTCCGGAAACCCGGCCCGGTCGAGCGTCAGTACCCTGAAACTGTCCCCCAGCACGGCCTGGATCTCAAGGGCCTTATGTTCATTATGCGTGGCAAAAACAAGTTCCCTCATGTTCAAGTTCCCTCATGTTCAAGCTTCCTCAACCAGGGATAAAAAAAAAGCCGCAAACCGGCCTCCCGGCCGTTGCGGCAAACATACAAATAATCCTCAGACTATCCTCCCGTGGCACTGAATCCTCCGCCGAACTTTCCGGGACGGGGATTGATACACATCACGGGGATCTCGTAATTGTTCGAGATGATCTGCTGCTCGCTGGCACCCACTACGTAATCGAAGGTGTTGATGTCCTTGGTGGTCATGATCAGAAGCAGATCGGCATTGATCTCATGGGCGAATTCGATGGTTTCATGGGTAAAATCCTTCTTGCCCGGAGAAGTATGAATTTCATAAGGGATTTCGTTGCTCCTGAGGAACTTCTCGGTGAACATCAGGTTTGAATGAACCCCCTTCACGAATTTCTTATCCGTGACCCTGTCCTTTATGATGTAGAAGGTTGAGTTGTACAGCCTGCCGATGTAATAGATCCAGTTGATCTTTTCCTTGTTCTCCTTCCTGAAATCAAGCGGGAACACGATCTTCTGGAACCCGTGCGAAGTCGGAGCAGCCTGTACGACAATAAAAGGCACCTTCGATCCGGCGATGACCTTCAGTGCCCAGCTGCCGACCAGTTTCTGCATGCCTTTCATGCCGTGGGTACCCATGATGACCATTTCCGCATGAATGTCGGTGGCAATTTCAGAGATGGTGGTGAAAATGGTACCGACCGGAACAACCGAACCGATCTTAATGTTGGTTTTTTTGCTTCTTTCACTAGCAAGGGCATCCATCTTAACCTGGACGGCATCCACCTCCTTGTCTTTCTTGACGATGTGAATCAGGGTTATTTCGGTATTCAGGTGCCTGGCAAGATTGATTCCATGCTCAAGTGCAAACTCGGATTTCTGGGTAAAATCCCAGGTGACGAGAATGGGTCTTTTGGTTTTAATTTCCATAATTTAGATATATTCTTAATTAAGGATTATAATTCATACATTTGTTTCTATTGAGCCGGTTGCCCAAATATTCAGACTCACAAGTTATGAATTTTCTTCACATTCTGCGAAGATTTATTTTCATTTTTTTCGCATTCCGGTACTCCATTTTCCTGATTCCTGCTTTCCCGGCACCCAATTTTCCGGAGTCCGGACATCCATACATACAGACCTGCATTTCCGGTGCCTATTCCTGGGTCGATCGATACAACTCCATAGTACAAAACGATGAAGGGTTTATTTTTATTGGAGCAAGAAACGGCATTCTCCGGTTCGAGGGTTCCTCATGGAAATATATGCCTTCAAAGGGAGACCTGCACCTGGTTCACCATGGGGGAGGGATAATCGGCTATTCAAAAGACCGGCTGGGTCATTTGTCCCGCGCACCAGGAGGCGAGCTGGTAATGACCGATGGTATGCCGGCAACGGGAGCACTCAGGGGAAACCTCCTTCAGGTCCTGTCAGTCGACAAAAATATTTATATACTCAGTTCACAGGGTTTGTATGTTATGCGGGAAGGAACACCCCTGGAAATCAAGACGGAAATCACGGTGGTCCGGATCATTCCTTACGGGAACGGGATCTTTCTCGCTTCGGAAGGGAATGCATTATACGTTCTTTCAGGGGAACAGCTTCAAAAGGCAGACCTCCCCGGGGGAACGGGAAGGCAGTCCCGCATACTGTCAATCGACAACCAGACTCTTTTCATCCAGGGCAAGGACAAAACTCATATCCTCTGGGGACCCTCGGACAGTGTAACGGTATTCCGCCCCACCGGCAGTTTCCCTGGATCGTACGACCTCACATGCGCCGCCAGGCTGGGCGGGGGACAGCTGGCATTCGGGACCTCCGGAAACGGGATCGTCATCACCTCGCTCAACGGGGAAATCATCACCCGTATTACCATCTCGGAAGGCCTGTACGGAAACGACATCGTGCAGCTGCTGGCAGACCCGGCAGGGAACCTCTGGGCGCTTCATGAGCAGGCCGTCAGCCGCATCGAGATCCCTTCCGCATTCAGCCAGTTCAACCTGGAAAACGGACTGGAGGGAGATGTGAAAGACGTCCTGCGTCACAGGGGTGTCCTTTATGCGGTGAGCAGCCAGGGACTCTTCAGGCTGCAGGTAAGAAAAGATCCCGGCGATCCTTTTCCGGGGACTGCCAGGTTTTCAAAGGTGAGCGGGATCGGGGGGGACTGCCGATGCCTTGCTTCAGCGGGGGACTGGCTGATCGTGGGAGGAAACGGGGGACTTTACGAGATCTCCGGAGAACTGGTCCGGATGATCCTTCCCGATCCTGTGAATGTGGTCCATTACGAACCCGGCAATAACATCCTTCTTGCCGGAACGGAAACGGGACTGCGGATGTTTCATCTGACCGACCGGGAAGAGATCCGCAACTTCTCGTTTCCGAACGTCAGCGTTGACAAAATCGTTCATTTAAATTCCGGCATCCTCTGGCTTTCCTCCAGGTCTGGAGCGCTATACCAGTCCACCAGGCCCCTGAGCGAAGAAGGCAACCTGGACTATGCAAGTTATACTTCCGATGACCTGCAATCCATCAACGGATCCTACATCGACCTTGTCGACTTCTCCGGGAACCTTTATTTTTCAAGTTCAAAGGGATTGTTCCGGCACGACCCCGGCAAAGGGAACTTTTTCCCAGATACGGTCTTTCGTTTCCCTCTCCGGAAAGGTTCTTACCGGGTAAAACAGATCACGCGGGACACGGAGGAAACGATCTGGATCAGCATCGACGATCCGGATGGGAATGTGCAAAAGTTATGGCGGGGCAGGCTTTCAGGGGACGGGAACTGTTCCCTGCAGCCCCTGACCTACCGCCGGCTGGACAACCGGATCATCAATTGCATCTATCCCGACCAGGGGAATGTAATCTGGATAGGCACACAGGAAGGATTGCTGCGGTATGACCCCGGATTTACCCGTCCAGCGCCCCCTCCCTCACAAACCCACATCAACCGCGTAAGCATCGGAACAGAACCGGCTGCCCGGTACGATGCGCCTGACGGTGTGAAGATCCCGCATTCCCGGAACCACATCCGTTTCGACTTTCTTTCCGCGGATTACAATTGCGAATCATCAGCCCTTTTCCAATACCGGCTGGCCGGATTGAACGAGCAGTGGTCCGAATGGACGGATGACCCGTACGCCGAATTCAACAGGCTCGGCGAGGGGAACTACGAGTTCCAGGTCCGCAGCCAGGACATCTACGGGGTGGTCTCCCTCCCGGATACGTTCCGGTTCAGGATCAGAGCGCCCTTTTATGCCGCATGGTATGCCTTCATCATCTATTCAATCTGCTTCCTGCTTATCCTCTATCTGGTACAAAAATGGAGGCGTCTCCAGCAAATGAGGGCACAGTACCACCTGGAAGAGGTCGTACAGCAAAGGACCGAATCGATCATAAAGGAAAAGGATAAGGCCGAGGACCTGATCGCCAACATACTCCCCAAAACGACCGCAGATGAACTGAAAGCCAGGGGCAAGGTGACCTCCCGCAAATTCAGGATGGTCACGGTTCTTTTCGCAGACATCCAGGGATTCACCAAGATCGCGGAACACATGAACCCGGACAAGCTGATCGACCAGCTGGACCGGTTCTATTTCCATTTCGATTCGGTGGTCGAAAAGTACAACATTGAAAAGATCAAGACCATCGGCGATGCCTACATGGCGGCCGGCGGCATTCCCATCAAAAACCGTACGAACCCCGTCGATGTGGTGCTGGCCGCACTCGAAATGCAGCAGTACATGAAGGAACTGAAAAAATCAAATTCCGATATCTGGGATCTGCGGATCGGGATCCATACCGGCTCGGTCATCGCAGGAGTCGTGGGACAGAAAAAATATTCCTACGACATATGGGGGGATACGGTTAATACCGCCAGCCGTATGGAATCTTCGGGCGAGATCGGCAGGGTGAACATCTCGGCAACCACCTATAAGCTCATCAAGGACTTCTTCCAGTGTGAATTCCGGGGGAAAATGCCGGTCAAATACAAGGGCGACATCGCCATGTTCTTTGTTAACGGACTGAACCCGACATATTCGGAGTCGGACCGGATTACCCCGAATGCCAGGTTCTACATCCAGGTCCAGCTTCTCCGCCTGCTTGACCTGGAAGAATTCATCCTCGAGAGGCTCGAGAAGGAACTGCCCGGGAACCTGTTTTTCCACAATGTGGAGCATACCAGCCACGTTTACGCGCAGGTTGAATTGCTTGGGCTGGGGGAAAAGGTCAGCGATGAGGACCTGCTCGTTCTGCGCACTGCCGCCCTCCTGCATGATATGGGGTACATCGACCGCAGCGATGATCATGAGTCCCGCTCGGTCGAATTCGCCCGCGAGATACTGCCGCTTTACCGCTACAAGGACGAACAGATTGAACGGATCTGTGACCTCATTCTGGCAACCCGCATGCCGCCCGAACCCCGGAACCTGCTTGAACAGATCATCTGCGATGCAAACCTGGACCACATGGGCAGGGTCGATTTCCTTATCCAGTCGGACAAACTTTTCCAGGAGTACCGGATACGGAACAGGATCCGTTCGAAGAAGGAATGGAACCAGTCCCAGATCCGATTTCTTGAAACCCACGAATTTTATACCTCTGTCGCCAGGAGGATGCGCGAGGTCCCCCGGGAGAAACAAATCGAGAACATCAAACAATTCTCCTGATCCCGGGGTTGGCTATCTCCGGCAGAATCCCTAAATTTATATGCTTTGATAAAATCCTTTTACCAACATGAATATTGACTGGAAAAACCTTCCCTTTGGCTATATGCCGACCGATTATAATGTCCGCTGCTACTTCCGAAATGGTCAGTGGGGTGAGCTCGAGATCACGTCGGACGAATACATACCCGTGCATATGGCGGCCACCGGCCTTCATTACGGCCAGGAATCCTTCGAGGGAATGAAGGCTTACATGGGAAAGGACGGGAAGATCCGGCTGTTTCGCTGGCAGGAAAACGCCCGTCGCATGCAAAGGTCCGCCACGGGAATCAAACTAGCCGTGGTACCGGAGGAACTGTTCCACAGGGCCATTACGACAGCAGTCCGCCTGAACAAACGGTTCATCCCTCCATATGGGACGGGCGCTGCCCTTTACATCCGTCCCCTGCTTTTCGGCACCGGGGCCGAGGTCGGGGTCAAACCTGCCAGGGAGTACCTGTTCCTGGTATTCGTCACCCCCGTGGGGCCCTATTTCAAGGAAGGCTTCAAGCCGGTCGAAATGCTCGTGTGCCATGACTTTGACCGGGCCGCACCGCTGGGGACCGGACACATCAAGGTGGGCGGGAATTATGCCGCCAGCCTGGTTTCGCTTGAAAAGGGACATGAAAAGGGATACGCCTCGGTCATCTACCTGGATGCCATGGAGAAGAAGTACATCGACGAATGCGGTCCCGCTAACTTCTTCGGGATCAAAGGCAATACCTACATCACACCCGACTCGCACACCATCCTGCCCTCGATCACCAACATGAGCCTGCAGGAGCTCGCCCTGCATCTGGGCATGAAAGTCGAGAAACGGCCCGTTCCCCTGGAAGAGATCGGCGAATTCGACGAGGTGGGGGCCTGCGGCACTGCGGCCGTCATTACATCCATCCGCAGGATTGTCGACGAGCAGAACGGGAAATCCTACGAATACTGCCGGGACGGAAACCCCGGGCCAATCTCCGTCAAACTCTATCAAAAGCTGACAGCCATACAGTACGGGGACGAGCCCGATCCCTTCGGATGGATCGAGATCGTTGACTGATTCCCGGCAGGAAATCCCCCCTGACCGGTCCCCCTTGATACCGTTGCAACGGAATCCCTTACCGGTTGATCCGCCGGGCTGAATGCATGTATTTACATGGAATTGATTATTTTTGTGAATTCCTGCAACGGGACATGAAAAAGAGAGAAACCGGTATAACGAGGAGAAAACTCAGGAGCTCCTATGTCACTTCCATTATCAGCATCTCGCTGGTGTTGTTTTTACTGGGACTGGTGGGACTGCTGCTGTTGAATGCCCAGCGGCTGAGCACGTACGTGCTGGAAAATCTCGGGTTTTCAATCGTCCTGAAGGAGGATGCCAAGGAGGTCGACATCATCCGGCTGCAGAAGAACCTGGATGCCAAGGTTTATGTAAAATCCACGGATTATATCACCAAGGAAGAAGCGGCACGGGAAACCTCCGAAGAGCTGGGGGAGAATTTCATCGAGTTCCTGGGATACAATCCCCTGCCGGCTTTTATCGAAGTAAAATTTTACGCCAACTATGCCAACCCGGACAGCATTGCCGCCATAGAAAAGGAACTGATGCGTTTCGATGAGGTCGAGGAGGTGATGTACCAGGAATCCCTCATCCACCTGGTCAACGAGAACGTCCGCAAGATCAGCCTGATCATCCTGGCCTTCAGCGCGGTGATGTTCTTTATTGCCGTCGCCCTGGTGAACAATACCATACGCCTGAGCGTTTATGCCCGCCGCTTCCTGATCAATACCATGCAGCTTGTCGGGGCCACCGGTTCTTTCATTCGCAAGCCGTTTCTCCTGCGGAGCGCGGGACACGGGATCTATGCGGCCATCGTCGCCATTCTCCTGCTGGTAGGTGTCATCTACCTCATTCAGAAGGAATTCATGGAAGTGATTAGCTTTCAGGACATTAACATTATAGGGATCCTGTTCCTCATCGTGATCCTGCTCGGGATCGTGCTGAACTGGTTATCCACCTATTTTGCAATAAATAAGTATCTTCGGATGAAATCCGATGATCTTTACTACTAATAATATGAAGTACCATGGCTAAAAAGAAACCAGAGAAAGAAGGTCCGGACTTTCCGCTCCAGAGAGAAAATTATATATTGCTGATCATCGGATTTGCGATCATCATGATCGGCTTCCTGCTCATGATGGGCGGGAGATCAGATGATCCCAATGTTTTCAATGAAAAGATCTTCAGTTTCCGGAGAATTACCCTCGCCCCGATCATAGTCCTTTTCGGATTCATTTTCGAAATATGGGCCATCATGAAAAAACCCAAAGAAGAGAAATCCGAATAGATGAACTGGCTTGAGGCTTTGATCCTTGGACTTTTACAGGGACTTACAGAATTCCTTCCGGTAAGCAGCAGCGGGCATCTCGAGATCGGGAAAGTCATCATGCATATCCAGGCGAATGATAACCTTACTTTTTCCATCGTTGTGCACGGAGCCACCGTCCTGAGCATCCTGGTGGTGTTCTACCGCGACCTGCGCAATCTTCTTGCCGGGGCTTTCCGCCTTGAATACAACGAGTCCAGCTCCTACCTGGTCAAGATCATTCTGTCGATGATCCCCGTCGGTGTGGTCGGGATCTTTTTCAAGGACCAGGTGGAATCCTTTTTCACGGGAAACCTGGTGCTTGTGGGAAGCATGCTCCTTGTAACGGCCACCCTGCTCATGATCACGAACTTTGTGCCATCCGGCCAGCGTAAAATCGGCTACCTCGATGCCTTGGTCATCGGGATTGCCCAGGCCATTGCCGTACTTCCGGGAATATCCCGGTCCGGCGCCACCATCAGCACCGCAATCTTTCTCGGGAACAAACGCGATGAGGCGGCACGTTTCTCCTTCCTGATGGTGATCCTTCCCATCATTGCCGCGAACCTGCTTGACCTGCTGGGAATGGAAGCCGGCGGTACCGGTTCTATCGGATGGGTGCCCCTGGCAGTGGGTTTTGCCGCTGCCTTTGTATCGGGACTCATCGCCTGCAGATGGATGCTTTCGATCGTAAGGAAAGGGAAGTTGCTGTACTTCGGCATTTACTGCCTGGTCATCGGGATCGTTGCCATTGCGGCGGGACTTTTATAAACAGGCTGTAACAAATGCCGGAACAGGATTTTTTAGCGGGAAGCGTTATTCTGATCGATAAGCCGGCGGAATGGTCCTCCTTCGATGTCGTGAAAAAAATCCGGAATCTCCTGAGGCGCAAACAGGGCGTTAAACATATTAAAGTGGGACATGCAGGGACGCTTGATCCGCTGGCCACAGGGCTCATGATCCTTTGCACAGGGAAGGCAACCCGCGAAATTGAATCCTACCAGGGAATGCCCAAGGAATACGAAGCGACCTTCAGGCTGGGACAGACCACCCCCTCCTTTGACCTGGAAACAGGGGTTGACCGGGAATTCCCGACCGGCCATATCACGGAGGAACTGATCCGGCAAACCCTGGAGAAATTCATGGGAGAATCCGAACAGGTCCCCCCGGTTTTCTCGGCAAAACGGCTCGGGGGAAAACGGGCCTACGAATTTGCACGCCAGGGGAAGAAACCGGACATGGCCCCGGTGAAGATCATGATACACGAAATGGAGTTGCTTGGATATCAGGGCCATGAGCTCAGGCTCAGGATACGCTGCAGTAAGGGGACCTACATACGGGCCCTGGCACGTGATCTCGGAGCGGCCCTTGGCAGCGGGGCTTATCTTGCCAGGCTCCGCCGTACGGCCATCGGGCAATATTCCGTTAAGGATGCCCTGGAACCGGGAAAATTTGAAGAAATGTTAAACAATTTGTAACTAACCGGGTTTTCTTACGTATAAAGGGACTCGTTCAAATATCCCGAAATTTTATTCCAATGAAATTATCCCAGTATAAATATAATCTGCCGGAAGGACTTATTGCCAAATATCCCTCGGGGAACCGCGATGAATCGAGGCTGATGGTGCTTGACCGCAGGACAAGGAAAGTGGAGCACAAGGTATTCAAGGATATCCTGGCTTATTTTAACGACAAGGATGTCCTGGTATTCAACAATACCAAGGTATTTCCTGCCCGCCTTTACGGAAACAAGGAAAAGACGGGGGCAGAAATTGAAGTTTTCCTGCTCCGGGAGCTGAACCGTGAACAAAGACTCTGGGATGTGCTGGTGGATCCGGCCCGGAAAATCCGGATCGGGAACAAGCTTTATTTCGGCGAGGACGATGTGCTGGTTGCAGAGGTCATCGACAACACCACATCGAGGGGACGCACCCTTCGTTTCCTCTACGACGGGGATTACGAAGATTTCAAGAAGACCCTTTACCAGCTGGGGGAAACACCGCTTCCGAAATTCATACAGCGCAGCGTTGAACCGGAGGACCGGGAGCGCTACCAGACGGTTTACGCCAAGCATGAAGGCGCCGTAGCTGCCCCGACGGCCGGTATGCACTTCAGCAAGCAGCTCCTTAAGCGGCTGGAGATCAAAGGCTGCGAGTTTGCGTTCATTACGCTTCATGTGGGACTGGGCAATTTCCGCACGGTTGATGTAGAGGATCTTACCAAGCATAAAATGGATTCTGAGCGGATCATCATTGCCGATGAGGCAACCCAGGTGGTTAATACTGCCAAGGACAGGAAAAATAAGATCTGTGCGGTGGGCACCACCGTCATGCGGACCCTTGAAAGTTCCGTATCGACCCAGGGATACCTGAAGCCTTATGACGGGTGGACCAACAAATTCATTTTCCCGCCTTACGAGTTCAGCATCGCCGACATGATGGTCTCCAATTTTCACCTGCCGGTGTCCACCCTGCTCATGATGGTTTCTGCCTTTGCCGGGTATGATTTCCTGATGGAATGCTACCAGGTTGCCATCAAGGAAAAATACCGCTTCGGCACCTATGGCGACGCAATGCTGATCATATAGCAAGCCGGAAACGACCCCGGAACCGAACCGGAAAATTGAATCAAGCCCATGCCAATCCTGAGTTCCATAGCCAACTGGATGAACACCAAGCGGCTTCACCAGATCGACCTGTTCAGGAAATATCCCTGTGATGTTCAGCGGGAAGGGCTTATGAAATTACTGGGGGAAGCCAGGGATACATGGTTCGGTAAAAAATACGGTTTTGCAGAGATCGGTTCGATCGAACAGTTCCAGGAACGCGTTCCACTGACCTCATACGAGGACCTGCAACCGCTTATCCAGAGGGTAATGTCGGGGGAACAGAACCTGCTCTGGCCAAGTGAGGTGAAATGGTTCGCAAAATCCTCGGGAACCACAGCTGAAAAAAGCAAGTTCATCCCGGTCACCTGGGAGGCGCTGGAGGAATGTCACTTCAGAGGGGGAAAGGATGTGCTGGCCATTTACCACCAGAACTACCCGGAGAACAAACTGCTCACGGGCAAGGGACTCACCCTCGGCGGGAGCCACCAGATCAATTCCTATTCGAACCAGTCCTTCTATGGCGATCTGTCCGCCATACTGATTGAAAACCTGCCGTTCTGGGCCCATTTCATCCGTACCCCGAGCCAGGATGTGGCCCTGATGTCAGAGTTCGAGGAAAAAATGGATGTGATCACCCGCGAAACCATCCGTGACAACGTGACCAGCCTTGCCGGGGTACCTTCCTGGAACCTGGTGCTGATCAAGCATATCCTGGAATTCACAGGTAAGAGCAACCTTCTGGAGGTCTGGCCCAACCTTGAATTATTCACCCACGGGGGGGTAAGCTTCACTCCCTACCGGGAACAGTTCCGCAAGCTGATCCCTTCCGACCAGATGCATTACCTGGAGGTTTACAATGCCTCGGAAGGCCATTTTGCCATACAGGACGAACCCGGCAGGGACGATATGCTGCTGATGCTCGATTACGGGATTTTCTTCGAATTCATTCCTGCCGAGAAGGCTTCGGACCCGGAGGTGAAGGCAGTTACCCTGAATGAAGTGGTCAGGGGCGAGAACTATGCCATTGTGATATCGACCAACGGGGGACTCTGGCGTTACATCATCGGCGATACGGTAACCTTTACCTCAACCTTCCCGCACAAGATCAGGATATCGGGACGTACCCGGCATTTCATCAATGCTTTCGGCGAAGAGTTGATCATTGAGAATGCGGAGAAGGCGCTTAAAATTGCCTGTTCAAAAACCGGTGCTGTGATCCGGGAATACACGGCGGCACCCATTTACATGGGAGACGACCGCAAGGGATCCCACGAATGGCTGATCGAATTCGAAAAGTCTCCGGCCGACCTCGAATATTTCACCTCGGTGCTTGACAATGCACTCTGCTCGATCAATTCCGATTACGAAGCCAAGCGGTACAAAGGGATAACCCTTGAGATGCCGACCGTACGAAAATTGCCAGACGGAACGTTCTATCAATGGCTGCGGTCCAAAGGAAAACTGGGGGGACAGAACAAAGTCCCCCGCCTGTCGAACGACCGGAAGTATGTTGAAGATATCCTTGCCCTGCAGACGGATTGAACAGATCCGCCGCATGCAGTTTGAAAACTGCCCGCACCGTACGACTCAAAATATGCTAATGACCCGGTTCATATTACTGTTCTTTTCCTTCATGGTCCCGCTTAACGCTGCCCGCATCCCTGACAATTTTCAGCTTGCCGGTTACGTGGAGGTTACGGGGGACCGGCATTACGCCGGTCCCATGGGTAATGTATACGTTGTCAAGGATAACACCCTGAAGAAATTTTCACCCGGTCGTGACCAGGTTGCCAATTATTCCAATGCCTTCCTGGGAAACATTTATTCGGTTGATGTTTCAGATCCACTGAGGATAATGCTGTTCTTCAGGGACCATAACCAGGTCGTCTGGGTCGATGACTTCCTTTCGCAGATCCGGAGTCCCGTGTGGCTTGACGATCTCGGCCTGGACCAGGTCGAGCTGGTCTGTTCCTCAAGCCAGGGGGGATTCTGGGTCTTCAACAGCCTGAATAACCAGCTGCAATATTTCGATGTGAACCTTAGCCTTGTCCATGAGGGTCCCACCCTGAACATCCTGACCGGTCCGGATATCCGGCCTACTTTCATGATCGAAAAAAACAGGTCCCTCTACCTGAATATCCCTGGCACGGGAATCCTTGTCTTCGACCTTTTCGGGAACTACTCCCGGACCCTTCCGGTTGATGTTCCCCTTGAATTCCAGGTGACCGACCGTTGCATTTATTTCATGAAGGATGGTGAACTGCTGAGTTATGACCTTTCCACGGCTGAATTTGCCCGGTTGCCTTTACCCGTGCCAGGTGAGCCGGAAGGCACCGGGAATGCACCGGGCGGCCAGGGCAAAACCGGGCTTGCCGGTCCGGGGAACGAAATCCTGAAAGCCGAACTGCAACCCGGTTTCCTGTTTCTTTACACGCGAAAAGGGTACTGGATTTATAAAACAAATCCCTGACGGGAGTGTTCCTTTTTCTTCAGATTTATTTTGTACATTCGTAAGGTTCGCGACCTTAAAAATCCTCAGTATGCACATTGCCATTGCAGGGAACATCGGATCCGGGAAGACCACCCTGACTTCTTTACTATCCAAACATTACAAATGGGAACCGCACTACGAAGACGTCGATGACAATCCTTACCTGAATGATTTTTACCAGGACATGCAGCGATGGTCATTCAACCTCCAGATCTATTTCCTGAACAGCCGTTTCAACCAGATCCTTGACATCCGCAAAACCGGCAGGGATGTCATTCAGGACCGGACGATTTACGAGGATGCGTTCATTTTTGCACCGAACCTGCATTCAATGGGACTGATGACAACCCGCGACTTTGAGAATTACTTTACCCTTTTCAGCCTGATCTCTTCACTCATCCAGCCACCCGACCTGCTGATCTACCTGAGGGCTTCCATTCCCACCCTGGTCAACCAGATCCAGAAACGGGGAAGGAAATACGAGAACAGCATCCGGCTCGATTACCTGAAACGGCTGAATGAAAGATACGAAGCATGGGTGGAATCCTACAACCTGGGCAGGTTGCTGATCGTGGATGCGGACAATTATAACTTCCCCGATAATCCCGAAGACCTGAGCACAGTCATTGACAAGATCAATGCTGAGCTACACGGATTGTTCAAGTGATTTCATGATCCGGAACCGGTCCCTGGACTCAAATTCATGATCAGGGCTGCGGATCAGGATTTCGAATCTGAAAGAACAAAATTAATCGCTGCAGACTCCGCTGACTTTTTCCTTCACCGTATTCCAGGTGTCACTGCCCATTTTTGCCCCGATCACTTCGGTCACGTGGGCGCCCATTATGGCCCCGATCCTGCCGCATGTTTCGAGGGACTGATCCTGGCACATCCCGTAAAGGAATCCGGCTGCGTAGAGGTCCCCCGCCCCGGTTGAATCGATGCTGTTCACCTTCTCGATCGGGATGATGTGCTCCTCATTGCCTCTCTTGACCACGGAGCCGTTCCGGCCCATCTTGATCACCGCAATCTCAGCCATGGATGCCATACCCGATAGGGCTTCTTCGGGTTTTTTCCCGGTAAGGGATTCCGCCTCGCTCTCATTGGCCAGCACAACGTTAACATATTCCCGGATTATTTCTTCAAAAAAATCCCGGTTATCAGCCACCACGTTAAAACTTGCCATATCAAGGGAGACCGTCAGGCCATGAGATCTGGCCAGTCTCAGGGCCTTTCGCATCAATTCCCTGTTCTGTACCAGGTACCCCTCAACGTGGAAAAAAAGATAGTCAGCGAAAAGATCCGAGCTGATGTCCTCTTCATGAAGATCGACAGCAGCGCCAAGGTAAGTCGCCATGGTCCGCTCCGAATCCTTGCTGATCAGGGCGATCGAGCGGCCGGTTTCTTCAAGATCGTGGAATAAAATGGGCGTTATGTGATTTTCCATCAAATCATTCTCAAAGAACCGTCCCAGGTTATCCTTGCCGATCTTGCCTACAAACCCGGTTTCGATGCCCAGGTTCGCCAGTCCATGTATGGTGTTGGCCGCAGAACCTCCCGATGACTGGATTTTCTGCAATCCAAGCGTTCCTGCAAGCAGGCGGTTGGAAAATTCCTTCGAAACCAGCTGCATGCTGCCCTTTGGAAGGGCAAATTCTTTCAGGGTGCGGTCACCTTTCAGGATGGTCATCACATCGACAAGCGCATTGCCCATTCCTATTACTTTGCTCATAGAATCGCCTTTTTAACAAATATCACAAATATATTGGATATTTCATTTTAACCTGCTATTTTCGCAGGGCAAAATTCCAGACCTTCCTCAGTAGCTCAGCTGGTTAGAGCATCTGACTGTTAATCAGAGGGTCGCTGGTTCGAGTCCAGCCTGAGGAGCCCAATGAAACCCTGGTCATTCGGATCAGGGTTTTTTCAATCCGGTGAATTCATGCTGCACTGCCTTCCCAATATTTAAATAAATTTGCACCATGGGAAAATTCTTTCTGATAGGATTAACCGTAATTATCATAAATATCCCTTTCGGGTACTGGCGTGCCAACGTGAGGCGGTTCTCCCTGCAATGGTTCCTGGCTGTTCACATCCCGGTGGTATTCGTCATTGCCCTGCGGCTGGCCTCACATCTGGGTTTTACCTGGTATTCCTATGTGGTCCTGGTCACTGCGTTTTTCCTGGGACAGCAATTCGGATCCTTGATTAACAAGAGACTGAAGCGGATCTGTGTAAATGTCTCCTCGTGCCTGGTCATGGATCTTGTGCGGTGCACCGGGCTTTAGTGCCGGGCGGCCAATATTGTTCAACCGGTCATCCGGTAGTAAAGTTCATGATAAGGTAGCAGACATTAAGTCGCAGGAATACCCGGTTAAACTGTCTGCTGGATTTCCCAGACAAACCCCCTGACACCCACTTCTTTATTGATCTCATTCATTTTCCTTACACTTTCCAATAAGGGTGTGACTTTTTCATCATCGGTTATGACCAGTGCAGCAGAATTCATTTCGGGCCAGGTATGCGTGCCCATTCTCGGTTCACCGGTTTCAGATCCCCGGCCCCTGACATCGTTCCACCAGGTATAGCCCCTGATCCCGAGCTGCTCAAGCATATATTCCACGCGTTCGGTATGCGCCTGGTTAAATACTATTAAAACTGCTTTCATTCGTTTCAAAATTTTCGTTGCACAGGTATTATTTTTTTATCCCTTCCATAAAAGTAAAACTCCTCCTGATTTTCAGTTGATGGTTCTTTGCAGATTTACGGATAAATGATCCGTAAAGGACCGGGATGATAATCAGGGTCAGGAAGGTGGAAAAGATCAGTCCCCCGATAACCGCAATCCCCATCGGGCTCCAGATTTCGCTTCCCGATCCCGAACTGAAGGCCAGGGGAAGCATGGCCAGGATGGTTGTGAAGGAAGTCATGAGAACCGGCCTCAGGCGTGATTTGCCGGACATGGCAATGGCATCGAACAACTCGTAATCCCTGGCCCTCATAAGGTTAATGAAGTCAACGAGCACGATGCCGTTCTTGACCACAATGCCCACCAGCAGCACGGCGCCCAGGGCAGCCACAACACTGAGGGTGGTATGGGTAATGAACAGCGCAATGATGACCCCGGAAAATGAGAACGGGATGGAGAACATGATGATCAGGGGCATGATGAAGGATTCAAACTGGGAAGCCATGACCAGGTAGACCAGGATCAGCCCGATCAGCAGCAGAAGGCCCAGGTCGGCAAAGGCCTCCTGCTGGTCCTCGTACGCTCCTCCAACATTCACCAGGACATCGGAGGGTATCTCAACCTTGCTGATTTCCGCGTTGATCTTCCCTGCCAGTTCTCCCAATGAAATGCCGACAGGCTTTACAGACACGGTAACAAGCCTTTCCCTCCTTTTTCGTTCGATGTTCGGGGGACTCCAGTATTCCTTCACTTCTCCAAGCTCTGCCAGCTTGATTTTCTGTCCCATCGGGGTCATGATGCTGATCTGCTCCAGGTCGGATATGGAATTCCTGTAAGGCTCACTCAGCCTCACGATAATGTCGTATTCATCCCCTTCCTCCCTGAAGAGTGAAGCGATCAGTCCGCCCACGCGGTTCCTGACGTACATTGAAACGGTTGCCGTACTCAGCCCGTGCTGGGCCAATTTATCCTTGTCAAGCACTATCTGCAGTTCCGGCCTTTCTTTTTCACGGCTGATCTGCACATCCTCGGAACCCTCGATCTTGCTGATCAGTTCCTTGAATTGGGAAGCCACCTGGTTGGTCTCGTCGAAATCGTACCCGTAAATCTCAACATCCACCGTATTACCGGCCGATCCCATGAAATGAGCCTGCGTGTTCAGGTTGTAGTTGATGATCTCGGGGATTTGATCCAGCCTTGTCCGCAGGTCCTCGGAAATATCCCATACAGACCGCTCCCGCTGATCCACGGGACTCAGCCTCAGGGTGAAATTAATTACGTTGGAGCCGCTCTTGCTGAACATGGAAATGAACCCGCCCTCATCATCCGAACCCGTCGAGGAAGAGGTGAGTTCCACTTCCGGATAATTTTCCCTGATGATCTGTTCAATTTTGCGGGTGGTCTTCATGGTTTCCTCAACGCGGACGCCCGTTTGCAGTTCCACTAAAACATTCAGGCGGCCCTCATCCGATTCGGGCATAAAATCTGTACCGATGAATTTCATGAGAATAAGCGAGGCAAAGAAAATGACCCCGCCGCTGATTATGACAAAGCCCCTGTGCCTAAGGGACCACCTGAGGTTCCTCTCATAAAACCGCTCGGTTCTTTCCAGCAGCACCCCGATGGTCCTTGAATACCCATATCTTGGTTTTCTTTCCTCCTTCCCGGCCAGCCTTAACAATAACGAAGCAAGCATGGGCGTGAGTGAAATGGCAATTACGGTCGAGGTGACAATGGTTATGGAAACTATCCATCCCAGCTGCCTGAACATTACGCCCGTCAGTCCGCTTACCAGGGTCAGCGGCATAAATACCGCCAGGATCACCAGGGTTGTTACGATCACGGCCAGCCATACCTCATTGGTTGCATATATGGCTGCCTCCCTGGGACTCGATCCCCGGTCAATATGCTTGGAGATATTTTCCAGTACCACGATGGCATCGTCTACCACCATGCCAATTGCAATGGCCAGCGATGCCAGTGAAATCACATTCAATGAATTCCCCGTTATGAAAAGGTAAATGAATGAAGTGATCAGGGAGATCGGTATGGCAAGTCCCACGATAAACGTTGCCCTCCATCTACCCAGGAAGACCAGCACGACCAAAATGACAAAAATAAGAGCGTACAGCAACGTTTCCGAGAGGTTGCTGATGGCATCGGTAATGAATTCGGAAGTGTCAAATATCGTCGTGATCTTGACATCGGGGGGAAGGGTTTTTGCCAGTTCGGTAAGCTGCTTGTTCACCTGCCTGGTTATCCTGACCGTGTTGGCACCCGATTGTTTCATTACGAACATGCGTAATCCCTGCTTCCCATCGATCCTTTCCTCAATGGAAATGTCCTTTACGGTATCCCTTACCGTGCCCACATCTTTGAGGTAGACCGGTTTTCCCCTGATGTTGCCGACCACGATGTTCTCAAGCTGGGCGCTTTCGGTAAACTGGCCGATTATCCTCAACTGGTAATCCATCTGTCCCATTTTGACATTTCCCGAAGGCATGTCAATGTTTTCCGACCCGATGACCGCCCCGATCTGCTCGATGGTCAGGTTGTAGGCATCCAGCCGCCTGGGGTCCACGTCCACATAGATCTTCCTCCTGGGTGCCCCGATAAGATTGATCGAACCTATGCCGTCGATCCGGTTCAGGGGATTGATGATCCTTTCATCCAGCATTTTTTCCAGTCCCGAATAATTTTCTTCAGCCGTGATGGCAAAGAAAAGTATGGGCATCATGCTGGTGTTGAATTTGAAAATATTCGGGCGGTCACAATCATCCGGAAGTACATCATTGGTAAAATCAATGGCCGATCGGATGTCGTTGGCCGCTTCGTCGAGATTGGTTCCCCATTCAAATTCCAAAAAGATGACCGAGAGGTTATCATATGATACCGATGTGATCTCCTTGAGCCGGTCGATGCTGTTAAAAGAATCTTCCAGTTTCCGGGTGACATTGGTTTCAATATCCGAGGCGTTGGCTCCGGCATAGGTCGTCATAACAGAGATGGCAGGGAATTCCATCTCCGGGTACAGGTCAATGGGCAGATGGGCCAGGGCGTACAAACCCAGGACAATGATGCCGCTAAACAACATCAGGGTTGTTATCGGCCTGTTTACTGCACTTTTATAAATACTCATTTCCTTACTTTTTCCGGTTTTCAATCCGAGACAACCTTTACCCTGTCTCCATCAATCAGCCTTGCCTGACCCTTTACAATTAAATGGCTCCCGACCGACAATTCATCGGATAAAACTTCGATCTTGTCGTCAAACCGTTTCCCGATCTGCACGATGATTCTCCTGGCGGTACCATTTTCTTCAACAAACACATACCGTTCGTTCGATCCCTGCAGTTTCATCACGGATACGGATGGCAGCACCAGGGCCATTTCCTCTCCCAGGTCCATCGTGACCCTGCTGAACATACCTGGACGAAGCAGTATCCTGTCATTGCTGATCTTAATTTCCGCGGTAAATGAACGGGTCGCGGGATCAACGGTGGGATAGACCATCATGACTTTCCCGGGGAAAGTTTTCCCGGGATAGATGTCGCAGGTCACTGTGGCATCCATTCCCATACGGATCATCGGGAAATATTTTTCCGATATGCTTACTTCAGCCTTCAAAGGATTGATCTGCACCAGTGAGACGATCGCGGCCTTGCCTGTAAGAGTGGTTGGTGCACCCGAATAAAACTCCCCGTCCTCATAGTATTTTCCCGAGATCACACCTGCAAAGGGAGCCCGGAGCACCGTATTTTCCTGAAGGAATTTCATGTTCGAAACGGCTATATCGTATTGCGCCTTCATCTGCTCGTACTGCTGTTCGGATATGCTGCCCACCTTGTTCAGGGTATCCAGCCTCCTGAAATCGTTCTCTACACTTTTCAGCTGGATCTCAGCCTGGTGCAGTTGGGTTCTGTCCATCTGGACAAGGAGATCACCTTTTTGAACCCGATCGCCGATTTCAACATAAATTTTTTCGATCCTGCCGGGAGAGGACGGGACCAGGTGGTTTTCCTCGAAGGGGATCAGGCTTGAAGTGTATTCAATAGTCCGCGAGATTATCTGCTTCTCCAGGACCAGCGTCTCCACAATCTGTTCAGCTCCAGCAGGGAGTGCTGCAAGTGTGTCCTGTGCGGTATTGTTTTCTTTGCCGGATTCTTTTGTGCCGGCCGAACACCCGGCCAGTAAAAGTGACAAAATGGTCAGATAATAAAGATTCCTTTTCATGTTCAGAATTATTATGCTATTAATGCTTTGAATTACAAATTGTTAAGGAGTTTATTCAGGTCCAGCTGTGCATTGAGCAACTGGATCAGGGCATTGATGTATCCTGTTTCAGCCTGGAGGTAATTGTTGTTCGAGGTGGTCAGGTCCAGGCTCGAAACCAGTCCCTGCTGGTATTTCAGATTGATGTTATCATAAACCCTTTGGGATACTTCCACGTTCTCCTTCTGGCTCTCATACTGTTCCATTCCGGACCTGAGGTTATACCGGTATTGTTTTTCCTGTATTAGAAGCTGGTCGGTAAGGAGGGACTTGTTATTCAGGGTGGTTTCGTAATTGATCCTGGCCTGTACCACCTTGGCTCTGCGCGAACCGCTGGAAAAGATCGGGATGTTCATCTTGAGTCCCACCAGGTTGGGCGGAGTCATATCAAAATCAGGCTTTAGAATTTTTTGAGTACGGCTGTAAAATCCAGATATGGTGGGCAGATAATTCATCTTTTCCAGGTCGACCTGCTTTTTCGACAACATTTGCTGTTTATACATGATCTGGTAATTGATGTTATCATTCAGATCCAATTCGTCCGCAAGGGTGGCTTCAAAGTTGATCCTGAGAAGTATTCCATCCAGATTGTCCGTAAGTTCCAATTTTGTATCCACTCCGGCCCCCAGTTGAAGGCGAAGCAGGTTATAGGCAAGCTCGATCTGCCTTTGAGCGGATTTGGCAGCATTTTCAAGGTAGGTAACCTGTACAGCCATCTGGTCCACATCGGTAACTTCCGCCATGCCCACGGAATACGCGGCTTTTGTTTTATTATAGACATCCCTGATGTTGTCCAGGTTCTGCATGATGATTTCATGGGTCCTTTCCGCAACCAGCACCGTGTAGTAAGAACGGATGACCTGTTCCTTGATATCCAGTTCAGTCTTTTCATAGCTTGATTCCGACAGATCCTTGTAGATCCTGGCTGTCTGAAGTCCGACGATATAGCTGCCGCTGAAAATAAGCTGTCCGACTGTTATTCCCAGATTGCTGGTAGGTTTGAAGGGTATCGTGGTAACCGGCGATCCTTCGCCGAACCTGATAGAGATCTCCGCCCCAAGGAAATTGGAATAATCCACGCTGGCATCAACCTGCGGGAGTCCCATTGCCACTGATTCCCATACCAGTTTTTCTGCAGCATCCACTGCCAGTCCCGCATTCTTCAATGTTTTATTATACTCAATGGCATATTCCTGGGCTGCAGATAGGCTCAGGTTCAGTTCCTCCTGTGCACGGACAAGGCTGAATCCAGTATGCACGGTAAACAGCAGGATGATTATTGATATTCTTCTCATTGGATATGATTTTATGAATGCTGTACTGGTTTTACATCTTTATTTCTTTCTCGAAATAAATACGGATCTGCTCCTGTCCCCTTTCCGTGGATATCCCGATCAGATAGGGCATGATGATATTCCTGAAAATATTTTCGTGCGAATGCCTGTCCTTCGGAAAGACTTCCTCGTTCATCACGATGTTCATGACCTGGTGAATAAAGCTATTGACCATTTCCACGTCCAGTTCTTTCTTAAACAGGCCGTCATTGATTCCCTTCTTCAGCAGATCCCGGGTGATCGAGTAATCCCTGTACTTGCTTGCCTTGGTAAGCTGGATGTGCACACCCGGATGATATTTCCTGATGTCTTCGAAAAACAGGGGATTGATGCTTTGCTTCATCTCCTCACCCTTCCTTGCAAGCAGGTAAATGGTTTCGACCACATTGTCCGACTTTTTTAAAAGCTCCTTTGCCTCTTTTCTCTTGATGTTGGAAAAATAATCCATTCCCTCCCTGAGCAGCGTGTTCTTGTCCCTGAAGATTTCGTAAAGGGTTCTCTTTGAAATCCCCAGTTCGCCGGAAATCTGGTCCATCGTAACGCTGCGGATCCCGTATTTCAGAAAAAGCTCGAAAGCCATGGCAATGATCCTGTCGCGTAATTCCATTCCGCTCCATTAAAAATGAATCACAAAAATCATAAAACTCTGGGAGTTTTTCAAGTTTTTACATGGAAATATTCAATTACAAAATAAAATACCAGGATATCAGGATGTTAAGTCCGGATCGAATCCGTGACAGAGCCTGATTTACCATGCATATTTGTATACAATCCGGTTTTTTTCGTAAATTTTGAAGCTGATTTCCCGGGGGGAATTTTTGATTCTGCGTTACTGGAATATCTTTTTAATACCACATGAACGTGAAAACCATGCGCTTCATCCTGATTGTTGCCGGATTCGTCCTTTGCAGTTCCATTCACGCCCAGACCATCCAGGTAAGCGGCGAAATACCTTCAGACATTACCTGGCAGGCTTCCACCGTGCAGGTAACGGGCAACGTGCACATTGCCCGGAATGCCACCGTTACGGTCCTGCCCGGTACGCGGGTTGAGTTCCAGGGACATTTTGAGATCGACGTTGATGGTGCAATCCTTGCCAACGGTACCGCAGTTGATAGCATCATCTTTACCATTAACAACCCGGCCGACAACCTGCCACCCTACATCACCAGGCTTACCTGGTTCGGGCAGAGGGCCGACTGGTCGCACGACGGATCCAGGATACTTTTCCTGGCCAAAACCTTCGGTGATGTGTACGAGGTGGATGTCAAAACCGGGATCATTACACCCGTTACCCATCATTACTACCACGAAGGTTACGTCAGGGCATTGTACCTGGCAAACGAGGATATACTCCTTTCCGGTGCCCCGAAATTTAATGCCGAAGACCCGATGCCCAGCCGCAATTCAGAAGCCGAATTGTGGGTGCTTGACAAATCCCTTAAAAAGCCTCCGGTCAGGCTGAATATGAAATGTTCGGAAGGGCCGGCGGTTTCCCGGAAAAACATGCGCATTGCCTGGAGGATCGATTCGGAAGATTACCCGGACAGGATGGAAAAGGGGACCGTTCAGCTCTGGATGGGGGATATTGAATACGTAGACGGGATCCCTCAACTGGTCAACCAGCGGAAGATCCTTGACAACCGCGACCTGCCATTTCACTGTTCCCCCGAACCCCAGAATTTCCGTCCCCCGGATGAGAAGGAACTGATCTTTTCGGCTTATGAGTACCAGGGATCGGAGGTAATGGGACTGAACCTGGAAACCGGCGAGGTGGTCAATTATTCAAATGCTCCCAACCAGTATGATGAGCCCGAAGGAATCTTCCCGGACGGTAAATCCACCCTTGTCGAATGTGACCATCACCGTCCCCCTGATGTGGCAACGGGAATGCGGAACATCGACATCTTTAAACTGGCCCTCGACGGAAGCGGGAAACTCGAAAGGCTGACGTATTTCAACGACTTCCCGGGAGGAAAATCATCCAATCCTGTAATCAGTGACGACGGGAAATACATGGCCTTCCAGATGGCCCGCACCACCGATATAGCCGGTGTCGGTTACGGGATCTTTATCTATGATTTCACCAGAGCACCTAAAAAATGATGCCATCAATATTATTGATTCCCGATGACTTCCGTAAATTATAAATCCCGTAAACTAGAAAATCATGAATAAATCAATGTTTCGCCCGGTCCTCCTGGTCCTGGTCATTTTCCTGTGTGCAGCTCCCACCATGAATTTCAACATCATGGTCCCCGCTGCCGTAAGTTTCCCGGATTACATTAAATCGGTGGCCATGGTGGACCGGACCATGACCGGCGATAAGGTTAAGGACGCCATTGAGAGCGGTCTTACCGGAGAATTTCTGGGAGAGGATAAGCTCGCCACGCAGATCATGATGGATGGTGTGTATTCGATCATGGTGAATTCCGCCACCCTCAGTTTCATCCGTACCCCGGAGGTGCTTGAGGGAGGTTCTTCTTTCTCGGCAGCGTTTCCGGCAGCATTGGATTGGGAAACCATTACCGGGCTCTGCAGGAAATACCACGTGGATGTCATCATGGCGATTGAGATCTTCGATTCCGATTTCATCATCATCCCGGGTGCGGGACAAACCGTTACGGTAAAAGCGGGAATCCGGATGTATGACCCCGTTTCACAAAGCATCATCGACCAGTACGTATTTTCCCACCGGATGGATATGGGCGGAAGCATCAATTCGGTTGAAGCGGCGATCGGGACCATGTTGAACAAGAATGCAGCCATCAAGGAGGTCAGCTACGATGCCGGGGTCATTTACGGACGCAGGATCTCCCCTTCATGGCTGAGGGTCTCCCGCACGTATTACAGGAGATCCAAGGGTGACGACAACCTGGCTGAGGGGGCCCGCATGATGGAAGTGAATGACTGGGACGCAGCAAAATCATCCCTGATGAAAGCCGTTGAAACAGGGAGAAAACGCAAGACCCGGGGACGGGCCGCTCATAACCTCGCCGTGGTATACGAGATCCAGGGAGATCTCGAGGAAGCAAAGGCATGGGCCCAGACCGCCTGGGGTAAATACAAGAACAAGGATTCCAGGGATTACCTTTACGAAATCAACCGCCGGATAAGTGAATCGCAGGTTCTGGAAGAGCAGCTTGATTGATCGTCCAGGATCAGCGGTGTCGGAAACTTAAGCGCGGAAGACTGCGTTTTGCCGGCAACAGGGCATGATTGCTTACAAAACGCATGTCTTCAATGGTATAAAATGCATTCGGGTTGTATTTCTTGATCACCTTAACGACCTCCCGGATCACACTTCGCTTGAGGATGATAAAGAGGATCCCGACCTCCCCTTCCCTGCCCTGGCCGGCAACGGCGGTCACTGGATAACCCTGTTCGCGCAGCGACCGGATGAGCTCTCCTGCATCCGCTTTCGTGATCACCCGGACAAGCTCATAGCCCAGCGCCAGCTTTCCCTCCAGCCTCATCCCGACGTAGGTGCCCAGTCCGAATCCCGTAGCATACCCTATGTAAGTGAACCAGTTGTCCAGGTTGGCCATGATCCTGGTAATGGTAATAAGCCATATCAGGGACTGGAAAAACCCCACGAATGGGGCAAATTTCCTGTATCCCTTGGCCACCATGATCACCCGGATGGTATCGAGTGAAACATCCATGATGCGGGCTAGCATGATCAGCAGGGGAAGTATAACGTAGTCAAACCAGGAAAATTCCATATGCATCAGGTTTTGAAGATTGAAGACCAATTCCGTGCCTTGCGGTTCTTCCAGTCCCCCTTGTGATAAAGATAACTGGCGATCAGGGGAAGGACGATGGTAGCCTCGGCATAGACCATCTGTTCGTAAACCGTATCCACCTTGCCCCAGGAGGATGCCTCCTTCAGGGTCGAACTTGAACAGGAGCCGTCCCGTACATCCGCCACCGTAATCTGCACGGCATACCGGTGCATGGGGACCTCCTCTCCCAGCAGTTCGGCACATACCACCGTATCCTGGGCAAAGTTTTTGGGCACTCCGCCGCCGATCATGAACAAGCCGCTCACAGGGGCTTTCATCTTGATCATGGTAAGTTCCCTGAAATCTTTCACTGAATCAATTGAGACATGCCTGTCGGGACGTTCCCACTGGTGCATGACCAGTCCGAATCCTGCACTGCTGTCGCTGAAGGCGGGACAGAAAATTGGAACGCCCTCCTCGTATGCGGCAAGCACCAGGGAATCCTTGCTGCCGCCTTTCCTTTTCAGGTATTCTCCCATCCGGGCAATAAATTCCCTGGATGAATAAACCCCCGGATCCATCCCGTCGGCGATTACCTTGATGGTCCTGTCGCATACCTGCAATTCTTCCTCGTCGATGTAGGTGTCGTAAATCCGGTCGACATAGTTTTGCCTCAGTTCCCTGTCATCGGTAAAAGCACTGCCCCTGTAATGGCTGAATCCGAGTCCCTCGAAAAAATCCATATCCACGATCGAAGCACCGGTGGCAACTACCACGTCCACCATCCGGTTCCTCACCATATCGATGTAAATCTGCTGGCAGCCTCCGGCTGTGGTGCTGCCTGCCATTGTAAGAATAACGGTTGCTTCGGGATCCTTTATCATTCTTTCGCAGATCCCGGCAGCCCGGGCAGTTTCACGCGAGGAAAACGACATGTTTCCCATGCTTTCGATGATCGGGATCGCATTGAAGGATTTGATATCGATGTGCTGTACCCTGTCTTTGAGGTAATCCGATTTTTCCATGTCTTAAACTTTGTATCGGTATGAAAGGATTTTATAGATCAGTTTGGCGGCCAGGAAATCGGGAGCCTGGTTCTGCCTGGTGGGACACAGCTCGACCACATCAAAGCCGACCAGTTCTTTCTTCTCGCAGACCAGGCGTATCAGTTCCAGCAGGGTGTACCAGTCCATTCCGCCGGGTTCGGGGGTTCCGGTCGAAGGCATGATCGAAGGATCCAGCACATCCAGGTCCAGCGTCAGGTACACCTGGTCGGATAACGTATCGATGACGTTCTGCATCCAGCCTTTCTGACGGATGATCTTCTCCTGGAAAAAGACCCTCCCCTTTTCCAGGTATTTGGTCTCTTCCTTGTCCATGCTGCGGATGCCTGCCTGGGTAATGGGACAGATCTCACGGATCCTGGCCATGGTGCAGGCATGATTGTAAGGGGAACCCTGGTATTCCTGCCTCAGGTCGGTATGGGCATCAAGCTGCAGCACCGACATTTCAGGATATTTATGATGATAGGCCCTGACTGCTCCCACCGAAACGGAATGCTCTCCTCCCAGCGTGACCACGTATTTATTTCGTTTCAGCCATTCCCATACCGTTTTTTGTACCTGGTTGACCATCATTTCCACAGATGCGGGCACCTTGAGGGGATCATCGGTATAGATTCCACGCCTGTAAACCTCCGTTCCTGTCTCAATGTCGTACAGTTCCATGTTCCTGGATGCCTCCAGGATGGCTTTTGGTCCCCTTGAAGAACCCTTCATCCAGGTACTGGTGGCATCAAACGGAACGGAAACCAGCACAACCAGTGATTTATCCCCGTTCGCATAGGAAAGCGGAAGATCCCCGTATCTCAGCATACAATTAACCCTTAATGATCGGATGGTAATAGGAGGTAAAACATATCGCCGTAAGGGCCGTACCGTAAGTTTTGCGCGGGATGAACGATTCCGAAATGATGTGCGGATCTCCCAGGTGATAGTCTTCGGCAAACCCGTTCTGGTACAATTCCTCAAGGCTACCCCTTAGCCTTCGCTCGAGCTCAGGCAAATCATAATTTCCCTCATGCTCGCATACCAGTCCCCCGTACTTAGACCCATCCAGGCGGTCATACATCCAGGCATAGATGATGCCGGCCGTGGCCCGTTCCCCCTTGCCGGCATTGCACACAGACATGATCGATTCAAGAACCGATCCGTGCTGCAGGAACCCGGGTTTCTCAATTTCGCGGGCAATTCCCGGTAAAATGGACGAATAGGTCATGACGTTGCACATTTCTATTTTTGCAGCCTTCAGGGCCAGGTGGTACGACCCTGCATGAATGGCAATATCGCTTTCGCCGGTACCGGAGGTGATGAAATAATTAACGGGAATCCTGTTCCCTGTGTAAAAACCGGCTTCCTGGACCGGATTCGGAAAATTTTTGGTGATTGTCTTTACTTGCTGCATGATTTCCCATTTTATTTTGAACAACGGATGATTTAAAAACCCTGCCCGGTTACTTTAACCCGGAAGGTAAAATGGGAAAAGCCTATCAGACCCTGATCTTTATGCGGAGAAACAGCAGGAACCGGAAAATGAAGTATACATAGAAACGGAACCAGAAAACCGAGCCGGTCTTCAGTTCAGGGGAGAGATCATATATTACGTTCCAGGACATTTCCTTGTGGAATCCATATACGGTAGATGTTACTTATTGATTCAGCCCTGCAAAAGTATAAAAAATATTTTTTATTATCTTGGTTCCTGACAAACTACACGAAATCAACTCCTATGAAACGAATTACTGCCGCTTTGTTACTGGGACTCCTGATGATGGCCTGTGAAAAGAAACCAGCCACCGGTGATCTGCTGATCACGGTCGAATACGACGGATACCTGGAAGAAAACGTTGAGGTCTGGCTCTATGATTCCTACTACGCTTTTGATAAATTCGAATACCTGGATAAACAGCTGTCCGACGCGAACGGGGAGGTATTCTGGGCCGGGCTCCGGCCGGGATGGTATTATTTTGAGGCCGAAATCACCAAACCGGTCGATTTTACCCTTTATGCAGCCGATTCGATTGAAGTAGTAGAAAACATGCAGAAGAATAAAAGGCTGATCCTTTCGCCCGTCAAAAAATAATACCTCCAGACTGACAGAATGTAAACGAAATGGTTAAATAGGGCCTATCCGGGAATTGATTGGTTATGGACTTTATTTACAGGATTTCTTCATTATCCTTTTCAGGTTATAGGAAGTGCCCCATTCGAGTGCTTTGTTAAAATCCGGGCAATAGTCCTGTGAAGGATTGCCGGATTTCATCTTGATATTGCCCCGCAAAGCATAATAATCCCCTTTGCTGCGGTCCAGGAGCAAAGCCCTGTTGATGTCATCGCGAGCTTCCGCGTAATCCATCATTTGATAGGCTGCCCGGGATCTTTCATAATAATAGGTCCCATTGTTCTTATCCAGGTTGATGGCAAGGTTCATGTATTCCCTCGCCATGGCGGGCTGTTTCAGGAAATCATTCATGAGAACGCCCAGATAATAATAGGTTTCCGGATCATCGGGATTAACGCTGAGGGCATAATTCAGGTCCTTCTGTCCCCCTTCAAAATCTTCAAGGTGCATACGGTTTGCCCCGGAATATTTATAGAATTCGGAATTCCCTGGCACCAGTTCAATACACTTCCTGAAATCGGCGGCGGCGGCCCGGTAATTTCCATTTACAAAACGCGAATAACCCCGTGCATAATAATAGATGGCATTCTCCGGTGCGGCATCGATGGACTTGTTCATTGCCTCATCGGCCAGGTTCCCGGGAATGGCAGACAGGGCTTTGTAATCAAGCTGAAGACCGATCTCAAAATCAGCCTTCATGGCCTCTTCATCCCCGAGCCCGCAGTTGGCCACACCACGCAGAAGGAATCCCTTCGCATAACCCCTCTTCGATTTCAGCACCCGGTCAAAGTCCTCCCTTGCACCTGCGAAATCTCCCAGGCCAATTTTTGCTATTCCCCTGTTCAGGTATGAATTCATGAATTCCGGGTCGATTTCTATGCTTCGGTCAAACTGGCCGAGCGCTGCGGCATAGTCTTTAAAGCCGAATACCAGAACGGTACCCAGGGCAAAATGACCCGGTGCGAAATCCGGATGGTCCCGGACCAGTTTTTCGCTCAACTCCCTGGCCATTTCATTGTTCGCATTGAGATATTCCCAGGCATTGCAGAATGCTTCCTGGGGAGATCCAGCGAATCCTTCCCTGATCCTGTCTGCAAATTCTGCCGAACCCGTTTCCAGGTATCGTTCAAGTAGCTGGTCCGGATCATCTGCACCGAAGGAAGCGTGCACCATTCCGGTGGTTAAAAACAATGCAAACAGAAGCCTCAGGGTCGGGGAATTAGTGGATTTCATATGAACAAGGGTTTGGAACAGGATCAAATTTATGAAGAAAAATCCATTGCTACCAGATAACCGCCGTGCTTTCTGATGTTCAAAACGGACCCGTCCTCGAAAATAAGGTACTGGCCCTTTATGCCTGTTAAGACAGCCTCAAGGTACCTGGTCCGGTCAAAAGTTATGCTTTTTACCTTATCCGGATACTGCAATACAGGGTAATGGATTTCGGTTACCTGCAAGTCCGGGATGATATATTGCGATAATTCCGTATCGAGAAATCCGCTTACTTTTTCCTTTTCACCAACCAGATCAACGTTCTCCTCCAGTTTGTTGGTCAGCATATGTCTCCAGTTGGTTTTATCGCTCAAATGAGCTTTCAGTGCCACTTCGATCCTGCCGGCCAGATATCGGTTCGGCGTTCTTGCCAGGCATATGGCTTTCCAGGCACCCTGGTCTATCCAGCGTGTGGGTACCTGGGAGGATCGGGTAACCCCAACTTTTACACCGCTTGAAAGGGCCAGGTACACATAATGATCCTGCAGGCAATGCTCCTCAGACCATTTCATGTCCCGCGAGATTCCTTCATGCGCCCTGCACAACTCGGGCCGCAAAACACATTCGCTTGTTTCGGGGGCAGTTGTGAAACAGGGATAACAGTACCCCTGGGCAAAAGATTTCTTTGTCACCCTCCCGCACCGGATGCAATGGATAGTATCCATGAATTGAAAAGTAACGGTTTTCCCGATCAGTGCATTCATACCGATATCCTCCGTCCCGAGTGTAAGGACATATTCCACCGGATCCTTTAATCTGACCTGCATTTTAAGTAAAATTCCCTGCCGCATAAAATTTTTTCAATTTTTTTTAATATCTTAATTAATTGATTTTGAATTATTTATAATTATACCTGAAAAATAAATTAAAAATATTTAGTACTATGTATTGCATAGTACTTAATTTTTTATATATCTTTGCATTGGATATATGCTTGTTATGTATAGTATTCTGAAAATATTACCCGGATTAAAGTTAACATTTCTCCTGATCATCTTTGGCATCGGGGGAATCTACCTGCTTGAACAAAAGTCCCATTTGAAATGGCAGCAACTGCCGGATCCGGTAAGCGTCAACCAGTCCGGGATCATGCCATGGAAGGTCAGTGCTGACCGGTTAAGGCATGTTTCATCAGCACAGGGGGAAATCCATGGCATGGACTGTCCCGTATCGGGTGGAACAGCAAAACCGTTTCAGGAGGTTCAGTGTTTGAGTGACCTGGGATTTCATATTGAATTGTAGCATTATTAATCAGCAATCATCATACAATGAATGTAGAAAACGCAAAAGCACAGATGAGGAAGGGTATCCTGGAATACTGCATTCTTTCGATTCTTGCAAAGAACGATGCCTATGCTTCGGACATTATCAAGGAGCTGAAGGAGGCCAGGCTTATAGTGGTGGAGGGGACCCTGTATCCGCTGCTGACAAGACAGAAGAACGCGGGACTACTGGGTTATCGCTGGGAGGAATCAACCCAGGGTCCCCCGCGGAAATATTATACCATTACCGATTCAGGTAATAAATTCCTGGAAGAAATGCACCAGTCATGGAATGAGCTGGTGGAAGCAGTCAACAGGTTAAACACCAAGAAAAAATCAACAAAATAAAATCATGAAAACGACGATTAAAATCAACCTCAGCGGACAGATATTTACTCTTGATGAAGACGCATACGAAGTCCTCAAGGATTACCTTGATTCGATCAGCAAACGTTTCAGGGATACGGAAGAGGGGAATGAGATCATCGGGGATATTGAATCTCGAATAGCCGAACTCTTCCAGGAAAAGATCAGTGAAAAAAAACAGGTGATCACCATCGAGGATGTTCGGGATGTAGAGAGTGTCATGGGACAGCCCGAAGATATCCTCGACGAGGAGGAAGAGATCGGCGGGGAAAAGAAAAAATACACCAGCGGGAAAAAAACCAGGAAATTTTACCGGGATCCCGACAATGCGGCGATCGGCGGGGTTTGCGCTGGACTTGCGGCCTATTTCGGAATCGAGATCTGGCTGATGCGGTTGATCTGGGTAATCCTTTTCTTTGCCACTGGTGTCCTTTTGATCATCTACATCGTACTCTGGATCGCAGTGCCAATAGCAACGACAGCAGCCGAAAAACTGGAAATGCGCGGAGAGAAGGTGAACGTTTCGAACATTGAAAAAACGATAAAAGAGGAATACGAAAGCGTTAAGGAAAATGTTAAAGAAGGGTATGAGAAAGTCAGGGATTCAAAGGAGTTTAAAAAAACAAAGAACGTCCTGGACGAGATCCTCCATGTCTTCGGTAAAATCATCCTTGTCCTGTTGAAGATTATCCTGTCCGTGATTGGATTCGCGCTGATCTTAGGGGGACTGGTGGCCCTGAGTGCTTTATCCATAGGGTTTTTCTTTAGCAGTTCCGTGTTCCCGTTGAGGTTCTTGGGACCCGATGTTCATTCGTTCCCGGAATTATTCGGAATTTTCGGGGATCCCACAAACCTGACCCTTATCTCGATAGCCCTTTTCTTTACTATCGTCATCCCGATAATCGCCATAATATATGGCGGGATAAAGATGATGTTCCGGTTTAAGGCAAACGACAAAATGATCGGCCTGACTGCCTTCGTGCTATGGATCCTCAGCCTGGTCTTTCTGATTTCAATGGCTGCCTTTGAAGGATGGCATTTCAATGATTCAGGCAGGTCCGGCAACACCTTTGAAATGAAGAACTTTCCCTCCGACACCCTCCTCGTACGGATCAATGCCCATCCCGATATAGAGGGATTCTCGGATGACTGGTACACAAACTACGACGATGACTGGTACATTCTTTCGACAGCGGATAAGATCTATGGAAAGATCGATCTGGATGTTTCCCCGGGGAATTCCCGGGACTGGGAATTGTCGGTCCGTAAAAAATCACAGGGAAGGAATAACCCGGAGGCTGTTTTAAATGCCTCCAGGCTTGATTACGACTGGGAACAGGAAGCCTCCACACTCATCCTTGATCCATACTTCAGCCTGGAAAAACCCAACCGCTGGCAGGCTCCCTCAACCCGGGTGACCGTGATTGTCCCCGAAGGCAAATACATCCGCCTGGATAAAAACACACGGTATTTTCTGGACCATGTAAAAACCGTGGATGAATTATGGAACCACCAGCTGGCCGGAGAAGTCTGGAAAATGACCGAAGAGGGACTAGTGAAGGTGGACTGATTCCAAAACCATTTAAAAGGCCATCGGTTATAAGACGGATGGCCTTTTTTGTTGACCCACGCTAACATATCTCAATAATTGCAAATACAGTAATGTTGAAGACTTACCCTTTTTCAAACAGTGAACTTTTATCCAGCTCTATAAGCAATCGCCCTTTAAAGCATTAAGAGAATAAACGATTTATTTTCCATGCGGCGGGCTCATGCTTGCAATGCTGATCCCGATAGTGTATTTATCATTCTATGAATCAGAAAACGGAATAAACATTTGTGATATTGACAAAAATATTTTATAATTAAGAGAACGAATAACCATTAAAACTTAACATGAATCTATGAAAAAAGATAATTCGTTAGTTTTATTGAAGCGGCTGTTTATTACGTCGCTGTTTTCTATTATAATAGCAGGAACAGCTTTAGCACAAAATGTCACCATTACTGGTAAAGTCACCGACACGGACGGGAAAGGATTGCCAGGCGTTAATGTTGTCGAAGCAGGAACTGTTAAAGGCACCATTACTGATACCAATGGTAAATACTCAATATCAGTTGCAGGCAGTGAATCAACATTGTTGTTTTCTTATGTTGGTTACGTAACCCAGGAAGTGGTGGTTGGTTCACAAATGCTTATAGACATTTCGCTGATAGAGGACATTACGCAATTAGATGAAATTGTTGTAATTGGCTACGGTACTGTAAAAAAACGCGATTTAACCGGGGCCGTTTCACAGGTAAAAAGCGATGAAATCAGCATGGCTCCTGTAGTAAGTCCTGCTGAAGCAATTCAGGGCAGGGTGGCAGGTCTGGATATTACACGCAATGATGGCCGTGCAAACTCGGGATTCAGTATTTTGCTTCGGGGCAACCGGTCGTTAACAGCCAGTAGCGAACCAATTTATATTATAGATGGAATAGAGGGAAGTATCAACAGTCTGAACCCAAGCGATATTGTTTCAATAGACGTATTGAAAGACGCTTCTTCAACAGCCATTTACGGTTCTGCCGGTGCAAACGGCGTGTTAATTATTACGACTAAAAAAGCAGAAAAGGGTAGAATTCAGATCGATTTCAATTCTTATGTCAGCATCAATAGCTGGCCATCTTTTCCAAGTGCTTTGCAAGGCGATGCATGGTTCAAATATCTTGAAGAGGGCTATAATGCCACCTATGACATGGCTCCTGCAGATCGGGATGCTTTACTTTCAGCGTGGAGTTTATCCCCCACTGTCCTTAACTCATATATTGATGACGGAAAATGGGTGGATTGGATTGATGAATCCCTTAGAACAGGTCTTCAATATAATAGTACACTCTCAATACGCGGAGGTACTGATGTAGTGCAGTCAAATTTTTCTATGGGATACAACAGAACAGAAGGCATTTATAAGAACGACTACGTTGATGTTTTTACCCTGCGTGAGGATTTGAATGTGAATGCATCAGCATGGGCAAAGTTTGGGATAACAACAGGTTTGATATTCAGAAATAGAGAATCACGTCCGAGCCGTATCAACAAAGCATTCGGGATGGTGCCGCTGGGTGATGTTTACGATGAAAACGGGGATATTAACCAGTATCCCATTGAAGGAATGACAGACGTAATAAGTCTTCTCGCCGATAATATTGACGGAACTTATAAGAACAACAGCAAATCATTTAATATAACTGCAAATCCTTATGCTGAATTTACGCTTGCAAAAGGTTTAACCTTTAAATCTATTCTTGGTTTATCATTATCAACTGCCCGTCAGGGAGAGTTTAACAGCGATCATACATACATGATGCTTGCCGGAAGCCAGACCGCCATCAGAAACGGAAGTTATGGTACCGACATGGGTTATAGTTATATCTGGGAAAATATTGTTGATTATATAGTTAATATTGCCGATAATCATGAGCTAGGTGCGACTTTTATTACCTCATATGGAAACAGCCAGAGCGAATCTTCAGATGGATATAGCGAAGGATTCCTTTATGATGATTTCCTCTATTTCAATTTAGATGCCGGGGTCAATCCGAGGGTCGGCACATATTATAGTGGGAAAAAGCGCATGTCTTATGCAGGCAGGTTAAACTATAACTTCAAAGGTAAATATTATATCACAGGTTCTGTCCGGTATGACGGGGTGTCCCAGCTCGCTAAAAAATGGGATGTATTTCCGGCAGGAGCTATTGCATGGAGGATTTCTGATGAAAGTTTTATGGAGGGAACAAGTAACTGGCTTAGCAACCTGAAGCTGCGCGCAGGGTATGGGGTTACCGGCAACTCTAACATAAACCCATACGCTACAAAATCGGAAGTTACCAGCGGTTCCGATGTTTTAAATCTTGGGGGTGGCCAGGTACTGACAAGTATTCCTACTCAGGCTATTGGCAATGTGTCATTAGGATGGGAAAAATCGTATAACCTTAATATCGGGCTTGATTATGGACTGTTTAAAAACCGTGTTAATGGTTCCTTCGAATGGTATGACACTGATACAAAAGATGTGATCTATGCCCGGAGTCTTCCTTTTTCAGGAGGTGGATTTTCTCCCAAACAGGCATACCTTCTGAATTCCAATATTGCCAGGATGCATAACAAAGGAATTGAATTAACATTATATACCAGGAATATTCAAAAAAATGATTTCCAGTGGAATTCAACAATTACCTTTGCCAGGAACTGGGAAGAGATAACTTCTATCGATTTAGGAAGTGGCACAACAGTTGAAGACCTTATCTCCCTTGGTTTGTTTATGGGGTCGCCCAAAAACACTTTCTACGATTATAAGAAAATCGGTATATGGCAATTGGGAGAAGAAGCCGATGCGGCTGTATTCGGCCTGGAACCAGGTGATGTAAAGATTGAATCGAGCCTGACAAAAAGATCAGATGGCGTGTGGTCTAAAACCATTACCGATGATGAGGGTAATGAAATAGCAGTTGAATTCACCCCAGATTCCGCTTACACGATTAATGCAAACGACGACCGGCAGATTATTGGTCAGGGAACTCCTAAATGGACTGCTGGTTTCCAAAACACCTTTAATTACAAAGGCTTCGATTTAAATATATTTATAACTGCGCGGTGGGGTCAGATGATTGATGGACAGTTAATGGGATATTTTGATTATGGTAGACAGAATCTACCCGAAAATTATAATTACTGGACGGAAACAAATCCCACCAACGACTATCCAAGACCCTATCAGAGAAGGACCACAACGTATTCTTCCCCTGTTGCCGGTCTCAGTTATGTTGATGCTTCTTATATTAAAATTAAAAACATAACCCTTGGATACACACTCCCCAAAAGTCTGATAAATAAGGCTGGCCTGTCGAATTTAAGGATTTACGGTACAATCTACAATTCGTTAATTATTACTAAAAGCCATTTATTGAAAGGGGTTGATCCTGAATCAGGAGCATCCGATTCTTTTCCGTTATACAAACAATTGGTATTTGGTATAAATGTATCATTTTGATAATATTACAAGAGATGAAAAAGATATTGAATTATAAAATAGCATTCCCGGTAACATTCATAATGTTGCTGATTGCATCCTGTTCACTGGAAGAATTCAATCCATCAACTGCTGACCCAGCTATAGCCTATAGTGATCGTGACGGATTTGAAAGTCTGGTTAACTATTGTTACGATGGCTTATATTATTTCTATGGAAAAATAGATGGTATTGGTGCTATGGAATTGGGTACCGATATCTGGATATCGGAATCAAAGGAAAAAGGATTTTCTTTATATGGTAGCGACATGAACACAGAACTTGGCACATTGAAGGTTTATTGGCAAGGATTTTATGCTACCATAAATTACTGCAATTTGGCCATATATTACGCCGATGAAGTTAAAGGTTACACAGAAGAAGAAAGGAATGCAAAGGTAGCAGAAGCCTATTTTCTGAGAGGCTGGAGTAATTTATATATTGTCGAACAATTTGGCGGAGTGGTGCTTCGTACAGAACCTTCATCCGTCTCAGGTACTGATAATTTTCCGGTGCGCAGCACCGAAGCTGAATTTTACGATTTGATTATAAGCGATTTGAAATTTGCTTGTGAACATCTTCCGTTGGACCAGGGCGTCGAGCGAGGACGTGTTTCAAAAAAAGCCGCCTATGGAATGCTTGCAAAAGCATACCTTCAAAGGACGCGTTTAGGTGAAGCGGATGCATCCGAATATGCAAGACTGGCCTTAGAAGCTGCTCAGGGAATCATAGATAACCAAGGTGAATATGGCTGTGCTCTTTATACCAGCGATGATACAAAATCGGGGTATTCCAAATTATGGGATGGTGAAAACAACAAAACAAATATGGAATTTCTGTTCATAGAGGCTGTTGATCATGAAGCCTTTTTAAATCCTGATGGAAGCAATCGTGGACGCACCCGCCAGTACTATTTAATGGATTTAAAAAATATTGGAGCTGAATGGGGAACAACAGAAAAAAATTGTGCCTGGTATGGAAGAGCAAACGACAGAGGCATAAAACCGACAAAATACCTGTTAACAGAGGTTTTTAAGCCTGAAAAGGATCCTGCAGATACGCGTTTTGAAGAAACATTCTTTACCCGGTACTTTAACTCCAAATGGGCTGATTTCACCATTAACCAGGCACTTATAACTAAATACGGTAAAGATACATCAGTGCTTGGACATGTGATTAAAAATACTGCCGGTACATATAATACTACTGATGTATATTATGGCGGAAAAAGTTATTATGGAGTAAACGCTTCCGGAAATACCAATATGGTGGATGAGGATGGAGACGGTTATCTTGACGGCCTCTCGGTATTCACTCCAAATTATATCATACCGGCGGCTGAGAAAGCCATGTTACCTTTCCTTTGCGTTGATCCGACAGACATGTTCGAATCCGATGGCAGGTGGGTTACTTCAGCAACAATGCCTCTGGGTAGTGCATACAAGGATTGTTACCCTTCTATGCGAAAATTATCATCATTGTACTGGATTTATTCCAATCAGCACTGGCAGGGAGATGTCCCGATTCTTCGCCTGGGCGAAGTTTACCTGATTGCTGCCGAAGCGGCACTTCGTTTCAATAACGATCAGGCAGCTGCAGCCGGGTACGTAAACACCATTCGTCAACGTGCGGCTGTAACGGGTCGTGCAGATGAAATGACAGTTAATCCGGGTGATGTTAATCTTGACTTTATCCTGGCAGAACGTGCACGTGAGCTGGCTGGTGAGCAAGTCCGGTGGTGCGACCTGAAACGATTTGGCAAACTTACCAGTGCATATCTTTCAGCAAAAAACCCTGATATTACAAACTTTGATGATTCGAAAAATATAGTAAGGCCAATTCCTCAATCATTCCTTGATGCTATTGCCAATCCAAAAGAGTTTGGCTCTAATGGGTACTGAGTGAATAAAATTCCTCACTAGTACTTAGTTGCATAAATAAACGTAATTATGTGTATTTGCTATCAAAACAGCAAATATATGAGAACAGCGAAGCCAATTGTTTTGAACAAACATGATCTTCAAACACTTACATCATGGGGCAATAGTACAACCATTGAAGCACGTTTCAACGAACACGCAAAAATCATTTTACTTGCCCATGAAGGTAAAACCAACAAAGAGATAGCTGACTTTATGCACACACGTGAGGCTACCATAGGAAAATGGAGATCCAGGTTTATCCATTCAGGTCTTGCCGGATTGGAAGACATGAAAAGAACCGGTAAACCCAAGGAATATGACACAGCCATCGAGAAAAAGATTTTGCGTTTACTAGATACTAAGCCCCCCGAAGGGTATAGTTCCTGGAATGGTAATTTGATAGCTGAACATCTGGGCATGGTAGTGCTGATTTTGTATGGCGCGTTCTAAAGAAGTATGACATTCACTTACAACGCAAACATAGTTGGTGTATCAGCACAGATCCGGAATTCACTGCCAAATCAGCCGATATCATTGGATTGTATCTTGATCCCCCAAACAACGCTGTTGTCATCTGTGTTGATGAAAAGCCTGCTATTCAGGCTTTGGAAAGGGCTCAAGGATGGCTTAAACTTCCAAACGGGAAAGCGATTACCGGTTATAACCATGAATACAAACGCCATGGTACAATTAATTTGTATGCCGCACTGGAGATATCAACCGGCCTGATAAAAACTAACCAATTTCAAAGAAGACGCAGAATAGAATTCTTACTCTTCATGAATGGTATCATAAAACAATATGAAGGCCGGCAGATACATGTGGTTTTAGATAATTTAAGTACCCATAAACCCAAACGTGATCAATGGCTGGCCAGACATAAAAATGTTCATTTTCATTACACACCAACACATGCTTCCTGGTTAAATCAAGTTGAGGTTTGGTTCAGCATTCTGACAAAACATGCACTGCACAAAGCAAGCTTTACTTCAATTGAACAACTTATGGAAGCCATTGAAAAGTATTGTGCTGCATACAATAAAAACGCTCATCCATTTGAATGGACAAAACAAAAGGTATTTCAATGAACGTTGAAAGATAAATACGCTAATTTATGCAATTAGATATTAGTTAGGAGACTTTGAATATAGATAGTTACAATTCACAAGCAATAATATTCCTACTAATTTATTAAAACTGATTCGTCATGGATAATCCTAAATTCCAGATCTATCTCAGTACTGCAAATCAACAGTACTATTATCGTTATAAGCCAGGAATAGCGAAATAATCCTTAACAGTGAGGGATATACTTCAAAACAATCTTGCTTAAATGGTATTGCCTCTGTGAAAGAAAACGCTCAAACAGTTATCCTGGACACGTTGTATACATCCTTACCTCATCCTGATTGCCATTGTTACGATGATGTGGTTCCTCACTGAATTAACCTCCAACGTGGCCTCCACACACGGGAATAAGAGTCTGCAGTCTCCAGCCTGCAAATCGAAAGTATATTGCCTGAATGAAAAAGTCCACTAATTTTTAGTAACTTTAGTATCCCTTTGTACGATGAATAATTATTTCTTTCAATCATTTCAGTTACTTCTGTTTTAATCACTCGTTTCAAAACCTGCGCCAAATGAGAACTGTCATTCTTCTCATCGCAAGCCTGTTTCTCTCTGCAAATGTTATCTCTCAAACCAATACAGATAAAGCTCAAGCCCCTGATTTGCAGGATCTTGCACACTTCAAGGAACGCCCCGATCCATCAAGGTTGAAAAGCACTCAGGATTTCCCTTTCAGGTACGATCTGCGAGACTATGGATTGGTCACTTCTGTGAAGAGAAACCGGATCTCCAGTCCCACTGCCTTTGCAGTCCTCGGAGCAATTGAATCCCGGTGGCTGGTGACCGGATTCGGGGAATATGACCTGTCAGAACAAAACATGATTACTTGTCACGGTCATTCTTTTGATTATACAGATAATTTCAACCGTCTTGTTGCAGGGGGGTACCTGAACCGTCTCGACGGACCTGTTCTTGAAACCTATGATCCATATGATACTATAGACCGGACCTGCTACTCCCATTTTGATCTCCCGGCCTATGTGCCGGAAATGCGTTTGCTTCCGGCAGACCCGGATGTGATCAAGAAAACAATTATGGATTACGGTGCAGTATATACAACGGCTTATTATAATAATGATTTTTTTAATTCTTCTTTCAATACGTATTACTGTCCTGAATCCCATGGATGGAACAATCCCGGGTTAATAGTCGGGTGGGATGATAATAAAACCACTGCAGGAGGTGTTGGTGTCTGGATCATTAAAGACTGCTGGGGAGAATCTTGGGCTGAGGATGGTTTTTATTACTGCTCTTACCAGGATGCCAACATCCTTCAAAATAACTGCCACTTCCCGGTTCGCTGGGATACCAGTACGATAGATAAGATCTATTTGCACAATGACCTGGGTTGGGGCAATAATTATGGTAAAGGCTCGTCAATAGCATATGGTTTAACAAAATTCATTGCCCCTGGTCCGGAATTGCTCACGAGGATAGGGACAAATATCAATACCGAGGGAACCATAATTGATATTGAGATATACGATGATTTTGATGGAAATAACCTTAACAACCTGCTTACAAGTAAATTAAATGTATTCATCGAATACCCGGGGTACAGTACCTTTGAAATGCCTGTCATGGTGAATGACGATTTTTACATAAAGATCAGGTATTTTACACCGGGTTATAATTTCCCACTTCCAGTCGAAACACAAAGAGATGGCTCTGGAGCCATGGACCCGCTAATTAAAACAGGTGTGAACTGGTCCAGTGGGGACGGTTCTGTCTGGGGATCTCTCGATCCGGAGGGAGATTTTTATGGGGATAATCTTACTATCAGAGCTTATACGGTTGTGTCCAGTGCTCCCAGGGCACTCTTTGAATCTTCCAACGAAAAAGTGTGCCTGGCGAGCAACGTGACTTTCACTTACCTCGATAATAATACAGCCACTACGTTTCAATGGGATTTCGGGGAAAATGCTTCTCCTGCCACTGCCATTACCAAAGGGCCTCACCAGGTTTCCTATTCAACAGAAGGACGAAAAACAATAAGCCTGATTGTTATCGGACCGGGCGGGAATGATACACTGGTCCGGGATGATTATATTGACGTTGTATCCCAGATTGAAATATTATTACCTGAAACAGAGATTACTGTTCCGGTTAATTCCAGCTACACAATATCTGCCTTTGGAGCCGATTCCTATTCCTGGTCTCCCTCTCAGTTTCTTGATAATACCACATCACAAACCGTAACAATCACACCCACTTCCATGGGAGATTTCAATTATACCGTTACCGGTTACCAGGGAAGCTGCTCCAATTCGGCCGGACTCCTGGTACATGCCCGGGAAAGACCTCCCAACGATTCGGTGTGCAATGCCATTGAACTGTCATTAACCGGGTTTATCGGTACTTTCGACAATGTCCTCGGGACCGTCGAAGAGAATGAACCCCATCCACCCTTTGGAGAATGTGAAGCTTTTGGATCCTGGTGTGACACAATCTTACATAACAGTGTGTGGTTCTGGTT
>CAYSJH010000031.1:0-54964 GCA_964431315.1 uncultured Bacteroides sp. | reverse complement strand
AAGCTTTTGGATCCTGGTGTGACACAATCTTACATAACAGTGTGTGGTTCTGGTTTACCGCACCTGTACATGGAATGATCTCGTTTGATTCGGAAGGAATGGATAACAAGATGGCACTTTACGAGGCAAATACCTGTGCTGATATTCTGATTGACAATTATACATTCATCACTGCCAATGACGATTTCCCCGGGAAACAAGACTATGCCGCTGCCCTTGAATGTAAGGGATTAACACCCGGACAAAAATATTTTGTCCAGGTAGACGGAAGTTATGGTGGAGTTGAGGATACGTTTGATCTCTATTTCTGGGACCACCTTTTTATTGACGGCGGATTATCCTATACAAAGGAAGACCTGAACTGCCCCGGTACTAATGACGGTTCGATCGATCTTTCACCCGTTTACGGCCAGGCACCCTATTCTTTTTACTGGTCAAACGGGGAAACAACGGAAGACATCAGCGGTCTGAGTCCCGGGGAATATGTGGTTACGGTTATCGATGCGCTGGATTCAGTGGTGGTCGATGTCATTACCATCGGCGAGCCCGAACCATTGATAACGGAAATTACTGACAGCACAAATGTTTCTTTTGAAGGAGCAGCTGACGGTGATGCAACCGTAACCCCCTCAGGAGGGACACCTCCGTATGAATACCTGTGGGATGATAATGCAGCCACAATTGATGGGCAGGCCACAGGTCTTTATGCTAACATCTGGTATCATGTGGTCGTGACCGATGCGAATGGATGTACTGCCACAGACAGTGTCCGGCTTACCGAGATGCCCAGGTTGTTTGCCGACATCATAGACTCCACAGATCTTTTATGTTTCGGGGGAAATAACGGATCGGCTACCGTAACGGCATGGGGCGGGAAAGAGCCCTACAACTACTTATGGGATAATCCAGCCGGTTCAACAACAACTTCGGCAACCGGAATGTCAGCCAGCCACTGGTACCATGTTACGGTCACCGACCAGTCGGGACAAACGGTCAGGGACAGCGTTCTTCTCACCGAACCCGACCCACTGACTGTAGAAAAGAATTATTCGAATAAAATCTGTGAAGGAGCTAATAACGGGTATGTCAACCTGGATGTTTCAGGAGGGACCCCGCCCTATCACTACAGCTGGTCGAACGGGGCTTCAACCGCTTCTATCACAGGGCTGGGACCTGGAGAATATCAAGCATCCATAGGTGATGCCCATAATTGTTATACAGATGAATCTGCCACGATCAGTGAGATTTCAACATACCAGGATGCTGAGATCTGTATGATTACGGTAAACAACAACAACAGGATCATGGTGGTATGGGAAAAAACCTACAACCAGGGAATCTCCGCCTATAATATTTATCGTGAGCAGTCGGCCAAAGACAATTATGTTAAAATCGGCACCGTTCCTTTCGATGACCTTTCCATCTTTGTCGATGATTCATCGCTTCCCCAGGATTATGCCCATTTCTATAAAATTTCCATAACAGATTCCTGTGGAAATGAATCAGAACTTAGCGAGCACCATAAATCGATCTACCTTCAGACCAATCTGGGATTATCCAATGAGGTGAATCTGAACTGGGATGAATATGAAGGATTTGAGTATTTCAAATATGAGATTTACCGGGGTAGTGAATTGAATAGCCTGTTCAGCATTCTGACCATTTCCAGCAGCAACCGGTCGTGGAGCGACAATAATCCCCCTTCAGGCATTAATTATTACAGGATCAAAGTGGACAAACCGGAACCTTGCTTTCCAACACAATTCAAGGCCGATGATTACAGCTCGCCGTTCTCCAACTATGATGAAGAGACTATCGTTGGGATTTACGTCCCCGGAGAACCCGGGATATCGGTATACCCGAATCCATTTACATCCGAGGCTGCCATTACCTTTCCCAATCCGGAAAATCATGAATATAAAATGGTTCTGATGGATATTTCAGGAAGGATTGTCAGGAAATCCGGTAATATTTTATCTGGTAATTTTTTACTGGACAGGAAAGATCTTCCTGTAGGCATCTATATTATTGAGCTGAAAGGGGAAAAAGTATACAGATCAAAAATCGTTATTGAATAGTCTCTGATTTCAGCAGATCGGCCACCTCCGAATGACCATTCTGCCGGGCAAAGGTTTCGGCTGTATCACCATCGATATCTTCCAGTGAAGGATCTGCATTGTATTCAAGAAGTATCCTTACGACGTCAATATGGCCTTCAGCAGCGGCAAACATGATGGGTGTAAAGTGTTCCTCGCTATCAACTACATTTTGCTGGACTTGCCATTCAATGGGTAAACGGGAACAAGATATTTATAAGGATCTCGGATCACGCAAGGGTTGTCTATTTTTTTATCCGCTGTTGATTACCTTATTCAATCTATAAATTATTAAACCAATTATCATGGGTATTCAAGAATTATTTGACAGTTACGACAGAAAGAAACGTAAAAGTCATTTTTAAAATCTTCTTTCTGTAGCAATGGCAGACGGTAAAATCGAGAATATAGAATTCGATTACATTTTATCGCTTGCTGAGAAGTGTTATATGGATAAATCTGAAGTACAGCGTGTACTTGATAATCCAGGGGAAATTAGATTCTACCCTCCGAAAACTCTAAGAGAAAGATTCGATCAAATCTATGATTTAATTACGGTAATGTTAGTTGATGGAGAAATTCATCATCGAGAATTAAGTCTTTGTAAAGCATTCGCAATTAGGTTAGGATTTCGACCAGCAATTGTTGATGATCTAATAAGAAGGATTATCGATAAAGCTATTGAAGGATTGGCTGCAGAAGCTGCATTAAAAGAATTGTCTGAAATATTATGAAATCTTACATTACTGAGATGTGAATGTGGAGCTAAGTTAAGTAGAGTAATGACGATATTTTGCAGTCAATGTAAGAGTAAGAGTGTGATTTATCACATCCAATATATTACCTAATCCCCAGACAAATACTAAATGATATCATAACACAAATAACTAAGAAATCTTCTAAATTGTTTCAGTATAGTTACAGCATTATCTAAATAAAAACAGTCTAATTAATTGTTAAACAAAAAGTTAAACTGTTATTTCTGTTGACCCACTAGGGCTCGAACCTAGACTCTTCGGAACCAAAATCCGATGTGTTGCCAATTACACCATGGGTCAATCCGTAAATCGAGGTGCAAATTTACGAAAATTTCTCAAGTCCAGGGAAAGGTTTGGAACTATTAGTCCCAACCTAATAGTCCCAAACCTTCTCATCCCGGTTGCAACTTTCTCCATAACTTAGTCCCATGGAACCCTCCTACATTCAGGCCTATAAAACCGGCGTACTTAAGGACCGGGCAGCAATGCTCACGGACGCTTTGAGGGATTGCACCCTCTGCCCGAGGGAATGCCATGCAGATCGGCTTTCAGGGGATCTCGGCACATGCAAAACCGGTGAGCTTGCTGTGGTTTCAAGTTATATGCCGCATTTCGGTGAGGAGTCCCCCATCTCAGGAACCCGCGGTTCCGGGACCATTTTCTTTACCCATTGCAACCTGCTGTGCAATTTCTGCCAGAATTTTGATATCTCCCATGAAGGAAGGGGACAACCCGTTATCCCCAGGGAGCTTGCAGACATGATGCTTACACTGCAGTCCATCGGATGCCACAACATCAATTTTGTCACCCCCACCCATGTGGTCCCCCAGATCCTGCAGGCACTGATGCCGGCCGTCGAAGACGGGCTCAGCATTCCCCTGGTTTACAATTCAGGCGGTTACGATCGCGTATCAACACTTCAACAACTTGAGGGGATCGTGGATGTTTACATGCCGGACTTCAAGTTCTGGAACCCGGATATCTCAACCGATACCTGCGATGCCCCGGATTACGCCGGCATTGCCAGGCAAGCTGTCAAGGAAATGCACAGGCAGGCGGGGGACCTGAAAATAAGTCCCGCCGGGATAGCCGAAAAGGGACTGCTGGTCCGGCACCTGGTAATGCCTCACGGGATCGCGGGAACCCGAAGGATCATGGAATTCCTTTCCCGGGAGGTCTCGCCCGATACCTATGTGAACATAATGCCCCAGTACCGCCCATGCGGAAGCGCATGGGAAAATCCACTGCTCGGGCGGCCCATTGAAATGGCTGAATTCCTCGCTGCATTGCAGGATGCAATGGATGCTGGACTGACAAGGCTGGACCGCAGGTGAAGAAATCCGGTTTTGCTTTACACCGGGTTAAACCGGTATTCATATTCTGGGTAAAAATTGTTAATAACTTGTTGATTATTAGGAACCAACTTAAGATTAACTTAATGATCACTTAATATTAAGCCCTTAGCTTAGCTGCATCCAAATCCCGCAACATGAAAGACCCGGAAAAAAAGATATTTATCCACAATGAAGCTGCGCTGAATACAAACGAGGTGATGCACGATTACGAGTTCTATCTCAAGATGTATGTCGAAGACCTGAAAATGGACTTCGAGTAAAATCATCCCGGCTCCGGCACTTTCGGGACCCGGGAAAAGCCTTTCCAGGGTAAATCCCTGCAGTCTCCTCCCTGAAGATTAAAATGGTATTCCAATTTTTTTATAAATTTACTTTCTTGGGAAGGGTAAATGATATGCAGAGTAAAAAAATCACGGTAAAGCATTACCTTAACAAAAGGGCCAAACCGAAACTATACAGGAAAGAAGAGTATTATCCTTTGTACATCCAGCTGATCGTTGATGCAAAAAAAGCCCAGATCAAAAGCCGGATAAGCCAGTATCTTACCCTTTATCACAGTGAAATAGAACAGTTGACAAAAAAGGATGAACAGCTGGATAAACTGGTCCTTTCGGGTTATTTTACCGAAAAACTTTATGAAAGGATCTGGGAGGAGAACATTTTCCCGGTTGTCAATCTGATGAAAGATGAAGTTGCCGTAATAACCAAGATAATCAAGTTCCAGAATCCTTTCAACAACAAACAATTCTCCCTGAATAATTTTTCGGCCGACTACAAGAAACATGTCACCGAGATCACCGAGATACTGGACAACAGCATTAAGGATGCTTACCGTAAGAGCCTGAACAAACTATTTTTGGATTCGGTGGACAAGGAAGAAATGAGAAAAACTTTCAACATCGCCAATTTTTTCAGACATTACATCAACTGGAACTTTCCTTTCAGCAATTATTACGAGATCACCTACGAAGTGATCCCGAGTGAATTGAAGTATATCGAGAATCACCTCGATCAGCCTCTTTTAACATCCATTAAAGCTTATATGGCTTACCATTCCAAGGTTAACATTGTCAAGCGCTACATGGACAAACAGGAGGACGGGAGGATATCGACGCTTTCCTACCTGGACTGGATCACCGATATCAAGGATTTTGTTATCCTTGAATTCACCAAGCTCTTTGGCAAGAAGAAGGCCCTGGAGTATGTCAGCAGCCTGGACAGGATACTCGAAAGGAATATCCACGAAGGCTGATTCCAACTGCTTCCATCACGATACTTCCTAATAAATATCTATCCGGTATTCCTTGAGTTCCCTGTCTGCATTTCTTGCGCCGGGGTATAACTTTTCAAGGTCCCTCCAGAATCCTTTACTATGGTTCTTGTTTACCGTGTGCGCCAGTTCATGCAACAGTATGTAATCGATCAGGTGATCCGGCAGCCTCATCAGGTGCAGGCTGAGATTGATATTATTCCTGTGGGAACAGGAACCCCAGCGGGTTTTGTTATTCTTTATGATCACCTTGCTGTAAGGCAGGTTATGCTTGCGTGATAATTCACCAAGCCTTTCCGGAAGATATCTTTTTGCCTCCTTTCTCCATGCAGCCTGAATGCCCCACCGGATCATTTCCTGGATCCCCGGATCTTTTACATCGGCATGCGTCGGCAGATGAACCAGGATCTTTTTGTTTTTAAGGCTCACCCCTGGGTCCCCTTCCGGATGCCGGGAAATCTCCAGCACATGCTCATTTGTCCTGAATTGCGTCTCTTCGGTAAATAGGGTATAACGGTCCTCGAGTTTCCGGATCTTTTCAAGGTTTTTCTGTATCCAGCTCTCTTTCTGGTTCAGAAATTCTTCGGCACGTTTATAGGATACCAGCATGGGAACGGTTAGCCTGAGCGGTTCGAATGGTTTCATGGAAATGCTGATCCTGCTTGCCCTGGGACTCTTTACTATGGTTATTTTACCAAAATTTCTATGGTCAAAGGATTTCTCTGAGAAAGCCATGGATTATCTCCTTTTTTATATGTGTAATTAATTATCTTTATGTTTCTTTTAAACCATGTCAGGCATGAAGCAAAGTAAGAAATTAATCTTGTTGTTCCCCATACTTCTGATGACGTTTTTTGCCAGCATCAACGCACAGAACGTCTGGTCACTTGAGCGCTGCATATTATATGCCTTTGACAACAACATCAACATTAAACAGCAGATGCTGAATACGCATTATTACCAAAACCTCCTGAACCAGTCCAAGGTGGAACTTGCTCCCAACCTGAATGCAGGTGTCAACCACGGTTTTTCCTTTGGCCGTGCACTGGACCAGACCACCTATGAATTCAAGGAGAACCAGACGATCATGTCCGACAACGTTAACCTCTCCTCCTCGGTTAGCCTCTTCAACGGCTTACAGCAGCTGAATACCATACAGCAAAATGAATTCAACCTTCTTGCCAGCCTGCAGGATCTGGAAAAACTGAAAAACGACATATCATTGCTCCTGGCTTCCGCCTACCTCCAGATCCTTTTCAACAAGGAACTCCTCCAGGTGGCCATTAACCAGCACGATCTCACCCTTCAACAGGTTGAACGAACTTCCAAGCTTGTGGATGCCGGCAGCCTGGCCCGTGGATCCCTGCTCGAAATACAGGCCCAGGCTGCATCGGAGGAACTGAATGTGATTGAGGCACAGAACCGGCTCGATATATCCTACCTCGATCTCACCCAGATGCTTGATCTGGACTCCGTGGGGAATTTTGAAATTGAGGTCCCAGAATTCGGGGATGTTGCCAGGGAACCCTTAATGTTGACGGTTGGAAGCGTTTACCGTGATGCCCTGGAGACACTGCCACAGGTCCAGGGTGCGGAATACAGGCTGAAGAGTGCCCACGAGGGACTGAGCATTGCGCATGGCAGCCGGAGTCCCAGTCTTTTCCTGAGTGCCCAATGGGGGACCGGCTTTTCGGATGCCAGGCAAAGGATCAATCTCAATACGGGTCAATGGGAGGATGTCCCGTTCTGGAACCAGATGAACGGGAACCAGAGCACCACGATTTCCATGGGCCTCAGGGTACCCATTTTCAACCGCTGGACGGTCAATACCAGCATCAGCAATGCCAGGATCAATGTCATGAGTTCTGAACTCAGCCTTGAAACCACCAAAATGGACCTTTATAAAAGCATACAGCAGGCATACGCCGATGCCATTGCCGCAAGGAAAAAATACATGGCCACCGAAGAAGCGCTGAAATCGATGGAAGAATCCTTTAAGTATACGGAGGAGAAATTTGAAGTGGGACTGGTAAATACGGTGGACTACAATGCGGAAAAAAACAGGCTGACAGCAACCCAGTCAAACCTGCTGCAGGCCAAATACGACTATATCTTTAAAATGAAGGTCCTCGACTTTTACAGGGGCAATCCCGTCCGTTTGTGACCCCCGAATCTTGAACTTAAATCAACTAATATCAAAGCAGAAATGAAAACCAATAAACTTTTGCGTTATATACTCATGGCAGCGGCAGTATTGATCGTTCTCGCCGTAGTGGGGAAAAAAGCAGGTTGGTTCGGCAAAGAAGAAACCGTGCAGGTTGCCGTGGAAAAAATTGAACGCAGAAATATCACCGAAACCATCACGGCAAATGGCAAGATACAGCCTGAAACCGAAGTCAAGATCAGTCCGGATGTATCCGGTGAAATCGTGGAGATGCAAGTCAAGGAGGGGGATATGGTAAAGAGCGGACAACTGCTGGCCCGCATCAACCCGAAAGTATACATTTCCACACGCGACCGGTCCATGGCATCCCTGAATTCCTCGAAGGCCATGCTCGCACAGGCGGAAGCCCAGTTCATTCAGAAGGAACTGGATTATAAGCGGAATAAAAAACTCTGGGATGAAAAGGCGATCTCCGAGTCCGTGTATGAAACCGTACTTTCGGCCTACCAGATCGCCAAGGCTGAACTGGATGCCGCACGTTATTCGGTTAAAAGCGCGGAAGCCGCCCTGGCGGAAGCCCAGGAAAACCTGGTAAAAACTTCGATCTACTCGCCCATGGACGGAACGGTTTCCATGTTGAACGTTGAAAAGGGGGAACGTGTGGTCGGAGCACAGATGATGACGGGAACCGAAATGATGAGGATTGCGGACCTGAACCGGATGGAAGTGCTGGTCGAGGTGAATGAGAACGACATCGTGCGGGTGAACCAGAATGATACTGCCCTGATTGAGGTCGATGCCTTCCTTGGTGAAAAGTTTAAGGGAGTGGTAACGGAAATTGCCAATTCGGCAAAAACCACCGGTTTGACGACGGACCAGGTGACGAATTTTGAAGTCAAGGTATTGTTGCTGCGTGAATCCTACCAGAGCCTTTATGATCAGGGTTACTCGGATCCTTTCCGTCCGGGTATGTCTGCAACGGTAGATATCCAGACCAATACCGTCACAAATGTGCTCGCCGCGCCCATCCAGGCCGTAACCACAAGGGCGGATTCCGTCCTTTCCGACACCCTGGGCGGGAAACAGCTGGCCATGAATGAGGGCAAATCGGCGGAGGACCTCGTTGAGCTTGTATTCATGGTAAAAGATGGCAAGGCAGAGGTAAGGAAAGTGAAAACCGGCATTCAGGATGATAACTACATCGAGATTGTCGAGGGACTGGCAGATGACGATGAGATCATCGTTGCGCCATATAATGCCGTCTCCAAGAAACTGAAACCGGGAATCGCAGTTGAAGTGGTTAAAAAAGAGGACCTTTTCAAGACGGAAAAGAAAAAGAAGAAGGAATAATTTCCCTGCGGAGCCGGATAATGCCCTTAATACTCAATCTTGATACATCCACACAGATCTGCTCGGTTGCCCTGTCGGCGGATGGAAAGTTATTGGGGATAAAGGAAAGCCATGATGAGAAATCACATTCAAGCCAGTTAGCCGTTTTCATCAGGGACCTTTTAAAAGAAAACTGTCTTGAAGTCCCCGGGCTTGATGCCATCGCCGTAAGCATGGGACCCGGATCCTATACCGGACTGAGGATCGGCGTATCGACGGCAAAGGGACTTGCCTACGGGTCCGCCCTGCCGCTGATCGGGATCGGGACCCTGGATATACTGGTCGCAGGGGCTCTTCAGAATGAAGCCATCACAGGAATCCTGGAGAAGGATGCATCCACCCTTCTCTGTCCCATGATCGATGCACGAAGGATGGAGGTATATACCTGCCTGTATACCCGTGAAGGGGAAAAAATTGAAGAAGTTTCCGCCATGGTTATTGATGAAAACAGTTTTCGGGAAAGGCTGGCGAACGGACTCATCGTATTTTTCGGGAACGGTGCGAAAAAAAGCATGGAAAAAATCCATAACCGAAATGCCTTATTCATAGGGAATATTATACCTTCTGCCCGGTTTATGATACCCCTGGCGGAACAATCCTGGCAACAAAAGAAGTTTGAGGACGTTGCATACTTTGAGCCTTTTTACCTGAAGGATTTTGTCGCCACCATACCAAAGGATAAAATCTTCCCGGGGAAAACAAAATGAGATCCATACCAGCCATATTCTGCTTCATGTTCTTCAGCGCCCTTTATGGACAGGCACAGAATCTCCCCGGACCAGGAATGGAAAAGAATAATTTTGTGCCGGGTGAAAAACTGGTATTCCAGGTCTATTACGGTCCCCTTAATGCCGGCCGGGTCGATGCATTCCTCAGGCTTGACAGCATCCGGGGCAGGCAGGTTTATTATGCGGAAACGATCGCCAGCAGTACAGGGCTCGCAGATAAGCTTTATAAGATACGGGACATGTACGGCGGTTTTTTCGACCCCGAAACCCTGCTTCCCTTTAAATCAATCCGTGACATCCGGGAAGGGAACTACCGTAAATACGAGGTGGTCGATTATTACCACGACAGCCTTAGGGCAATAAGTTCCGAATCCGGCAACCATGAAATCCCCGGGAACATCAGGGACATGGTCTCGGTTTTCTATTATGCGAGGACCATCAATTATGACACCATGAAGTACGATGACATCATTTATTTTAATACTTTTTTCGATGATGAACTGTTCCCATTTAATATGCGATTCCGCGGAAGGGAGACCATAACCACCCGGGGGGGGACCTTCAATTGCATCAAACTGGTTCCCTTTGTTGATCCGGGACGAATTTTCAGGAAGGAGGACGACATGACCCTCTGGTTCTCAGATGATCCGAACTGCGTTCCCATCCGTGGAAAATTCGACCTGATCGTGGGTTCTGTAAAATGTGACCTGATCGAATGGTCGGGTCTGAAATATTGAGGGTTTTACTATCTTTGGCAACACATTCATTTCTTATTTTATGGCTAATACCGCAGATTTTAGAAACGGCCTTTGCATTGAATTCAACAATGACCTTTACACCATCGTGCAGTTCCAGCATGTAAAACCCGGTAAAGGTCCGGCTTTTGTCCGTACAAAGCTCAAAAGCCTGACCTCCGGCAAGGTCATCGAAAATACATTTTCCGCCGGGGTCAAGATTTCGGTTGCAAGGATTGAGAGAAGGCCTTACCAGTTCCTGTACCAGGACGATACCGGTTATCATTTCATGCACCTGGAAACGTTTGAACAGATCAACCTGGAACCGGCCATGATAGACGGGTCAGAATTCCTGAAAGAGGGACAGGAAGTGGAGATCGTTTACCATGCCGACACGGAAACTCCCCTGACCTGCGATCTGCCTCCCTTTGTAGTCATGGAGGTAACTTATGCCGAACCCGGTGTCAAGGGGGATACTTCGTCGAGCACGGCCCTGAAGCCCGCAACCCTGGAGACGGGAATAACCATTAATGTCCCGATTTTTGTAAACCAGGGGGAAAAAATAAAAGTAGACACCCGTACCAGGGAATACGTGGAAAGGGTGAAAGACTAGCCGGCAAAACAAGCTGATAAACCATGGCAGAACAGGCTTCATTCAAACGGTTAAAGTTATCCACCTTCAAGCTGAATGCCCTGCTTGAGATCACCCAGGCCATCAATGAAAATCTTTCCATTTCACAGTTGCTGAAACGCTATGAAACCATCCTGAAGGATGAGCTGAATATCGGCAAGATCGCTCTTTTCAAATTGAACGAACATTGGGATACCATCCTTACAACGGGACTTGACAGGGCCGATGTTGCCAGCATCGATGTTGAAAAAGACCTGCTGCACATCAAAGAGATCAGCTTTGTAACCTCCAGCCCTAATGAGAGACTGAAGAGCTTCGATATCATCATCCCGGTCATCACCCAGGATACCCCGCTTGCCTTTGTGCTGATCGGCGATATCGATGAAGAAGCCGAAGGTGTGAGTCCCACTATAAAACACCTTCATTTCATCCAGACCATATCGAATGTGATCATCGTGGCCATCGAAAACATCCGGCTCTTCAATGAAAGCCTTCGCCAGGAGGCGATGAAGAAGGAGCTTGAACTTGCCTCCCGGATGCAGAACATGCTTATCCCGGAAAATTCCACACTGCCGCAGTATACGCATATACGTTTCAATGCGTTCTACCATCCGCATTTTTCGGTCGGGGGGGACTATTATGACTGCATCGCCCTGAATGATGATGAGGTCGGGTTCTGCATAGCGGATGTTTCGGGCAAGGGAATGTCCGCAGCCATCCTGATGTCCAATTTCCAGGCCAATCTGCGCGCCCTCTTTACCAACAGGATCCCGCTTGACAAACTGGTTATAAAACTGAACGAACGCGTTATGGCCAGTGCAAAAGGTGAAAAATTCCTGACCCTTTTTATCGGCAAATACATCATCAGCAAAAATGAGTTGCGGTATATCAATGCCGGCCATAATCCTCCCATCCTGTACGAAAAGAAGAAAAAAAAGTTGAAAATGCTTAGGGAAGGCTGTGTGGGCATGGGAATGCTCGACAGGATCCCGAAAATTGAGATTGGGGATTACAGGATTGAAGAAGCTTCGAAACTTCTTTGCTATACGGATGGACTGGTGGAGCTCGTGGATGAGAAGGGGGTGGAATTCGGTACCGGGAACATTGAAAAACATCTTTCGAATCCCAGGTCCATACAGCACAACATCCAGGAGATCATAAGGGCCCAGGGAATCCTTAGCGGGAACCAGGCCATTTTTGATGACATCACCATCCTTGGAATCGATTTCAAGCCCAACTGATAGGCCGGACCATTTCCTTCCCACTGATCATGCATAACGATTTTCCCGGATCCGGTGCTATTTCCCCCCGGCCTGACTGGCTGAGAGTTCCGCGTTTGCTGCGCTAATCCCCCGTTCCGTGTTACGGTGGTAAACATCGACGGCCACCAGCGCGGCCGTGTATCCCCAGAACAGGACGGATGCTTTGTCGGTATCCAGGAAATTGTTCAGCAGGCCGTGCAGATAATAGGTGACCAGGCCAAGTACCAGGGAGATGGAAATGATCCTGGTTTTACGGTCGGTCGCACGGGACCAGTTTCTGATCCCGGTTATAAAGGTGGCAATCACGATGGCTAGGAAGGTTATTGTGCCCGGGAATCCCGATTCGGCAAGGGGACCGATGTACTCACTGTGCGCATTTCCCATGGTGGCTGCATTGGTACTGATCTCGGTTTTTTCCCGCTCCAGCTGGAAGGGAGCATAGTTAAACATGTAGGTGCCGGGTCCCCAGCCAAACAACGGTTTTTCCCTGAACATCCTCAAGGCACAGCTCCAGCGGTTCAGCCTTTCCAGGTTGGAGGCATCGGTGGCGACGTTCGATATGGACTTCATATGTTCCATCAGGTCCTCCGATGAGGTTTGCCGGTTCTGTTCCAGCTGGAGCAATATGTCCGCCCGGCGGTTGTAGGCATAGGTTATGGCCACGATACCTATCAGGGCAATGAAAACAAAACGGATCCTTAACCTGAGGATAATGTATACACCCAGTGCTCCCATCAGGCTTACCCATGCCGCCCGGGTATAGGAAAACAGCGTGGCGGCAAGAAAAATAAAAAGAACCATCCAGGATGAAACACGCCGGAAAAGGCTGGTGCCGTGGAGGGTAAACAGAAAACCAATAACAACAGGGATCAGCATGGCCAGTATGGCCCCATAGGAAGTGTGATCATTGTAAAAGGGTTGCACTACAAAGTGGGCAGCCTGCTGGTTGAAAAAACCGAACCTTGCATGCTGGGACCAGGCATAGGCTATGACGATGAGAAATGCACTGATGTAGATCCAGATATAACGCTGGATGTTTTCCCTGTCCCTGAAAACCTGGCTGGCTACCAGGTAGAAAACGACAACGAACCATATCCTGGATACCAGGAACTTGAAGGATACCATGGGCATGGTGCTCGTAATACAGGTAATGAAGATCCATGCAATGTTCAGCCAGATCGCGATGGAAACCGGGTGGCGTATGATCCTGCGGTCAAATTTCCCCTCGAACAGGTATTTGAGCAGAAAAAACAACATGATTCCAATGATGATCGGCTCGGATGGCAGGGAAAGGTCAAATTCATACCCTTTCAAAATGTCGGACAGCTGGATCGAGAGGGGTGTGACAAATACGGCAACGTAAACCAGTTTGTCAAGCGAATAAAAGGCCATCAGGACAATCAGCATAAGCAGGGGGACAAAGCTGAAATAATAAAATTCCCTGGCGATGAGAAAGGCATTCATCGCAATAAAAAGAAAAGTGAACAGGTAAACCCAGTAGGTCTCCTGCTTATGTGCAAGGCTCAGTCTCATTCCTGAGAACGTATCTTTTTAAAAAAGCTTTCGAAGAAAAGGAAAAGGATCACGGCCAGCAGAAAAGTTGCCAGTGTTGATACCATCACAATCACGGATTTCTTGGGATAGGCCTTTTTTTCGGCTTTATAGGCCTTGTCAAGGATAAAGACAGATGAAAGTGCCAGTTCCGTTTCGGCTTTTGCTTCGATGTATTTTGCGGTAAGGTCCCTCAGCCTCAGCGTTTCATTGGTCCGCATTTCCCAGAAATAAAGAAAGGGACCGGTGATTTCCTCCAGATTATGCATCAGTTTATTGATCCTTTCTGCAGCATTGTAATTCCCTTCTGCGATGGCCCTTCCGTAAGCCTCGGTATATCTTTCAATCTGACGGTCATAAGAAACGACGCCTTTTTTATTGTAATAGGTGAGGGTATCGGTAATTTGCTTCACCCGTTCCTGGGCCTGGAGATATTCCCTTTCAACGAGCTTAAAGGCCGTGATGGCGCGGTCACGTTTCATGCGGTTCATGGTCGAGTCGACCAGCGCCGCTATGTCGTTGGCTATATCCGCCGCCATCTGCGGATCCTTATCCATTACCTGGATGATGATTGAATTGAACTCTGTCCGTTTAAACTTGATGTTGGAGTTGTATTCAGCGTAAAGCTTGGTCCTCGGATAGTGCCCCAGCGGGTCAATGTCGTAATGTTCCATCAGGTTGAACTTTTGGAAGACATGGTCCCGTATGTCATCCGAATGCAACACCTGCAGGATCCTTTCCAGCTGAAGTTCGTCACCGAATCCCAGGATCCCGACACGGTCCTGGAAGTTGACCTGCAGAAGGGACTTTGAAACCGGCGATTCTGAGGCAGGGAAAAGTACCACGGTGGACTTGAACATGGGGGTTATGGTAAAGGATACCACGGTGGATATGATGGCTGCCGACAGCGTGATGATGAGCAGAGGGATCTTCCTTTTCCACAGGTAAAGAAGCAGATCCGAAGTCTCAAAACTGTACTTTGAATTATTATCAGTCATGTCTGTAAAGGGTTTATCCGATGTTGTTAATTTTCAAGAATGATGAGGGAATAATTTTTCTTGCCCTTCTGAACGAGAAGGTATTTTCCGTTTATGAAATCCTCTGGGCCTATATTGCTTTCGGGATCCTCCACTTTTTGCTTGTTGATCATCAGTCCCCCTCCCTGTATCATCCTTCTTAACTCTCCTTTCGAGGAGAATATTGCAGTATGTACCGTGAGAAGTTCAATAAGTCCTGATCCGGCCATTTCCCTGTTAACCGTGAAGCGGGGGACGCCTTCAAAGACCGAAAGGAACAGGTCTTCCCGTATTTTGCCGAGTGATTCCCGCGTCGAGCTGCCGAAAAGGATTTTGGAGGCTTCCACCGCAGCCTCGTAATCTTCCGCGGAATGGACCATAACGGTCACCTCTCTGGCAAGTGTTTGCTGAAGCAGGCGCTCATGGGGGGCCTCATCATGCTTCCTGATAACCCCTTCGATCTCTTCCCTTGACAGGAGGGTAAATATCCTGATGTATTTTCTGGCATCCTCGTCGCTGACGTTGATCCAGAACTGGTAAAATTTATAGGCGGAGGTATAGGCCGGATCAAGCCAGACATTCCCGTCTTCCGTCTTACCGAATTTCCCGCCGTCAGTTTTAGTGATCAGGGGACAGGTAAGGGCAAAGGCCTCCCCTTCCCGTTTGCGCCTGATCAGCTCTGTCCCCGTTACGATATTCCCCCACTGGTCCGATCCGCCCATCTGGAGCTTGCAGCCGATGGTATCGTACAGGTAAAGAAAGTCATATCCCTGTACCAGCTGATAGGTAAACTCCGTGAATGACATTCCCTCCTTGCTGTCCGGACCAATGCGCTTTTTAACCGATTCTTTTGCCATCATGTAATTCACCGTGATGTGCTTGCCTATATCCCGGATAAAGTTCAGGAAGGAATATTCCTTCATCCAGTCATAATTATTCACCATCAGGGCAGCGTTGGGCGCATCCGCACTGAAATCCAGGAATTTTTTGAATTGCTCCTTTAGGGCTTCCTGGTTTTTTCTCAGGGTGGCTTCATCGAGAAGGTTCCTTTCTTCGGATTTTCCCGAAGGATCGCCGATCATGCCCGTTGCACCCCCGACCAGGACCACGGGCCGGTGTCCCGCCCGCTGTAAATGCTTGAGCAGCATGACCGAGACCAGGTGGCCGATGTGTAGGGAATCAGCCGTCGGATCGAAACCGACGTACGCCGTCGTCATTTCTTTTTCCAGCTGCTCCTCCGTACCCGGCATGACGTCATGGACCATGCCCCGCCATTGAAGCTCCTCGATGAAATTCATGAAAAAATTTTGCCCAAAGATAGCAAAGTTCTCTCTTAGTTGATTTTCAGTTTCAGATTTCCGATGGCTGGCCAGAATCAACTTCCGGAGATCAGGTTTCAAGTTCCGTGGGACCTGCCTGCTGAATGCGGTCTTTGATGTCCCCGAAATTCAGATAAGGAAAAATGGCCGGTGCCAGCCTTGAAAGGGGTTTGTAAAGCAATGAATTCTCCTTGTGTTCCTCCGGTATAAAAGGCGCCCTCCGGTCAATCGAATTAAGGATAACAAGTACAATGCTGATCACAAATGCGGTCCGCAAAACGGCAAATGCCAGTCCCGCCAGACGGTTCGCCCACCCGAGGGCGACTGCTTTGACCAGCTTGTCCAGCGCCCTGGCCAGCAGATGCACGGCGATCACTATGCCGATAAAGGTGATGGCAAAGGCAATAAGAGCGGTATATTTTGATTGCAGATCCAGGTGTTCGATCAGCAAACCGGCGGTCAGATCAGAAAAACGGATTGCCCCCCATACCCCGAGGACAAGCGCCGCCAGGGATGCCGCCATGATCAGGAAACCCTTGGTGATCCCCCGGTACGCGCTCCACAATAGAAGAATCGCGAAGATGAGATCAAAATAGTTTACTCCAAGGTTTTTCATATGCCACAAAAAACAGGTTGCGGGTTAAAATTATTGATTATCCCATGATGGTCACCCGTAAGTTACCAACAACAGGAACCATGGATTTATTTATTTAACTTATTTTAGTGTGAATAAAAAACCCGGATAAAATATGTCACAGGATTACCCTGAAATCTTTGCCCGCTTTTACGATCTGATCTACCACCAGATCAGGGATGGCGTAGACAATGAATTTTTTCTTAATGAGATCAGGCAAACTCCCGGAAAAGTGCTTGAAGTCGGGGTCGGAACAGGCAGGTTCTTCGTGGACGCGCTGGAACAGGGGGCCGATATTTATGGGATTGACATCAGCGATTCCATGCTCGGTATCCTGAAAAACAAACTTGAGAAAGATCAAATAAGCAGGGTCAGCAGGCAGAATATCATTGATTTTCATTTTGATTTTTCGTTTGACCTGGTCATTGCCCCGTTTCGGGTCCTGATGCATGTTCAGGAAAAAACCGATCAACTAAAGGCGATCAATAATGTTTACAGGCACCTGAATCCCGGAGGAAAATTTATTTTCGACACGTTTGTGCCCGATCTGAAACAGATCATAAAAGGCCTTGATAACCTGACGGATTTCGAGGGAGAATACGAACCGGGGAAAAAAGTGAAACGGACCGTATCGACGACCCCGGAACTGATCAACCAGCGGATAAATGTACATTTCAGACTGGAATGGGATGAGGACGGGGAAATGAAAGTGGAAAATTTTTCACTTCCCCTGCGCTTTTTCTTCCGGTACGAGCTGGAACACCTGGTGGAAAAGTCGGATTTTTCAGACTATAAAATACTGGGCGACTACCAGGGGAATGATCTGTCGGAGAAATCCAGGGAATTCATTGTCATCTGCCGGAAATCCATACAGGAATAAAACCATGCCTGATGAATGGTCAAATATGGATGCCGCCGGGCTGTACCCCAGACTGATTGAGGCATATTCCGACGCTAACCTGAACCGGATCACAGGGAAGTTGATTGAATGGCATAGAACGAAAGATTTCAGTTCCATCCGGAACCTGGCCGGAAAAATTTCCGGGTTTGTTTCTTTTGAAACGGAAACGGATGCAAGATGCTTTTCCGGACTGATCAGGCTGTACCACCCGGACAGGGGCCAGTCCATCCGCAATGCATTGACCGGTTATTTTAACAGCGGGAATAAAGAAAAACTCCACATGTATTCACATATTTTTCTGATCGAAAATTTTGAAGGTATCCCTGCTGCCGGAGACCGGGAGGATATCGGGTACGATCCCGGCTACGGATGGGATGATGCACATGAAGGATTCCGTTATTTCCATAAAAGCGAAGCAAGTGAACGGCAAAGTGAAGAGGACGTGCTCGACACCGGTCATGAACGTACGTTTTATGATGCCGTTAAAGTCAGAATGTATGGAAATCCTGAAATCGAATTCCCGGCGCATTACCTGGAGGATTTTGAAGAGATCGAATTTGCCGATAGCCAGATTGATCTGCTCGACGGGATAGAACATTGCAGGCATGCCATTTCCCTGGATCTGTCCAGCAATAACATCACGGATATTTCGGACCTCTGGAACCTGGAAAGATTGGAAGAATTGTATCTGGCCGATAACCAGATCGGATATATTGATGCTTTATGCAACCTGACCAGGCTGAGGGTGCTGGATATTTCGGGAAATGAAATCGATGATCTTACGCCTTTGTTCGGATTGGAAAAACTCGAATACCTGAACCTGATCGGCAATAAAATTCCTTCAGACCAGATAATTCAATTGAAGGCAAAAGGGATTATCGTAACGGATTAAAACATCTTTCAAATGAATCAAGAGATTGCCAGAAAGTTTGAATCAAACAACAGGGAATTGTTATCCCTGATCGAAGAATGGGAGCCCAGGCTCCTGTCCCTTTCGGAGAATGTTATTTCTGAACGGCGCAACAGCCAGAACCGCAGCATAAAATCTTTATAATCATTCCAGTGACTTTATCCGGTATAAACATCAATAAATACCTGCTGCTGGGGATCCTTGTACTCATCAGCTTTTTCATGCACTGGCCGCATTTCCAGAAAGACCTGGTGAGCCTGCATGTCTGGAGGCAGGTTGAGACTCAGACGACCATACTTAATTTTTATGAGGAGGATTTCAACATCCTGAACCCCAGGCGGAATAATAGGGGAGACGGGGATGGCATCTTCCGGATGGAATTCCCCCTGATGCAGTGGCTGGTTGCGGGAATTTACAGGATATTCGGGAATCACCTCATCATCACCAGGCTCTTCATGTTCCTGACCGGGTTGTTTACCGTTGCCGGAATCTATGAGCTGGTTTTCCGGATCTTCAACCGGAAACTCCCTGCCCTGATCGCTGCATGGACATTCAATTTCTCCCCGGGATTCTATTACTATACCATCAATCCAATGCCCGATAATTTTGCCCTGTGCTGTTCGGTATGGGGACTGGCACTGTTCTTTCTCTGGGTCAGAAAAGGAAATATTTATTCCCTCACAGCCGGCGGCGTGTTACTGAGCCTCGGGGCCCTTTCAAAACTGCCCTTCATAATGTATTTTGCCGTACCCTGGATGTATTTCATCCTTTTAATCCGCCGGAAGGAATCGGCTGCGATACGCCCGGTCCATTTATTTGCCGTTCTTCTTCCGGTAATTCTGCCAATTGCCTGGTATGCCGCTGTAATCCCCCGCTGGACAGGCAATCTGGTTGTCAGGGGAATCCTGGGGAGTGATGTTCCCCTTTTGACTGTGCTCGATTACCTCCAGCATAACCTGATATCAACACTTCCGGAAATTTTGCTGGGTTATGGGTCTTTGCTTTTTTTCCTGGCAGGTTTTTACTTTCTTTTCCGAAGCAAGGCATATCGGAAAGAATGGTTCTCTGTTTTTTTTGTATGGGGACTCGCTGCCCTGGTTTATTTCCTGTTTGAACTCACCGCGATCGGTAAGGTCCATGATTACTATTTATTCCCGTTTTTTCCCCTGCTGTACATCCCGGTCGGATATGGAGCGGAAAAGCTCATTACTGCGAACAGGGTATGGCTGAAATACCTCAGCATGGCACTCATCCTGGCAGCACCCTTTGTGTGTTACGCGCGCATGCAGGGTCGCTGGGATACCGGATCCCCGGGTTTCAATGTTAACCTGTTGACCTTCAAGCAGGAACTTCGCGAGGTTGTCCCCCACGATACGCTCTGTGTTGCCGGAAACGATGAATCCTACCGGATCTTCCTCTATTATATTGATAAAAAAGGCTGGACATTCACGGGGGATAACCTGGAGGCCGATCAGCTCAAGGAAATGATTGACAGGGGTGCCCGTTACCTTTACTCCGACAGCAGGGCGATCGACGAGGATCCCAAAATCTCTCCCTTTCTCGATCAGCTGGTCCTGGAGAAAGGCACGATCCGGGTTTACAGCCTCATGACTGGACCTGTTCATCCTGAACGATCCCCTGAAAATTAAAGATTGTGCATATGATAAACAAAAACCAAGATCCCGACATCAGACCTTGACCGGGCACAAAAATATTACGAGGAGGTCCTGGGTCTGAAGCTCGAAAAGATTATAGAAAACCGGCTGGGCATGGGTGGGTGCACTTGCCCTGTTTCTTCCGGTCTTCGGCCAGTTTGCTCTGAGTATGTTTTTTCTCGCGGGACTCGGGATCAATAGATATCCTTGTCGGGGGACTCAAAGACGAAACCTGGTGGGTCAGGACCGCCGCCCTCGATGCCCTGTTCTGGATCAATCCCGGTGGATCATTCCGGTATGCATACGATGCCCTGGAAGACGAATATTACGGAGTAAGGAGAAAAGCCGTTATGATCCTTCTTGAATTCGGCAACCCTGAATTCGTCCCCTACCTCGAGAGGGTACTTGATGATGAAGATTTCGAAACCCTATTCTGTGAAACCAGATATTTCTTATCTTTCACTCCGTATCGCACAAACCACTATCATCTGGAGGGGCAACCACTCTTTGATATTCTCAGGGCAATAATGTTATTCGTTCAACACGTTGAACAATGAATGATTTCAGGATCTACCCGGAACATAAGTTCATCCATACCTGGACGACGGGCTCGGATTTTGAAACGCTTATGGAGTTTTACAAGAAAGTTGCGGCACATAAGGATTTTTCAAAAGACTACGTGGGACTGGACCTTAAAAGCATCATCGGTGCCTGATTGACAATCGGAATGAGCACAGAATTCTTCTATCCCGGAATCATTACCGGTCTGCCCGAGGCAGACATCCCTTTTGAAGGGGTTAGGGGATGGCTTTCTCAGGCAAGGGACCACCAGATCGTTTTTTTTAAGATCGAAGCCATCGGGGAGGTGGCAGAGCACAGCCACGGAGCCCAGTGGGGAACGGTTTTCGAAGGAGAAATGGACCTAACCATCGGAGGGGAAACCCGTACCTTCCGGAAAGGGGATTCTTATTTTATTCCCTCAGGCGTGCCCCACTCCGCAGTATTCAAAAAGAAAACTTACGTGATGGATTTCTTTGCCGACAGGGATAGATACAAGCCCAGGAGATGATCCCATCCTGATGAAAGCTATGGACGCCCTGACATCCCATGCGCACATCTCTCCTATCCGTTTTGGCTGCCGGTCATCCGAAATCCCCCCTGCAAAATGAATTCTGCTAATCCAGATTTCAGGAAGTTTGGTCCCGCGCCTTACCGTCTTGTCCTGGTACACGGCGGCCCCGGAGCTGCCGGATATCTTGCCCCCCTGGCCGGCAGGCTGTCCCGTTTCACCGGCGTGATCGATGCATACCAGACCGGGGATAACATCGATGCTTTGTTGCAGGAACTTTTTAACGTAATCACAAGCCACACCGAACTTCCGGTAACGCTGCTCGGGCATTCATGGGGGGCATGGCTTTCCCTGCTGTTTGCCGGCAGTTATCCCAGCCTGATCCGCAAACTGGTGCTTGTGGCGTCTGCCCCGCTTGAAGAAAAGTATGTGCCCGGGATCAATGAAACCCGTATGAACCGATTGGATACAGAGAAAATAACAAGGCTTTCAGGACTTGTCAGCCGCCTGGAAATGCCGGGAGACTCAGACCGTGATTCCATCTTCCGTGAGATCGCCGGAATACTTAAAAAAGCAGATGATTGCGACGCTCAGGAAAACGATGATGAACCGGTTCACCTGGATTATGGCAGGTACCGGTCCGTCTGGCAGGAAGCCGAAGAATTGAGGCGAAGCGGGGAACTGCTCAAGCGGGCAGGTAAGGTACTATGTCCCGTCCTGGCCATTCACGGGGACTACGACCCGCATCCTGCGGACGGGGTCAGTCTCCCCCTGCAGAAAAGGATTAAAGACTTTAAATTTATCCTGCTTGAAAAATGCGGACACGAACCGTGGAATGAAAAACATGCATCCCGGGGATTCTATGAACTACTGCAAAAGGAGCTGAAGACCTGATCCAATGCACACGCTGCGCGGGAAAAAATACATACTGTGGGACCATGACGGCGTCCTTGTGGATACTGAGAAATGGTATTATGAGGCGACGCGGAAAGCCCTGTCCGAAATCGGGATTGATGTTCCGGCGGACCTTTACCTTGATTTCATGCAAGACGGGAAAAGCCTGTGGACCCTCGCCTCTGAAAAAGGGATCCCCGCAGAGGTCATCAGCACACACAAGGCCATAAGAAATGCTTACTACCGGGAGTGCCTGCTGAACGAGAACATCGAGATCCCCGGGGTCACAGAAACGCTCGAGGCTTTGTCCCGGAATTTTTCCATGGCCGTTGTGACCACATCGAAAAGGGAAGATTTCGAGCTCATACACCGCGGGCGATCCATTTTAAAATACATGGATTTCGTTTTGACAGTCGAGGATTACAGCAGGGCAAAACCGGACCCGGAACCCTATCTGACCGCGCTACGCAGGTTCTGTGCCCTCCCCCGCGAGGCAGTAGCCGTCGAGGATTCTGCCAGGGGCCTTAAATCAGCCGTCTCAGCCGGAATCGACTGCATCATTGTTGAAAATGAATTTACACATACCCATGATTTCAGTGTTGCAGCGGCAAAAGTCGGGAGCATCAGGGATCTGACCATTCTGCTTTCAGGTGAATGAACCCCTGAATTTTCATCAATTACCTGGACTGCTCAACCCTGCTGTGTTGCATTATTTATTAAATTAGACCATAATCAAAAATAACCATGATGAACAACAAAATCCTGTTGACCGTTTTCGTGCTTTCCGCCCTTGTAATTTATTCCTGCAAGAACCAACCGGCCCCGGCTTACCGGCAAACCGGTTCGGTTGAACGACTCAGTCCCCTTATGGACGATATCATTGAACCGGGAGTACTGCCCGAAATCCTTGCCGACAGTTTTGACTGGTCGGAGGGTCCCGTCTGGGTCCCAGGCCTTAATATGTTATTATTCTCCGACATTCCTCAAAACTCTGTTTTTCAGTGGACAGCAAAGGATGGTTTAAAGCTTTACCTCAAGCCATCCGGTTACACCGATACCATCCCGAGAGGGGGAGAGACCGGTTCGAACGGCCTGCTGCTCGATCCGGAAGGCAGGCTGGTGTTGTGCCAGCACGGGGATCGCAGAATGGCCCGGATGGATGCCCCGCTTGACAAACCGGAACCCAGGTTTGTCACACTCGCGGACAGGTGGAACGGGAAACGCTTTAACAGTCCCAACGATGCCGTATGCAGCAGTAAAGGCGTGCTGTATTTTACGGATCCCGCCTTCGGTATGGAATTCAGGTGGGAGGACCCGAAAAGGGAAATGGATTTTGCCGGGGTATTCAGGCTTGGCACCGACGGGGAAGTGAGCCTGCTGATTGACAGCCTGTCGGCACCGAACGGGATCGCGCTTTCACCGGATGAATCCACCCTTTATGTTTCGGTTTCCGGAAGCGATGCACGCTGGTATGCATACCAGCTGTCAGACGATGGCTCCCTGGCCGGGGGAAAGGTATTTTACGATGCCAGGGAAATGAAGAAAGACAGGCCGGGCTCAGCTGACGGAATGGTGGTCCGCCGTGACGGCATCATCTTTGCCACCGGTCCCGGGGGAGTATTTGTATTCGACCCCGAGGGAAACCACCTGGGGACCGTTCTGACGGGCCAGCGGACATCCAACTGCACCCTTGATGCGAAAGGTGGCTGGCTGTATATGACCGCGGATATGTTCCTGATGAGGATCAAACTCAGGTGAGCCGGGCAGTCAGCCTCAATAATAGAATTCAACCTCAGTAACATATATTTTATGCGCTTCCTTTCGATTCTGATCATGGCTCCGGTTCTGCTTTGCTGCAGTAATCCGGACACTGATAATACCACCATACGAGGCATAACAAAGTTTGACTTCGGATGGAAATTCCTGAAAGCTGATCCGGAGGGGGCCTATGCAACGGGATTTGATGACAGAAGCTGGCGGACCATTGACCTTCCACACGACTGGAGTATAGAGGATCTTGATCCTGCATCGCTTCCTGACAGCGGGATCTGGGAAGGCCCTTTTTATTCCTTTGCCCCCGGGGGCAGGTCGACCGGTTTTACCATGGGGGGAACCGCTTGGTACAGGAAGCATTTCAGGATGCCGCGTGATTTACACAACCGTTGCATATACCTGCTGTTCGAAGGGGTCTATATGAATGCGGATGTATGGATCAATGGCACTCACCTGGGGAATCACCCTTACGGATACACCTCCTTCTGGTACGATATAACCGAACATCTGAATCCGGGTGCAGAGAATATAATAGCCGTCCAGGTGAAGAACGAGGGACTCAATTCCCGGTGGTATTCGGGCTCCGGGATATACCGCCACGTCTGGCTGTTTGCAGTTGAACCGGTACACATCGTCCCCTGGGGCATTGCCGTATCCACCTCCTCCCTTACTGATCAGGGAGGCATCGTGAAGGTATCCTGCCGGCTGGTAAACAAAGGGACCGGGGCAGTTAAAACAACTGTAATAAACCGCATCCTCGAGCCTGAGGGAAGGGAGATACAGGAGGAAAGCGAAATACAGGAGGGAAAAGAAATACGGGGGGAAAAAGAAATTTCACCGGCCGGTGAAAGTATTGAGGTCGGAGCGGGACAGGAAAGGGTGACGGATACCTACATTACGATCCCCCATCCGGAACTCTGGTCCCCCGGCCACCCCTATCTCTATACACTGGAAACGGAAGTCTATGCAGACGGGAAGCTTACCGACCGGTTAAACACCCCGTTCGGCATCCGCACGGTTGAATTCACCGTGGAACAAGGATGCCTGTTGAACGGTGAACCGATTCTTCTGAAGGGTGGATGCATGCACCACGATAACGGGCCTCTTGGCGCACGGGCTTACTACCGTGCCGAAGAACGCCGGGTGGAGATCATGAAAGCCAGCGGTTTCAATGCAATCCGGACTGCCCATAATCCTCCTTCACCTGCCTTTCTGGACGCCTGCGACCGGCTTGGTCTGCTGGTCATCGACGAAGCATTCGACCAGTGGCAGGTGGAAAAAAATCCGCAGGATTACCATCTCTACTTTTACGACTGGTGGAAAAGGGACCTCGAAAGCATGGTTTTCCGGGACCGCAACCATCCCTCCGTTATCCTGTGGAGCACCGGTAACGAGATCATGGGCAAGCACCTTGAGGAAACGATTGAATGGAGCGCAAAACTGGCCGATTATATCAGGACCCTTGACCCGACCCGGGCGGTAACCAACGCCGTGCAGGTCTGGAGGCAGGAGAACTGGGACAGCCTGGCCCGGTTCATGGCCCCGCTCGATGTGGTGGGCTATAATTACCATCCCGAAAAGTATATCCCCGACCATGAAAAGCATCCCAGCAGGATCATCTTCTGCTCTGAATCGAATCCCAGCCGGGCATTTGAATTCTGGATGCCGGTGCTCGATCTCCCCTGGGTTTTCGGTGATTTCGTGTGGACCTCCTACGATTACCTTGGTGAAGCTTCGATTGGCTGGCATACGTTTTATAAATCGGATCTCTACCCGTGGACCCATGCGTACTGCGGGGATGTCGACCTGCTCGGAAACAAGAGGCCCCAATCCTTCTACCGGGATGTCCTGTGGCAGGAAGGCAACCGGGTATTCATTTTCGTTCACAATCCCGTGCCTTCCTTTGCCGAACCTGGAGGCACACGGTGGTGGGGATGGGATGACGTCTATCCGGCCTGGACGTGGACAGGCTATGAGGGACAGACAATGAAGGTGGATGTATATTCCTCATGCGAGCAGGCTGAACTTTTCCTGAACGGGGAATCCCGGGGGAAAAAGCCGACCGGCCGCAACACCGAATTCAGGGCCTCCTGGGATGTTGCCTGCAAGCCCGGGGAACTTCTGGCAAAGGGATACATAGGAAATGAGGTTGTCGCTGAGAATGTGCTTATAACCGCAGGCGAACCTTCGGCTATACGGCTGACGGCAGACCGGCAGGAAATCCGGGCAGACCGGCAGGATCTCTGCTACATCACCGTTGAAGTTACCGATGGACAGGGCAACCGGCATCCGTTTGCAAGGAACCTGATTTCCTTCTCGGTCGGGGGACCGGGAGAGATCGTCGCCGTTGGCAGTGCCGATCCGATGAGCACTGAAAGCTTCCAGAAACCGGAGCGGCGGACGTACCTCGGGGTCTGCCAGGTGATCCTTAAGGCCGGTGACAGGCCCGGCACCATTGTACTGAAAGCGCTTGGAGAGGGACTTAAGCCTGCCGAAATCTCAATTAAAACGAAGGAGATCTCCGACCAAACAAACGGGCATTCCGTTCGAACAAAACAGTAATCCAAACCATCTCGAAATCTAATGGAAGAAAAAAACAGCCATCGCAGGGGAAAGTGGTTTGCCATCGGAGCGGGACTGGGCGCCGCCCTGGAACGGGCATACAGGAAAGGTGACGAAATGGAAACCCCGGCCTCGGAACGAAGGGAGAAAACCGCAAAAGCCGCCATGATCGTTCTCCTTGTCGCCGGATTTGTAATTCTCCTATTTCTCTATTTTCTGCTCAGGACAAAACGCTGATCTCTGATTAAATAACCTGATATGAAAAATTTACGAACATTATTTGTCGCATTCCTTGTACTCTCTGCCTGCACCGGCAGGGAACCGGTTTCCTACGAAAGATGGACCGCGGAAAAAGCGTGGAACTGGGCATCGGACAGGGACTGGGTGGTTGGGGCCAATTTCATCCCGAGTACCGCCATAAACCAGCTGGAGATGTGGCAGGAAAGTACATTCGATACGGCTACCATTAGCAGGGAACTGGAATGGGCATCCGGCATCGGCATGAACAGCATGCGTGTATTCCTGCATAACCTTTTATGGGAACAGGACCCGGAGGGATTCCTCGACCGGATCGATACCTATCTTGAAATTTCTCACAGGCACGGGATAAGTACCATGTTTGTCATTTTTGACGGGGTCTGGGATCCCTACCCGGAACTCGGTCCCCAGCGGGAACCCTTCCCAGGAAGGCACAATTCAGGATGGGTCCAGAGCCCCGGGACTTCAGCCTTGCTGGATACCACGAGTTTCCCGGCCCTTGAAAGATACGTCAAAGGGGTCATGTCCCGTTTCAATAATGATGACAGGATCCTGATGTGGGACCTGTTTAATGAACCGGATAACCTGAGCAGTCAGTATGAAATACTGCCCAACAAAGCTGAACTGGCTTTAAGGCTGTTAAAGAAAACCCTTAAATGGTCCCGGGAAATGAATCCTTCTCAGCCGGTTACGGCAGGAGTATGGGATGGATGGCTCAGCGATACAGTCCTGTCTGAAATAAGCCGGTTCTCACTCGAACAATCGGATATCATATCCTTTCATTTCTATGGCCCTCCCGGTGAGCTTCCAGGGCAAATCGAATACCTGACGACCCTCGGAAGGCCCGTCTTCTGTACGGAATACCTGGCCCGTGGCCGGGGCAATACCTTCGAAAACATACTGCCCGTATTGAAGGAAAACGGGATCGGGGCATTTAACTGGGGACTGGTGGACGGGAAGACCCAGACAAAATACCCCTGGAATTCCTGGGATTCCGTCTATACCGCGGAACCGGATCCCTGGCATCATGACATTTTCAGAAAGGATGGAACACCTTACCGGCAGGAAGAGGTTGCCCTGATCAGGTCTCTTACATCAACCCATGAATAAATACCTGGAACAGGCCGAAAAGTATGCCCGTAATTATGACCGTGGCGCTGCCGAACAGGATTATCATGGACCGGAAGTGATTTTCGGACTGATGTTTGAATACCTTGAAGAAAGTCACCTCGTCCTCGATATTGCCATTGGTACCGGCCTGGACGCTGTACTTTTCAGGAAGGCAGGAAACCGTGTTTTCGGGATTGATGGCTCAGCAGAAATGCTGAGAATATGTGAAAAAAAGAAAGTGGCCGTGGAACTGAAACAGGTAGATTTGTTAAGGGAACCGGTTCCATATCCCGATGAATATTTTGACCATGCAATCGCAAACTCATTTTTCCATATGATTGAGGATCCATCCCCGGTATTTTCGGAGGCATCCAGGGTCCTGAAAAAAGGCGGCATTTTTGGATTCACCTACGATGAGATGAGCCCGGGAAAGTCCCCCCCATACCAAAAAACCGGGAAGAAAGGTGTCTTCAGGACAAAGCATGGAGAATCGGGACTGAATATATACCGACATACGGATGAATTCATACGCTCCCTTTGCATGAAATCCCGTTTCGATATCAGGAAAAAAATAGACTTCATGTGTTTGCGCGGAAAGGACGGAATGGATGATTTTTATTATACGGCCTGTATCACCCTTAAACAATGAATTACCATGCTGTCATGAAAAGATTATTCCCTGTTTACATCCTGATCCTTTTTTCGCACCATATGCTTTCGCAGAATGTAATCCGGATATCCGGTGATCTTACCTGCACCCCGCTGCAGGAGGATGTCTTCCTGATCACCCATTATTTTCCGAGGTTCGGAAGCAACAGCCTTTTTGTTGCATTGCCCGGCCATAAGGGAGTCCTGATTGATACCCCGCATGAATCCACCGGCACATGTGCCTTGCTCGGATGGATCGACAGTACTTTCGTAGAAACGAAACTGGTGGCAATCAATACCGGCTGGCACCAGGACAACCTTGGAGGAAACGAGTATCTCCGTTCAAAGGGCATAGATATTTACGGTCCCGACCGTACCGCAGAACTTATTATAAAGCGCGGGGATGAACTGAAATCATTGCTTCTCGAATCGACACGGGACCTGGAAGACCAGCATTATTATGAATCTTACCTCCAGCTTAAACTGGTGCCGCCGAATAAATTATTTCCCATCGAAGAGGGATTCAGGCTGAAATTCGGGGATGAGGTTTTCGAGGTCTTTTTCCCCGGAGAATCCCATACCGTTGATAATACCGTGGTTTACCTGCATAAAAGACAGATCCTGTTCGGGGGCTGCATGATGCTTTCCATGCAGACCAGTCGTCCTGGATTCATTGAGCATGCGAACATGGAGGCCTGGCCAGAAAGTATAAAACGGGTCGGCAAACGGTTCCCGGAAGCCATCGTAGTAATCCCCGGGCACGGCCAACCCGGGGATACATCACTTTACCGGCATACCATTGATGTTTTGAACCAGTACAGCCAGGGAAAATAATGGACCGGAAAGGCAGAAGATGAGAATCCCGGTGGTGAATTATTTTGTGAAGACGATCCTTATCCGTTTGCTGGATTTAAATGCTTTTCCGTTCATCTGCGCCGGGTTCCAGGAAGGTCCCTCCCTGATCAGCCTTATCGCTTCTTCGGTAAACGGATCGCCCGGACTTTTTAAAACGGTAATATTCTGCGGTTTGCCATCCAGGGGAATATCAAAGCTCAATACGACAATCCCTCTTTCAGGCCCGGTTTCCCCTTCCGGAAAATGTATGTTTTCTTTTATATACTTCTGAAATTCAGGGTATCCGGTTAAGGGTTCGGCTTCCTGGTAACCGGAAGTTTCATTTTCTTTCGGTATTTCTATCGTGCTGACTGCCCCGGTTAAAGACGCTTTGCGCTCAGGTGCGTATCCGACCACTACCACTTCATCAAGTGCAATGATATCGGGATTCAGTGTGATCGTATATTCGGACTGGTTACCCACTGCAACTTCCCCGGATTCCATGCCAATGAAGTTGGCTACGAGTATTTCTTTCTCCCTGTCCGGGACTTCCATGGAGAAATTCCCTTGCAGGTCCGCAACGGTACCGATATTGGTCCCCTTTAATACCAGAACTGCACCCGGAAGGGGTTGATTATCCTCGGAGGACAAAACCTTCCCCCTTAGAAGCCTCAAACCTGCAGCGAAGGAATCATCCGGTTCGCTCACGGCAACTGCCGGTGCAGCGGATTTTGACGCCAGCCTTAGTTCGGATCTTGCAGCCGGGACTTCCTGGAGGGAGGGTTCAACTTTTAATGTTTCAATTTCTTCCTCGGGTGGGGATTCCTCGGCAACAATCTTATCCAGGGTCCGGGATTCCGTCTGGCCTGCTGTTTCTTCCGCCATCTGCGCCACTTCTTCTTGTTCTTCAGAAATAACCGGCTGATCTTTAACCCTTATGGCCGTTTCAGTCCTTTTGGTTGATTTCTCTTCCCCCTTTTGCAATTGATTCGAATCGGGTGCGGATTCCTCGGTTCGCTGTCTTTCTTCCACGATGGACTGCTCCCTGCCTGCTGTTTCTCCGGTTTTTCTATCTTCTGAAACCGGCAACTCGGAATCTGCAATTCTCCTTTGTAATTTCTCCGGATTCCTTAACAGAAGGCTGACCAGAACGGAGCCGGTTGCGATCAGGATGGCAACAGCGGCGGCGATCCGGTAAAAATGTATCCTGGCCGGCGTTGTATTTAGTTTTTTACCGGTGCGTGCAGAGAGTTTGGCCTGGAGAACGTCAAGATCCTGCTTCAGCTCCCGGGCTTGAAGATCTTCTAATCCCTCCAAGGCTTCCATGGAGAATGGATCAGCCTGAAGCTTCTTTTCAAAAGCGTTCCGTTCGGCTTCACTCATCCGGTTTTCCAGATACCGTAAATATTCCTCCCTGTCAATGTTCATATTCATCCTCCTTTTTCGATCCGGCCTCCTCAAGACAAATTTTTAAATTTCTTTTCGCATTTTGCAAATGGCTTTTAACCTTTTTCTCTTCCATGTGAAGGATCTCGGCTATCTGCCGGTAACTCCAGTTCTGGTAATAAAACAACCGGATGCAATCCTTTTGCTCTGCTTTAAGCTTTTCAATGCAATCGGCCAGGGCAGGATGCTCATCGCCGCCCTCCGCCTCAATAGGATGCATCCCGGGCAGAAATTCCATAGATTTATCCTGTTCCTTGATCCATTGATCAAGATTATTTTCCTTCGCTTTGCCGGAACGGATCTGCATCAGGCAATGGTTCCTTGACAGGACGTAAAGCCAGCTCCTGAAATTCTGGATTTCATGCCGTTCCGCTTCCGTTATGAGTTTTTCGAATATCTGCATGACCGCATCCTGGGCATCGTCACGGTTCTTAAGATATTTAAGACTAAGACCGTATACCAAGTGCATATAGCGTGTGTATAGATCGCCAAGAACTTTAAGGTCTCCGGAAGCCTTATATTCCATCAGCAGGATTTTATCTTCCGGCTCTGTTCTCTTGCTGTGTGTAATTTTCAATGTTTACCGATGCTATATAATACAGTACGTGAAATACCGGCAGTTAATTTTTCTCCATAAACGGATTTTTTTATGGAATCCGTTAAACCCCTGCATCCTGATAGTGAAGTTAAACAAAAACAATCAGTCATGAGAAAAATTATTTCATCCATCGCTATGCTGCTGATTGCTGCCTTCTTCACGGCAGCTGTACAGCCAGGTACCGTAACGGGTATCGTATCCGACGAGCAGGGGAATGCCCTTGCCGGAGTTAACGTTGCGGTTAAAAATTCCAACCGCGGTACGGTAACCGGTCTGAACGGATATTACAGCATATCCCTCAGGTCTGGAGATCAATACCTTGTATTTTCCATGGTCGGGTATGATACCAGGGAAGAAAAGATCAGGGACCGCACGGTAATCAATGTTATGCTCCAGCCCTGCCCTGTTGCCCTCGAAGAGGTAGCTGTGACGGGTTATTCTGTCAGGGGTAGAAAGTCCCTGACCGGATCAGTGGCAGGGTATGCTGTAAAATCCGCTCCGCAGGATTATGCAGGTTCGGCAACCTACATCCAGTACCAGCCGGACTTTAACACAGAAGGCTATTCGACCATCCATGAGAACGGTTACAAGGACGTGCTCAAACAGCCCCTGTCGACTTTTTCGATCGACGTGGACAAAGCTTCATACTCTAACGTCCGGAGGTTTATCAACATGGGACAACTGCCTCCTGTTGATGCAGTCAGGGTCGAAGAAATGATCAACTACTTCAGCTATGATTATCCCGAGCCAAAGGGACCCCACCCGTTTTCGGTCTACACGGAGCTGTCCGTTTGCCCCTGGAACAGGGATCACCAGTTGCTGCATGTGGGTCTGAAAGGGAAAAGCATAAACAAGGAGAAATTGCCGGCTTCCAACCTGGTTTTCCTGCTCGACGTGTCGGGATCCATGAATTCGCCCAACAAGCTTCCGCTGCTGAAAAACGCATTTCACATGCTGGTCAATGAGCTCCGTCCGCAGGACAGGGTTGCCATAGTAGTCTATGCCGGTGCAGCGGGACTCGTGCTGGAATCCACTTCAGGAGCCGCAAAGCAGAAAATACTGGATGCCATTAACCAGCTTTCTGCGGGCGGATCCACGGCGGGGGGACAGGGACTGCTACTGGCCTACAAGGTTGCCGAGGAAAACTTTATTGAAGGAGGGAACAACCGCATCATCCTGGCCACCGACGGAGACTTCAACGTCGGGGTCTCCAGCAACGCGGAAATGGAACGCCTGGTGGAGCAGAAGCGTGACCGGGGAGTATTCATGACCGTCCTGGGATTTGGCATGGGAAATTACAAGGATGACAAGATGGAGATCATTGCCGACAAGGGAAACGGGAACTATGCCTACATTGACAACATCCAGGAAGCCCGGAAGGTCATGGTAAGCGAATTCGGGGGGACCCTGTTTACCATCGCCAAGGATGTGAAGTTCCAGCTTGAATTCAATCCGGCAAGGGTAAAATCCTATCGTTTAATAGGTTACGAGAACAGAATCCTGAACGACGAGGATTTCAACGACGACAAAAAGGACGCCGGGGAAATGGGTGCCGGCCATAACGTCACGGCACTTTACGAACTGATCCCTGCCGGATCGGGTGATAATACCGGGAGCATTGATCCACTGAAATACCAGGAGAACCAGGAGACGGTAAAACCCGATCTGAAATCCGAGCTGCTTACCGTAAAGCTCCGTTACAAGGAGCCCGACGGCACCACGAGTACCAAGTTTGAAGAACCCGTCAGGGGTGAAATCCTGGATGCCAGGTCCACCTCGGTCTCCTTCAGGTTTTCAGCAGCCGTAGCTGAATTCGGCATGATCCTGAGGAATTCCGAATTCAAAGGAAATGCAAGCATATCGGATGTACTCGCCCTTGCCCGTGACGGAAGGGGCCAGGATCCGGAAGGATACCGCGGGGAATTCATAAAACTGGTAAACACGGCCGATGCCCTGATCAGAATGACCGCCGAAAAGGAATGATCAAAGAGTTGAAAGTTAAAAGAACCCGGCAGCCCGCCGGGTTTTTTGATATTATCAGGTTTCTTCCTGGGGTTTGCGTCCTTCGAGCCTTGCCTTGGCCTCAATCCCGAGTTTCTCACTTTCAGCGATCAGGTCCTCCGTCAGGATCTGCTTGGCCCTCTTTTCCTGGGGCGGGTTCAGCTTTTCCGCCTTTTCGAACTCAACCACCATATCGTAAATGTCACGTGGAAGGTCGGCCTTGATCTTGGTGAGGATCTCCAGGAACTGGTAAGTGAAAAACCCGTCTAGCTGTATCCTTCGTTTCGTGGTATGTGCAAATTTCCCGATGATCCGGCAGATGTTGTCCCTTTCCTCCGGTGCCAGTTGCTCGGCGAACTCGTATTCCTCGATCTTCTGTAGCGACAGGATGATCGGTTCCAGGGAATCCAGGGTAACAATGAATACATTGTAATCCCCCATGTTGTAGACATACTGGTCGACCACCCCGACCGTATTGGACGGGATCACCAGGTAAATGTCCTTCTTGACGTTCTCATTCCTGATGTACTTCTTTACCTGCTCGGTCTGTGCCTTCAGGTAGGCCGGGAAGTTTGCGAGGTTATCGGAAGCCGGGCTCTTGGCATCGAAGATCACAAATTCGCCTGCAATCCGGATGGTATTGTCGGGTTTGCCGCGAAAGGGGACCTCTTCCATATATTCGATGATGTTCCTGCTGCATATGCCGCGTATAGCCGATGCAACAAGACTTTCATGATTTTTCCAGGTCTGCTTCATCTTCTCGAATGCCTCTTCCCGGTCCCTTAGCTGCTGATCCTTCAACTGCTGCCTTTCGTTCTCCAGGCTTGTCCGGATGGTATTGACCGCAGTGACATTTTTCTCATAGGAAGCTTTACGCGTTTCCTCGGATTCCTCGTACCTGGCGATCCGGTTGCTGAGCTCTGTTTTCTCCTTGTTCAGACGCTGCTGGTCCTGTTCCAGGAAACGGATCTTCTCTTCCAGTTTCTGGACGTTCACCCTTGAATCCTCAAGCCTGTTCCCCTGGATCTCATTCTTCTTTTCAAGTTCTGCGATCTGTGTTTTCTGAGCGTCGATCCGGTCGTTCAGATCCTGAATCTGATCCGAGATCCGGCGGAATTCCTCATAGGCATCGTAACTGAGGGCTTTGATGGATCTCCATCCGAAAAGCCTTTGCCAGAACCCCGCGGCTTTGACCCGTTCAAAGAAAAGCTTCAATTTGTCGAATGAAACCATGCGTAGAATTTATATGTTTTGACCCGGTTCCCCTGTTGTAAATTTAGGGAAAAGATCCTTTTCAGCCACCTACTCCCCTGTCCCATGATTTTTTATTCTATATTGGAGGACGGATAATACTGTGTGCGAGATGAAAGGGAAGCTTTTCCTGTTGCCGGTTATGCTGATTTGTTTTGCCTTCAGGATGGAGGCCCAGCCTGTTTTCCCCGAAATGGACCCTGTCTTTACCGATTCCATCATTCCCAGGATCGATATCCTTATTGATCCCGATTCCCTGGATGCCCTTTTTAATGATGTAACGTCCTACCATGAATACCCGGCAACCTTTATTTTCAGGGCAGGCAACACGGCAGATACGGTCGGTGAGATCGGTTTCCGGCTGAGGGGGAACACCTCCAGGTTTTCACCAAAGAAGTCCTTCAAAGTTTCCTTCAACACCTTTGTCCCCGGCAGAAGATTTTACGGGCTGGAAAAAATGAACATCAACGGCGAGCACAACGACCCTTCCGTGATCCGGTCAAAGCTGTGCTGGGATATCCTCCGGCAGATGGGCGTGCCGGGATCCCGGGCCAACCATGTTGAGCTGTATGTCAACGGCGCTTATTACGGACTTTATATCAATGTTGAGCACATTGATGAGGAATTTGCCTTTTCAAGGTTCGGGAACCGGGACGGGAACCTATACAAGTGCCTCTGGCCTGCAGATCTTGTTTATTTCAGCAGCAATCCCGAGGATTATAAATTTGAATCCGAGGGAAGGAGGGCCTATGACCTTTGCACTAACGAAGATGTGGACAACTACGATGACCTTTTTCATTTCATTGAAATCCTGAATAAAACACCGGACGGGGACCTGCCCTGTGAGATCGAAAAGATCTTCAACGTCGATGATTTCCTGAAGGTGCTGGCATTCGACGCGGCCTGCGGGAACTGGGACGATTATTCTTACCTGAAAAACAATTATTACCTGTATCACAATACTGCCACCGGAAAATTTGAGTACATCCCCTATGACCTGGACAATACCTTCGGAATAGACTGGTTCGGAATTGACTGGGCAACGCGGGACATTTACAACTGGAAGAATCCGGATGAGTTAAGGCCTCTGCACTCGCGCATCCTGGCCATACAGAAGTACAGGGACCAGTATTCCCGCTACCTCGATGAGCTGGCCGGCCGGATCATGGACACCACAGAGTTCTTCCCCCGCATCGATTCCATCCACGCCATGATCACACCCTCCGTGGAGAATGATCCCTTTTATCCGCTTTCCTATGGTTACACCGTGGAGGACTTTCACCGTTCCTACCACGAATCACTAGGCAGCCATGTTGTGTACGGCCTGAAGAACTTCATCACCGTAAGGACCGTTTCTATCAGGGCCAGCCTGGAAAATAACGGAATCGTGCCGGTGATCAATTACATAGTCTCCAATCATCCCAGGCTTGGTGAACCCGCGGTTGTTTCCGCTTTTATTCCTTTTGATGATCCCGGAACGGGGGTTGAACTCGAATATTCCATTGACGGTGGGAGCCCGGAAACCCGCGCTATGGCTGATGACGGTGCGGAGCCGGACCTGGTGGCCGGTGACCGGGTATTCACCGCTGCCTCCGACCCGGTCAACTCTTCCGCCACTATTCTTTTCAGAGTCAGGGCATCCTCGCAGGGAGGCAGTACGGCCGAACCTTGCGAGGGACTGGAGATGCGGGTGTTTGAATCGGTATCCCCGGACCTGTACATCAACGAATTCATGGCCGGGAATCTTTCGACCAGAACGGATGAGTACGGGGAATACGATGACTGGCTGGAGATTTATAACGGTGATGTCAACCCGGTATGGCTGGGGGACAAGTATCTGTCTGACGACATTAACGAACCTGAAAAATGGAAACTGCCTGAGACCGTTCTTGATCCCGGGCAGTTCATCCTGATCTGGGCGGACGGGCAGAGCGGGCAGGGACCCAACCACGCCAGTTTCCGGCTGAGCAAATCGGGCGAGGAAATCGTTTTGTTTGAATCTCCCGGGCGGAATTCCCTGGTCATCGACCGCCTGGCATTCGGAAGCCAGCAGGATGACGTTTCGCTCGGCAGGAGTACCGACGGAGGCGTAGACTGGATCAGCTTCACGAGTCCCACTCCGGGCTTCAGCAACCTTGCCGTTTTTAACGAATCCACGGATATGCCTGAGAAAACCATAAGAGTTTATCCGAACCCGGTGAGCGGGGGAATAATTTATTTCTCCCGTCCGGTTTCGGTCCGGATGTACGATATCTCCGGCCGCCTGCTCATGGAAAGGGAGAATGCCGGTGAAATGAACGTATCCGGTTTCCCGCCAGGCATTTACCTTCTGAGATTTTCCTCTGGTGAGGTTGAAAAAATAGTTATCCGGGATCACTGATATTGTTTTCCGGTCCATTCTTAGTATTTTGGATAATTCTTAAACATTTTCCGCCGATGAACCTGAAATTTTCACGCCGAAGCTGGATGCGGATTGCTTCGCTGGCAGCTGCAGGATCTTTCATTCCGAAAGCATGGTCAGTTAAAAATGGTCCCGCATTTCCCACGGCAGATATCCCGGACTACGAAAAGCCTTTGTTTAACCTCCCTGCCAGGTTCCCCGACCCGGTCATCATAGAATCGGTCGAACTGTTGCAGAGGGACGGCAGGTATTTTGTCAGGACCCGTGCGGCATCCGGGCAATGGGGGATTGTCAACACCAAGCAGATCAGGGAATTCATCCCGATTTTCGAGCGGCTGGTGGCCCCTATCTTCACCGGGAAGGATGCACGCGACATTGAATCGCTCACCGATCTGGTCTATTTGGAAAATTATAAACTGGTCGGGCAGTCCCTCTGGTGTCCCCTCGCCTACATCGAACAGAGTATTTTCGACCTGCTCGGACGCATCTCCGGAAAACCTGCCGGGGAACTGATGGGAGGAAGGATCCGGGATGAGATCCCTGTTTACCTTTCCGGTTCGGCCAGGGAGCTCAGCGCCGAGGAGGAGGTGGACATCTACGTGCGCGGGGTCGAGGAAACCGGGGCGCGTGCGGTAAAGTTCAAGATCGGGGGAAGGATGAGCAGGAATGCGGATGCCTGGCCGGGTCGGACGGATAAGCTCCTCGAGCTGGCCCGCAAAAGGCTGGGGAATGAGGTCCTCCTTTTTGCCGATGCGAACGGATCCTACGACGCCGGCAGGGCCATCGAGGTCGGCCGCATGCTGGAATCGCTTGATTTCAGGTTTTTCGAGGAACCCTGTCCCTGGCAGGAATATTCCGAAACCCGTAAAGTGACACAAACACTAGATATCCCGGTGGCCTGCGGGGAACAGGACTCAAGCCTGTGGCAATTCAACTGGATGATGGAAAACCATGTGATGGACATTGCCCAGTGCGACCTGAATTACAATGGGGGATTCACACGCTCGGCCCGGGTGGCCCGTATGGCGGAAAAATCCCACATGGAGATCATCCCCCATAATACACAGACCGGGATTGCATCGGTCAACATCCTTCAGTTTGCCTCACGCACACCGAATATCGGGTCATGGATCGAGTACCCCTGGAGAAAACCTCAGCAGCCGGAATCCTGGTACAGTCCCAATTTCATCATCAGGGACGGAAAGCTGAAGATCCCTGAAGGTCCCGGCCTGGGAGTTGAAATTGACCCGGATTACCTGGCGGCGGCGGACCTCGTTTCAAAAATATCATGAATCTGGAACGTGTCCAGGTATATTTTACATCGCGATTAATCATAAGTCATGAGGATCAAGAACGTTGAAGCCTTCCTGATGTCCTTCCCCATGCCTGAGGAGGTCCGGCTGCCGTTCTGGGGCGGACTCAGGACCATTGTCAAGCGGGATGCCATGCTGATCCGGATCAAAACCGATACGGAACTTACGGGGTACGCCCCTGGTCCCGCCCACGAAAGGGCCCTGCATGAGATCAACGGACAGATACGGGAATTCCTGCTGGAAAAGGATCCCCTGAAATGGAAGGAATTTGACTTCCGGGGCGGAACGGAGCTGAAAAAAACCTATCATGCTTGCGAGGTGGCACTTTTCGACCTGGTCTCCAGGTACGAGGGATGTCCCATTTCCGAACTCATGGGAGGCCGGAAACGCGACCGGATCAAACTCTATGGAAGTGCTGGCATGTATATGCCGCCCGAACGATACGCCGAAGAAGCGGCGGCGGTCAGGGAGATGGGGTTCCGGGGATACAAGATGAGGCCTGCCCTGGGACCGGAAGAGGACCTGCGGACCCTAGAGCTGATGAGAAAGACATGCGGACCGGACATGGAACTCATGATCGATGCGCATACCTGGTGGAGAATGGGCAATAAAAGTTATTCCCCTGGAACCATAACGGGACTCGCGCAGTCCATGTCCCCTTACCGGCCATGCTGGCTGGAAGAGCCCCTTCCCCCGGAGAACCACCGCGCTTACCGTGAACTCCGGAGCAAGGGTTTTGTTGACATCGCTACGGGCGAGCATGAACAGGAATTCAGTGGATTTGAAAGCCTTGCCTCCATGAAGGCCACCGATTTCCTCCAGATGGACGTCTGCTGCCAGGGAGGGTTTGAAATGGGACTGAACGTATTCGACCTGGCCGCCCGCAACGGCCTGAAGTTCGCGTTCCACAGCTGGGGCACCATGCTGGAAGTGCTGGCGGCCGCACACCTGGGTATCTGCAGGGAGGAAAGCGTGGTCGAGTGGCTGGAATATCCGTGTTACTCTGCCCCGGGACGGAAAGGCATGTATCCCTTCCCGCTTTCCGATGAGATCCTGACCGGGGAACTACAGGTCTCGGACGGCTACGTGCATGTACCCGATGTACCGGGTCTTGGAATAAAAGTAAATGAGAAGGTGATCCATAAATATCCCTTCATACCGGGTCCCTGGTCCTTTTTTCACCAGGAATCCCCGAAGGAAACCATTGCCGTCACGGGGGATCACAGCATAAAATGGCTAATAACCTGAATGATGACTGAGCTATTTAGTCTTTATGGGGAAGCGAGGCAACAGCCAGGAATGCCAAATCACCTGAATGATGATTGATCCGTTTATCCTTCTGGGGATCGGAATCGTGGTCGTTGTCGGGAGCATCGTATTGTTGAAACTGCATCCATTTTTTTCACTGGTGTTGGGAGCGCTGGTAGTGGGAATAATGAGCGGCCCGGAAAACCTCCAGCTGTTTGCTACGGCCAGGGGACTCGGTCCCGCCGAAACCGCGGATATTTTAAGCCAGTCCGCCGGCGAACGGATCGCCAGGGCCTTCGGCAATACGATCGGAAGGGTGGGCATCCTGATCGCCATGGCCTCGATCATCGCCGACTGCCTGTTCAAGAGCGGAGGAGCCGACAAGATCATCCGAAAACTGCTGAAAGTATTTGGCATCCGGAATGCGCCCCTTGCATTTCTCAGCGGTAGTTTTACACTCGGTATGCCGGTTTTCTTCGATACCGTTTTTTACCTGACCTTTCCCCTTGCCAGGTCACTGGCCGTGAGAACCCGCAAGAATTACGGACTGTATATTATGGCCATCATTGCCGGGGGCGTCATGGCTCATTCCCTGGTCCCCCCGACCCCTGGTCCCCTTTACGTGGCAACGGAGCTGGGAGTGAACATAGGAGTGATGATCCTTGCAGGCATCGTGATCGGTTCCATCACCGCCCTGGCAGGCTATCTATACGGCAGGTGGGCCGATAAAAAATGGCCCCTTCCCATCAGAGATTCGGAAAGCAGTTCACTGGAAGAACTGGAATCAAGGACAAGGCTCGGGGATAAGGACCTGCCTTCCTTCAGCCGGGCCATTTCCCCCATACTTGTACCCATCCTTCTGATTTCAGGGAATACCATCCTCAACCTGGTCCTCAAGGATGATTCCCCCTTCAATCATTTGATCCTTAATGTTTTCTCCTTTGCGGGTGATAGTAACGTTGCACTCACAATCTCGGCGGTCATTGCCCTGGTCATTCTGTCCCGCTCAAAAATCACGGACATCAGCCTTAAAAAGACCATCCAGAATTCCCTTGCCCAGGCAGGCGTCATTATCCTGATCACCGGCGCCGGGGGAGCATTCGGCAGGACCCTCGAACAGACGGGGATCACTCTGAGAATTTCCGAATTGTTCAACATCGGGAGCATCGCCATCCTGCCGGTGGCTTTTCTCATCACAAGCCTTATCCGCACGGCCCAGGGCTCGGCCACCGTTGCCATGATCACTGCCGTCGGGATCCTGGGCGGGATTGCCTCAACGGCCGATCTGCCTTTTCACCCGGTTTACATTGCACTTGCTATCGGCTGCGGATCAAAGATCTTTCCCTGGATGAACGACAGCGCGTTCTGGATCGTCAGCAGGATCAGCGGAATGACCGAAAGGGAGGCCATCCGGAATTTCTCGTTCCTCCTCAGCATAATGGGCATTGTCGGCTTAATATCCATCATCGGATTTGCTCTTGTTCTGCCTTTAGTCTAAATTCGAATCATGAACCTGAAACAACGATTACAGAACGACGAGGCGGTCCACGGCTGCTGGCTGAACATGGGCTCTTCCGTATCCGCCGAAATTATATCGGGGACCGGTTTCGACTGGCTCCTGATCGACCTTGAACACGGTTTCCAGACGGAAAGGGATCTCCTTCCCCAGATGCAGGCCATGCGGCATTCCGGGACGGTTCCCCTGGTCAGGGTGGAAAGCAACCAGCTGCAGCGCATCCAGAAAGTCCTGGATACCGGAGCCATGGGGGTTATGTTCCCCAGGTTATATGAGCTTCAGCAGGTAAAGCAGGCAGTGGCCGGCCTGCGATATCCCCCTCAGGGCAACCGTGGAATAGCCAAAATGATACGGGCCTCGGATTACGGCAAGGATTTTGAGAGATATTTTGAGGCGACCCGCGACATCATGGGAATCATCCAGATCGAGACCCTGGAATTGCTGGAAAAGGTGGAGGAAGTGGCGGTTGTTGATGGCGTCGACGTCCTGTTTACCGGTCCCGCAGACCTCAGTATGGCACTCGGTGTATTCGGCCAATGGGATCACCCGGATTTCATAAAGGCAGTCACACGGATTGCATCAGCTGCCAGGCAGCAGGGTAAGGCAGCAGGGGTGCTGTTCATGGATCCGTCGCAGTACGGTTTTTATTATGAAAAGGGTTACCGCTTCCTGGGGTGCGGCTCGGATATGATATTCCTGAACGATGGGGCAAGGTCTGTTGCGTGGAACCTGAAAGAACAATACCTGAAATTTATGAGTCCTACCCTATAACCATTTTTTACATATATTAAATCACAAAGATTAAACACCATGAAAAAAACCGACCGATCCAGGAGAGAATTTCTGCAGAAATCATTACTGGCTACCGCAGCCTTTACCATAATCCCCCGGCATGTCCTCGGAGGCCGCGGGTATGTTGCACCCGGCGATAAGATCAATATAGGTTTCATCGGCACGGGCATGCTTGCCAGAGGATATTTTGGAAATTTCACTTCCCTTCCCGGCGTTCACGTGCTCGCGGCAAGTGATGTTGAAAAACGTAAGTTGGATAATTTTAAAAAACTGATTGACAGTTATTACGCAAATACCACTTCAAATCCAGCTTTCAGTGATTGCAGGACGTTTGAGGATTACAACGAATTGCTCGCACTCAGGGATATTGATGCCGTAGTCGTGGCAACCCCGGACCACTGGCATGCCATCGCCTCGATCGACGCCATGAAAGCCGGCAAGGATGTTTACTGTGAGAAGCCCCTTGCCCATACGGTTTATGAAGGAAGGGAAATGGTCAAAACGGCCCGTTCCCTCGGCAGGGTGGTACAGACCGGGAGCATGCAGCGCTCCTGGAGGGATTTCCGCCACGCCTGTGAGCTGGTTACCAACGGATACCTTGGTGAGATAAGCAAGGTACTGGTGAATGTTGGGAATCCTGCGGTGGATTGCAAGCTTCCCGGAGAAAACCTGCCTGAAACCCTGAACTGGGATCGCTGGGTGGGACCGTCACAGATGAGGCCCTTCAACCGGATCCTCGCCCCTCCGCTGGAGAACGACGAATGGCCCATGTGGAGACTGTACCGGGAATTTGGCGGAGGCATCCTGTCTGACTGGGGGGCCCATATGTTTGACATTGCGCAGTGGGGACTCGGGATGGATGAATCGGGTCCAGTGAAATTCATCCCCCCTTCAGATCCTTCCGCAGTTCGCGGATTGAAAATGATCTACGCCAACGGGGTGGAAATGACCCATGAGGATTTCGACCGGGGCTGGGCGGTGCGGTTCATCGGATCCGAGGGCAGCCTGGATATCAGCCGGTCATTCCTGGATTCCAGTCCTGAAAAAATTGCCGGGATCGAGCTCAAATCAACCGACAAAAGATTGTACCACAGCGAGAATCACTACCAGGACTGGATCGATGCCATAAAGAACCGTACCCGTCCCGTAGCCGATGTGGAGATCGGTCACCGGTCGGCCTCGGTCTGCAACCTGGCCAATATTGCCTACCGGTTGCACGAAGTACTGGAATGGGACCCGGTAAAGGAAGAATTTGCCGGGAACAGGGAGGCCAACAAACTGAGGACCAAAAATTACCGGAAACCATATGTCCTTTAAAAACGGAATCGTTTCCCTGATCCTTGGCCTGTTCATCCTGTCCCGGGTTACCCCGGTATTTTCATCCGTATATTTCGTGGCCGGCACAGGCAGTGATTCAAACCCGGGCACCATGGGTGCGCCTCTTGCCAGCATCCAGAAGTCACAGGAGTATGTGCTGCCGGGTGATACGGTCTACCTGAGGGGAGGAACCTACCCGGTCACCGAGGCAGATATTTCAAGGGTCTATCAGAACCTGTTTGCCTGCATTTCATTCATCGACAAAAGCGGGACACCGGGTGCCACGATTAAATACTGGGCTTACCCCGGCGAGACCCCGGTTTTTGACCTCTCGGCCGTAACCCCGGAGAACCAGCGTGTGGTGTGCATTTATGTTACGGCTGATTACGTGCATTTCAGGGGATTTGAAATCACCGGGGTGCAGGTAACCATTACAACCCACACAGAATCCTACGGCATTTACAGCTGGGGTAATCATAACGTGTTTGAACATCTGAGCTTCCATGACGGCCAGGGAACGGGACTCAGGCACCGGAAAGGGGGCGGCAACCTGTTCCTTAACTGTGATTCCTACCGGAACCACGATTATACATCGGAGGACGGCCGGGGAAGCAATACCGACGGTTTCGGCTGCCACCCCCACGACGGGGGTACCGGTAACGTGTTCCGGGGCTGCCGTTCCTGGTTTAACAGCGACGATGGCTACGATGTGCTAGGGGCAGCGGAATCCGTGACATTTGAGAATTGCTGGGCAATGTATAACGGTTATTCCGTAAACTTCACCAGCCTGGGCGACGGGAACGGTTTCAAGGCGGGTGGATACGGAAGCACTGCCGTGCAGGATCTCCCGGTTCCCATCCCAAGCCACACCGTTCGATTCTGCCTGGCTGTCCGGAACAAGGCAAGCGGGTTTTATTCCAACCACCACATCACAGGGAACACCTGGTATAATAATTCCGCCTACCGGAACGGAACCAATTACAACATGCTGAACCGGCTCCCGGACAATGTGACGGACGTGCCCGGATACGGCCATGTTATGCGCAATAACCTCTCCTATAAAAGCAGTTACGATATCCGGAACGTAAGTTACGGAGAATGCGACATCGCTTACAACAGTTTCGACCTCTCACCTGCGCTGACGGATGCGGATTTCCTGAGCCTGGATGAAGCTCTGCTCGTGCAGCCCCGCAACCCTGACGGAAGCCTGCCGGATAATGATTTCATGCGCCTGGCCCCGGGCAGCAGTGCCCTTGATAAGGGAGTGGATATTGGTTATCCGTTCTATGGAACTGCTCCGGACCTCGGGGCCTGGGAACAGGATTATATCGGATTCCCCGGATCGGATGCTACCTGGTTCCAGTATTATTACCCTGAATATTACTGGGAACCCGGCAGGCATCCCCGCTACCACATCCATGGGATCACCGACCGGGATACCACAATACATGATAAATCCTACCACAAGCTGTTCCGGTTCTGGAGTGATCCGCCCGATCCCCTGGATGCCAAATGCGTGGGGGCACTGCGTGAAACCGCCGACAAAAAGGTCTGGTTCAGGAATTTTTCCGAGCAGTATTACCCGGTCCCCGATACCGGCGAGATCCTGCTTTACGACTTCGGGGTCCGCATCGGCGACACCATCCGGGGTGGCCTGTTCACCGGCACGGAATACCTGATCGTCTCGGGATTTGATGCCGTCCTGATCAACGGGACTTACAGGAAAAGGATCCTGTTCCGGGATTTTGTCCATTCAAGCTGGATCATGGGCATGGGGAATGAACGGGGATTGTTGTTCCCATCAGGAGATCTGCCGACAAACGGACTCTGGGGGGATCTTGTCTGTTTTTACCAGGACGGGGAAGAGATCTTTCACCACGACGGATACGAAAACTGCTTCGAACCTCCATCCGGTACAGCAGATCTCAAAACCGGGCGAACACCGGTCCGGATCTACCCGAATCCCTGCAATGACGATTTATTAAATGTTGAGGTCGATGTACCACTTACGGAAATACTTCTGGTGGATGCATCGGGCAAAATTGTAAAAAAATGCCCCTTGCAGGGGGAATCCATCCTTCGCATTCCCGTATATACCCTGGGCAGCGGATTGTACCTTCTCAGGGCAACCGGGTCCGGGGGCCAGGTTTATTCCTCGAGGCTTGTCCTTTCCCGCTGAAAGCCGGAACTGGATCCTCTACCTGAAATGTTCCCTTACCTGAGGAGCAGCATGCTTTCGGTCAGCAAGGCCGCAGGAGTGATCATCCTGCAGAAATACACACCCGATGGAAGCATCCCGGCATTGAATTCGATCCTGTTTTCCCCGGCCTGGCAGATTTCGTCAAGGATGGTTTCGATCTTTCTTCCCCTTGCATCGTAGAGCTCTAAACGAACAGCCGATGTCCGGTTAAGGATGAAGCTTATGTTTGTTTGACCGTGGAACGGGTTCGGGTAGACCGGGTCGAGCCGGGGACCGGGAGCTCCTTCCCTGCAGGCTCCTTCCCTCTTTAGGGTATGAGCCTCCATTCCGACCGGGGTACAGGGTCCCGCTGCACTGTCCCCGATCTCAATTTTATCCCTCACCCCGGCACCTATCATGACCAGTGAAGGAACATCCGAAGCTTCATTCAGCTCATAGGAATAAAACGAAGAGGGGTCAAAGGCATTTGCTGCATTTTTGGTATCGATGCGCCCGCTTGAATTATCGTAAATATTCCCCTGGGCTCTCAGTTTGCTGTCGCTCCCGTTGCCCTCAACCGGGTGCGGATCCTTGCTGTCCCTGAAATAACAGTTCTCGATCACCAGGTCGGCATCCCAGGCAGCCATGGGTCCCCTGATCACCATCTTATTGTAAAAATTGTTGAACACATGGACTTTGCCAAAGCGGACCCTCGGAACGCGCTGATGAAGGCCTATCCCGCCTTCCCCGTCAAACCAGTTGTGGTGGACGGTCACACTGAGATGTCCCATGTCCTGGGTATCGTCATCACTGGCCCCGATCAGCATAACCTTGTTATGGTTATGAAACCGGCACCAGGAAACGGTGATAAAATCAGCAGCATTTTTAATATCGATCAACCCGTCGTCAAAATGGGAAAAATCACAATGATTGATCCACACATGTGTGGAATTGTTGATTTCAATGGCATCGTTGTCCGTAGTCTTGCCGTCAAATGTGACAAAGGCATCCCTGAAATGAAGATTTTGCACCACAACATTGTTCACCCCCGAGATGCTCAATCCTCCCCCTTTTATGGTGGCATCATCCCCGGCGCCGAGCAGAGTGGTGTTCGATCCTACGGGCATTTCATAGCCGAAGGGTTCCACTTCAATGGTGCCTTCGATCCGGATGATGTATTTCGAGGAACTGGAAAGGTATGTGGCCAGTTCAGCCTGTGTGCTTACGGTAACCTCTGTTCCGCCTGTTCCCCCCGTGGTCAGGCCGTTGTATGTCGACCAGCCAAGCTGAGCATCGGTCCGGGTATACACGCCGCTGCGCAGAAAAAATGCCGCCAGGTTCACCAGTGAATCCACCCGCACTTCCAGGATACTGTCTTCGGCGGAAACATCCCCCCTCCATCCCTGGAAAGAATAACATTCACCCGCATGAGCTGTCAGGGTGACCATCGTACCAGGGACATAATAGTCCTGTTCGGGATCGGCCGTCACATTACCCGATCCGTAGGTCACCAGTTTAATGGAATAGTTGACCTCCCCGGTAAGTTCGATCCTGTCAAGGTTGGGTCCCCCGCTGGCAGTTGTGGCCGTTGCCTTTATGAGGTTTACTCCCTTGTTAAGCACAACATTTAATTCCGCCGACGCCTGCCAGTTCGTCCAGTCCCCCGACCCCGGAAAGGACAACCCCGGGTTGATCACCTCCCCGTTGATCCTTATCTCCATTGGCCGGTCATCTGTTGAACCGTTGGCGAAATAGAAGGTCAGGACCTGCTGGCCGGAATCCGCCATGCTCACCTTCCATTCCACATAAGAGCCGGCCATGTTATCCCCATTCACGTACCCGCTCCCGGTATAACCTGCATGTTCATTCTCAACAATTCCCAGGTAAATGGTCGCCTCTTCAGCCTGAAAGACATTGAGCGCGTTGATTTCAAGTGAATATACAACGAGAATTAAAAACAGAATGTATCCTTTCATCAGCAGGTTTATTTCAATATGGGACAAAATTAAGATATTACTCACCCGATACAATGCATTTTATTTTCGATTTAAGGAAGGCAGCTCTTCCAGAAAAATTGTTTTTTCCATATTTTTAAATGGAATTTGCCGGATACTGTTCTGATCATTAAACATTTTAACCTGAAATAACCACTCAAATGAAATTAAATTCATCCGGTTCACTGGTTTTCGGATCCGAACTTCATAAGATGCTGTTTGCCGGTTGCTCAATGATCTTAGTGCTTCTGGGCACAATAGTCGTCTCAGCCCAGCTGAACTGCCTGCAGGGGCCAATAAAATTTACTACGTTGCGCCCGATGGAAAACCGGGGGCAAGCGGGGAAATCCTTTCGCAGCCGACCACGATTGAGGCGGCCATAGAGCGGGTTGTAACCGGGGATGCCATCGTCATGCGCGGGGGGACATACCGCACCGGGAACCTGTTATTGAACCAGGGGATCACCATTCAGCCCTATGCCGATGAACAACCGGTATTGAAAGGAACCTTTGTCGCAACGGATTGGGAAAGACAGGCAGAAGGATTGTGGAGGACTTCCTGGTCCCGCTTATTCCCTGAAAGGCCTGCCAGCTGGTGGCGAAGCAACAGGGAAGGGCACATCACCCCGTTGCACCGCTTCAACAACGATATGGTGTTCACCGACGGAAGGTTCCTGCAGTCAGCCGGCTGGGAAGGGGAGGTTGATGAAAATTCGTTTTTTATTGATTATGAAAAGGGACTGGTTTTCATCGGGACGGATCCGGCCAAACACCTGATTGAAATCACCGCCTATGATGTCGCACTTGAACGCATAACCGGGCAATGCCATAACAGGGTATCGGACAAAAAAGGACCTGTTATCCGGGGCATTACCTTTACCCAGTATGCCTACCGTGCACTGGAGATCGAAGGTACGGAACCGGAGGGAATATCGGACCGGTCGGATCACGGCAAGGAGGTTATGGGCACAACCCTGGAGCATTGCACGATTTCCTATTGTTCCCGGGTTGCAGCCTACCTCAGGGGGGATAACCTAACGATCCGGCACTGCCTGGTGAGCCACACCAGTACCGAGGGCATTTACATCATAAGTTCATCCAATGTCCTGCTGGAAAAAAACATTTTCAGGCAGAACAACATCGAAGAGATCACCGGCTATTACCCTGCAGCCGTGAAGATCTTCAACCAGTGCTACGATGTCACCTGCAGGGATAACCTGGTGATCGATCATCCCCATTCCAATGGAATCTGGTACGACGTAGGCGAGGTGAACGGGGTTTTTATCAACAACTGGATCCAGGGAGTCGGCAGTGTCAGCAGGGAATTTTCAGGCAGGCAGTTGTACCCGAGCTACAGCGGCTTCTTCTTCGAAATATCCAAGGGCGCGATCTGTGCCGGGAACCTGTTCGTGGATTGCGACCAGGGTATTTTCATCCTCAACAGTTCTGATGTTCAGATCTTCCAGAATACCTTTGTGAACAGTACTGCAAGCATCGGGCGTAATGAACGCTCGGCGGTGGGGGACCATTTTGGCTGGCATCCAAGCACCGGGCCGGATGTCGATGAGCGGGACGGGCATGTATTCGTCAATAACCTGCTCACGGCAGGTGAAAATTACCACAGGCCCCTGCTGGTCTTAGGGCAGCCGCCATCCCTTTGCGATCAGCTTGAAAGGCCCCAGCTAAAACAAATGGACTACAACATGTACGTCCGGAAAGGAGGAAGCAAAGACGAGCCGCTGATCTTATGGAGTCCAGCTAAAAATGAGAATTGCCAGCTGCCACTGGCATCCCCTGGAGACCTTGAAAAACTCTGTCCGGGATTTTCGGTCAACAGCCGGTACTTTGCTAATTATAACGGTCCCCTTTTCAAAAGTTACGAACTGGGCAATTACCAGCTTTTACAGGCATTCCCCGGATCATCCGCCGCTGGCCGTCTACCTGAAGAAATCATCAGGATCCTGGGTATATCTCCAAAAGCCCCCCCGCATACCGGCGCCTATTCCCCGGTTCGCTGAATCATACGTGTATCTTAATGAAATAGAATCCGGCCTTTAACGATTTCTGCCAATCATCAGGAAGGCAATTATGCTGAGGATCTCAAGCCTTCCCATGAGCATATTAATGGTAAGGATAAATTTTCCGGCATCCGGCAGGCCGGCGAAATTCCCCATCGAACCCACCTGTCCGAATCCCGGTCCCACATTACCAATCGTTGCAACAGAGGCTGAAAAGGCGGTGAACAGGTCAACATTCAGTAAAGTTAACAGGAGGGTTGTAATGAAAAAGGTCAGGATATAAAGCAGGATAAAATCCATCACCTTGCCTTCCATCTGTTCGCTGAGGGTCTGATTATTGACTTTTAAAGTGATCAGCGCATTGGGATGCCTTATCAGGACAAACTGCTTCCTTATGGATTTGAAAAAAATAAACATGCGGTCGAATTTCAGTCCCCCTGAAGTCGATCCGGCCATAGCGCACTGGATCATAAAATAAATCAGTATGAGCTGTGTGAAGGCCGGCCAGTGTGCCGTGTCTTTCGTGGCAAAGCCGGTCGTCGTGCCCAGGGAAACCACCTGGAAAGCAGCAGCCCTCAGAGATTCCCCGAAAGGAAAGTACCCGTCAAAATAAAGCTTGAATGTCACAAGCACTGTCCCGGTAAAAAGGAAGAGCAGGTATGCCCTGACAACCTTTGAGGTGAACAGGTTCTGCTTTTCCCCGGCAAGAGTATTAAAAAGCAGGCCGAAATGAATCCCGGACAGGATCATGAATACGATGATGATCACTTCGATCATAAGATTATTATAGGAAGCGATGCTCAGGTTCCTGGTGGAAAATCCCCCCGTGGCCACAGTTGCAAAGGAATGGTTCACGGCATCGAAAAAATCCATGCCGGCAATTGTAAGCAGCAGGGTTTCCATGACAGTCAGGCCTATGTAGACAATGGCAATCACATAAATGGTCCTTTTTGCCCTGAACCCGAAATTGGTTTTTGAAAGATCCGACATTTCCGTATACAGCAGTTGAAAACGGGCATTCTGTGATGTAGGCAGGATAAGCAGGACAAACATGATCACCCCGATGCCCCCGATCCAATGGGTGGAGGACCGCCAGAACAACAATCCCCTGGGAAGGCTTTCTACATCATTTAAAATGCTTGAACCTGTCGTGGTAAAGCCGGATACACTCTCAAACCAGGCATTGGCCAGGGTAAATTCCCCTCCCCACATAATGTATGGAAGCATGCCGACGATGCAATTGATCAGCCAGCCGATCACGGAGATGGATATCCCTTCATTAAAAGACAGTTCAGGGATCGGCTCAACAAATATCATGGGGAAGAATCCGAATATCATACAGATCATTCCACTGAAAAACAGGGGCAGAGCAGAAGATTCTCCGGCTGATACGGAGATCAGGCAGGAAATAAAAAGGAATATTGCATTGAACAATAAGACGTAACCCAGGTATTTTATGACATATTCCCGTCTCATCCGGTAATGGATTTTAATAAATTAGCCGGATATGCGCCGGATCAGCCCGTTGATCTCATTCTCGAGCATCTTTATCTCATCCTTGGATGTGATGCTTACCTTAAGGGACCGGCTGGTGATGTTGTGATTCTGGAGAGCCTCCACGAGCTGGATAATCGGGGATACGAAATACCTTGATATAAAAAAATTCAATAACAGGGAAAAAACCACTGCTGCAATGATCGAGACGATCCCCGGCATAAGGGCCCGGTGCGACTTTTCCTTTAACTGGGAAGCCATGTTATACATGCCATTCTGGTTCAGAGTCATAAGCTCATTCACAGCATTTTTTACTTCAAGGAATTCCTTGTGTATCGTATCGTTATACCAGGCAATGGATGCCTCAGTTTTCACATCAACAAGCAGGTGTTCCCATTCCGATTTGTATGATGAATAATCATGACTTACCTCACCAATGTATTCATCCTCATGCGGTTCGGTGACATTATCGCTGGCTATTATAAAGGCTGCTTCAAATAAACTGTCGGAGGATCTCAGGATATTCTGTCCCTCCTTCCGTTGTCCCAGGATCAGGAGCAGGATGCCGCTATCTTCCCGCTCAAGGGCCTCCAGCATTGATTTTGAGGCCTTTATCGTTTTATAGTTATTCTCGAGCAGTGAAGTTACAGACCTGCTTAACCTGGCAAACTCCAGTATTGAGACTGTGCCTGCCAGGATCAGCATGCCGATCAGCAGCCCAAAACCGGCCAGTATCTTGTATTTCAATTTTTTGATCATCTTCCGAAAATGATTAGGGGAAATTATTAATTCAAAAATACGCCAAAGAAATGCAAAAGCCGGATTCCATAATTGAAAAAAACACATAACCAGCAGTTATTACGTTCGGTCTCAGTAGCTCAACCCGTAAACCACAATATTTTTATGAAGTAAATAATATTTTATGCAAACGTTATATTTATATGTGACGTATATTTACGTCATAATAATATAGTCCAATATGGTAAAATCAAAAACAGACTTATTTGATACAGATATGCAGGCGTGTGCTGAACTATTCAAGTCGTTGTCTCATCCGGCCCGGATTGCCATACTGAAGTACCTGGCAGAAACCAAAACATGCATCACGGGGGATATCTCTGACGAGCTGCCCCTGAGCAGGTCCACGGTAAACCAGCACCTTGCTGAATTGAAAAAATCAGGTCTTATTCAGGGGCATATTGAAGGTGTGAATACGAAGTACTGCCTGAATCCGGAAATGATTAAAAAATTAAAAAAAATGTCGGTTGAATTTCTGGATCAATTGGATTTACCTGAAAATTTAATTTGTTAGCAAAAATTGACTTATGAAGATATTGATATTATGCACGGGTAACAGTTGCCGCAGCCAGATGGCGGAGGGATTCCTTAAATCCTTTGATCACGAAATGGAAGTTTACAGTGCAGGTACGCATCCTGCTGAACATGTGCATCCTGTGGCAGTGAAAGTAATGGGCGAGATCGGGATTGATCTCTCGTCATATCTGCCAAAACGGGTGGATGGATTTCTGAATGATGCGTTCGATTATGTCATTACGGTTTGTGACAATGCCAGAGAGAACTGTCCGGTTTTCACCGGTAAATTAAAGCACCGTTTGCATATCGGATTTGAAGACCCGGCAGAAGCCACCGGAACGGAAGAAGAAATCCTGTCGGCATTCAGAACCATACGGGATGAAATCAGGGAGAACATGTATGAATTTTATCTTGAACGAATAAAAAAGTAGAATATGGATGCCAACCGAAAAAGGCTGTCTTTCCTGGACAGGTATCTTACCATCTGGATATTTGCTGCCATGCTGTTGGGTGTGTTATCAGGGTATTTATTCCCTGGCATAGCGCAATTCTGGAATGGGATGAGCAGGGGCACAACGAATATCCCAATCGCCATTGGCCTGATTATCATGATGTACCCGCCTCTTGCCAAAGTCAGGTACGAAGAGCTTAAAGATGTGTTTCGTAATCGTAAGATTCTGGTGCTTTCTTTGATCCAGAACTGGGTGATCGGTCCCGTATTGATGTTTGTTTTAGCCATCGTATTCCTTAGGGATTATCCTCATTACATGGCCGGTCTGATATTGATCGGATTGGCACGATGCATTGCAATGGTAATTGTCTGGAACGACCTTGCCAGAGGGGACACTGAATATGCAGCGGGACTGGTTGCTTTTAACTCCATTTTCCAGGTCTTGTTCTTTTCACTTTATGCCTATGTGTTCATTACCCTGCTGCCAGAATGGTTCGGATTGGAGTCTTACGTTGTGGGTGTTTCCATCGGTGAGATAGCCAAAAGTGTATTCATCTATTTAGGCATTCCTTTTATTGCGGGTTTTCTTACCCGGTTCATCCTGATCCGTTTGCGGACAAGGGAGTGGTACCACATGAAATTCATTCCGAAGATCAGTCCGCTGACCCTGATCGCCTTGCTCTTTACCATTATTGTAATGTTTTCCCTTAAGGGGGAATACATCGTGAAAATACCCCTGGATGTGGTACGTATTGCCATACCCCTTGTCATTTATTTTGTGATCATGTTCTTCGTGTCCTTTTTTATGGGGAAACAGATCGGGGCTGATTATCCCAGGACCGCCACCATCGCCTTCACGGCCGCCAGCAATAACTTCGAACTGGCGATTGCAGTGGCAGTGGCAGTGTTCGGTATCAGTTCGGGAGAAGCATTTGCAGCAGTGATCGGTCCCCTGGTTGAAGTACCCGTATTGATCCTTCTGGTAAATGTGGCTTTGCGGTTTCAGAAAGTATACTTCACTGCATCGGCTTCCGATATGGGAACCAGATGATTCTTGAAATTTTCCCAAAAATCAAAAATCCTCATCTTTGAGGATCTTTGCTGGTTCAAGATCAGTTCAAACTGTTTGTAACTGATTGATATCTAACATGTGTTTGTAGCTCCACCAGGAACTTAACCGATATAAGTCATAATCACAGATAAATTTTCTCTTAGAAAATTTTTAGGAAAAATTTAGAATTTTTTATAAAAATAATTTTGTGGTTCAAATAGTTATATAGAAAAGACGAGTATCACAGGATGGGCAAGTGCCTTGAATAATTCAGTTTTCGATTTCATCATGATCTATAGTTTTGATGCCGTAAATATACGACATCATTAAACATGACGTATATATACAACATTAATTTTCTATTAAATTGTAAATTTTAAAAAGATGTCATATCTTTGTTCGGTATTTAACGAACAGGATGAAAAAAGAAGAAGTTCTAACGGAAGATCAGAAAACCCTCGCACGATTTGCAAAGGCAATGGGGCATCCAATCAGAATGTATGTTCTTGAATTGCTTTCAAATCAGACTTGCTGCTATAGTGGAGACCTGACTGACGTGCTTCCAATTGCCAAGTCCACGCTTTCACAGCATTTGAAGGAATTAAAAGATGCAGGCTTGATTCAGGGTGAAATTGAAGCACCAAAAATTAAGTATTGTTTAAATACAGAAAACTGGAAACTGGCACAGCAACTGTTTGCCAAATTCCTTAAACATTAAAATTTTTTATTTAATGTGTTCGTAGTTTTGCGAAAAACGAATTAAAAATTAGAAGATGGAAATAAAAGTATTGGGTACAGGATGTGCCAGATGCAAATCGCTGGAAAAAGTTACCAGAAAAGCAGTAGAAGAGTTAAGTCTTGATGCTTCAGTTGAGAAGGTTGAAGATATTGAGAAAATTATGGAGTATGCTGTCATGCGAACCCCTGCACTTGTGATCAACGAAAAGGTTGTCATGACAGGTCAAGTGCCCAAAATTACAGAGTTAAAAGATTTGTTAACCAATAATTTATAATCAAATGAAAGCAATACGATCATCTTTCCTGCTCATGCTAATAGCAG
>CAYSJH010000030.1:0-55192 GCA_964431315.1 uncultured Bacteroides sp. | reverse complement strand
CCGGTAAAAACCCTGGAGGAGGCAAATCCATGCCCGGGCCATACCACCGCATCGCCCAGCAGCTTCAATTGTTCCCGGGTGAAATCCGCGATCAGACCGGCCAGCAGGCTTAACAATTCGGCCACCTTTTCAGGCCATATCATGCTGTCAACCAGAAAGTTGTTTGTATCGATAAGATTGCCTGCGGTGTTGAGGGGGGACTGTACATCGCAGAGGGACATGGGAAGCCTGCCCGATGTCTCTTCCAGGAAATATTCGATCATCTCGAGTGTACGTTTCCCGATGGAGGTCTCCCTGATTGGAAGTATCTTACGGTGGTTCAGGGCGGATTCCGTATCCCGGAAGGGCGGGAGAAGGGCAGGTGCCTGGTTCTCCTTCCAGATATATTCAAGGCCGAATGCAGCGGCGGCGGTCCCGATCCCGTACCAGGGTTCAAGGAAATTCGGAATGTCCATCGGGTATTCCATGCTTTTTTGGAGTCCCCCGAGTTGCCATTCCAGCGATTTTTTCATGTCTGCGCAGCCGTAGGAAAATACTTCGGCTACCCTCATGCGGCGGTACACCGCAACTCCGGAAGCACGATCCCGGAAAGCCCTGCAGAAATCCAGGGTTTTTCCCTCGTATTCCCTGTACGCATCCATATTAAACCGGTCTGCGGGGACCGGCTCGACGGGGGTGGACTGGCTGTCCCGCTTTGTATAGTCAAATCCTTCCTTTTTTTTCATTCCCGGCGTACTATTTTTCAAGATTAACCGGAGCAATTCCTGGAATGGACAGTTTGATGATGATCCAGTTGACCAGGTAAACACTTCCGGCAATGATAAAGACCAGCTGGTAACTACCCGTCCACTCCCGGATGTGGCCCACGAAGGTGGCTGCGAGGGCACCCCCGATCGCACCGGCCGTACCGATCAGCCCGGTTACGGAACCAACGGCATGGCGCGGAAAGACATCGGATACGATGGAAAACATATTGGCAGCCCAGGCCTGGTGGGCGGAAGCTGCAAGAGCTATGAGTGAAACGGCCACCCACAGATTTCCGTAAACGGGAGCAAGGATCACCGGCAGGGCACATATCCCGCATATCAGGATCGCCATTTTCCTGGAAGCATCAATGGCCCTGTTATTCCGGATCATGGCGGAGGAGAGCCAGCCTCCGGCAATTCCACCGGCACTGGAAACCAGGTAAATGATGATAAGCGGCAGGCCGATCCTGCTGAGGGTTATCCCGTATGCATCGTTCAGGAATTTGGGCAGCCAGAAAAGAAAGAACCACCAGACCCAGTCGCTGATGAAACGGGTGATCGAAAGTCCGATGGTTTCCCTGCGCTGTAAAAGTTCCAGCCACGGGGTGTAGGATGCAGCATCTTCCCCGTCCTGCATGATGTGGAGGTATTCTTCCCGACCCAGTCCCCGGTTCTGGCCCGGTCTGTGATAAATAAGCAGCCAGAATAACAGCCAGATAAATCCCAGGGATCCGGTAATGATGAATGCCCATCTCCAGCCCATATGAAGGGCAAAAACGGGGACGATCAGCGGGGCCGTGATGGCGCCCGCCGTTGAACCTGCATTGAACCATCCCGTGGCATAGGCACGTTCCTTTTTCGGGAACCATTCGGCCACGGTTTTTACGGCAGCCGGGAAGTTGGCCGACTCACCCATACCCAGGAAAAACCTGGCAAGGCCGAAACCAAACACGCTTCTTGCCAGGGCATGCGCCATCCCGGCGATGCTCCAGATGATAATGGACAGGGAATATCCAAGGCGTGTACCGATTCGGTCCAGCAGCCTGCCCATGGTGAGCAGTCCCACTCCATAAGCAACCTGGAAGGCCGTCACGATGTACCCGTAATCCACCTCTGACCATCCCAGTTCATCACTGATGTACGGTGCCAGTATGCCGATTACCTGCCGGTCGATGTAATTGATCGTGGTGGCAAAAAACAGGAGGGAAAGGATCCTCCAGCGATACGTCCCCTTAATGCCCATGCGGCAATGGAATATTATTCACGGTTTTGATTTTCAATCAGCCTTTTAACTTCTATTCCTGCCATCAGAATGGCGCCGAGCCCGTGTATATCGTTCAGTGGGTCCGGATGATTATAGTAACCTGCCAGGTCGTTGTAAATGTTCAACACCCCGTTCCAGTATTTCCAGTCGTTGTATGGACTCTCGATCCTCAGATCCGCAGCATTTCCTGAATACTGCTGCGGTGTCAGCCAGGTCCCGCCGGTTTTTACATCCACAAAGCGATAAGCGGTCCCGGCCAGGATGCTGTCGGCAATCCGTCGGACGGTCATCTCGATTTGCCCGGGATCCTGTGACCACGAAGGTGTAAGGACCAGGAGCATGAGGAAGGGGATAAGCAGTTTTTTCATATTCCCGGGTATGGTAAAGGTTACAGAGTTAAAATACAATTAATCGGTTCGGGAATTCCAGTGGGACTGAAGGTTTTCCTCCCTGCCGGGTTTGACCGGGACGGACAGGAACAGGTTCCCGGATTGGAGCAGGAGGTTTTCTCCGCTGATGCGCGATTCCGCTTCAGTGGGCATCTCCCGGTCATTTTCCCGGTCGGAGCTTTGGGGAGGACCAGCAATTATTTCCATGTACCATCCAAAAACTGCCCGGTTAAGGGCCGTAAGGAAAAAATCTGTTTCCGGCCCGCCGTAAATCACCCAGTCCACCCAGGAATTTCGTTCATCCCGGCCCGTTTCAATCCGGATATCAAGTATGCCGAATTCCGCGTGGAGCATGTTGAGCGACAGCCGTATCCCCTCGTCTGAAAAGGTGAATCCACTGTTCCGGACCTTCATCAGTTCCGATAATCCAGCGGGACTGCACTCAAAACGCAGCCTCAGGTCGGAGGCTCTGAAATGCCCGTCCCGGATACGGTCAAGCAATAAATGATAATCGCCCCCGTCGGTGGCAAAATTCAGGGCGCTCAACACACGGCCGTGGTCCTGCACCGAAAAAATGTTTCCCACGCCGAAATCCACGTAATCGTGCAGGAGCCTCACCCTGAGGTAACGGGGCACGGTATCACTTCCCCAGTAAAGGATCCAGGGCCTTCTCTGCTCCCATGTAGTGGATCGGTTGGCCGTTCCCAGGCAGCAGGCCGGATGGAGCCATGTGGTCCCGACAACCGGGTTGGGTCCCATTGAAAACGTATCGATCACAAGGGCCTCGGCATCAAGATGCTTAAACCGGGGGACAAGATCATCGGGGATACGGTGTTTCAATTTGTAGGAACCACGGTTCTCCCTCGGATGTCCGTAGCGGATCTCCCCCGAAGACGCAGTGTACAGCAGGTTATAAAAGTCCTGCCTCAGCAGGGTGGAGTAGCTCCTGCTGTGGGGTCCCCCCAGCTGTGCGGTCGGCGGGTGGAAATGGGTGGCGAGTTCTTCCCAGGCCAGGGTATAGCAATAATCCACCATTTCCAGTGCTTCCCTTTCCAGCAGGTACTGCTTCATCCGCATTAGTTCGTCCAGCGCCACGACGGTGTAAGTGGGACTGTTATACTCCTCGAATCCCCCGAGTTCCCTTGTGTAGTCATAGAACCGTTTCAGCCTCATGTCCGCGTATTCCTGGAGTTCAGGTATGTCGAAAAGGCGCGCTGCCAGCTGGGTGACCAGGGTTCCCATGATGGCAATGTTCGTATAACCTGGCTTCACATCGCGGCGCATGATTGAAAACGCCGCATCGATGATGGCATCTTCCATTTTTGCCTTCAAACTGTCTGGCAGCACATCGTAATGCCGCATATAGGATTCCAGCAGCTCCACACCGATAAAATCGGCCCAGTTCCAGTCCGGGTTGATCATGCTGTCCAGGGGCTCCTCGGCATAATAGGGCCAGATGCCGAAAGTGGGACTCAAGCTATCCTGGTCCTGGTAGGAGAGGACTGAATTCCAGATGCGGAAGGCCATTTCCTGCATATCCGGGTCACCCGAGTCCAGTAGATCCCCGGCGAAGCTGGCATTTCTCCGGATGCCGTGTGCCCAGGTATCCCGCATTGCCGAATGGTAAATATTAGCATCCGGCGATACGTGTTCGGCGATCAGCGATAGTTCCGGATCGTATCTTTTACCCCTGGCCTCAAGCCTCTGCTTCAGGTTTTCCTTTTCAGCCGGTCCGGGCAGGTACTGCCTGGCATTCTCCATATACGCCATCCGGTCGTACCCGGATTTCCTGCTGCAGGATGCAAGGATCAACAGCAAGGCTGCAAAGGTGCCCTGCAGAAGTAATTTTTTCATAATTTGAAACATATGTACGAATTTCTGGAATACTTTTCTACTATTGGTTCGGGATTATTCCATAATTATGTGTTTATGTTCCTTTTTTGTATCAAATGAGTCCAGATTTGGAACATCATGAGACGCTGCAGGGAAGTATAATACAGAAATTTGTTTGCATATCATTTTACATCATTAGAAACGCATCCGATGAAAGGAAAAAATAAACCTTCTGCAAAGCTGAGCGTGATACAAGGAAAACTTTTAAAACTGAGGATTCCGGCAAAGCTTATTTTTATTGTAATGGGACTCCTCTCCACCGCCTGGTTTCTGATCAGGGTCATTCCGAAACCCAGCCGTGCCGCCTATCCCTGCATGAAGGCAACTGCGCCGTTCATGTCCGCCTTCATCCTTTATCTCATGGGACTGGGAGGTTCGGTCCTGGCATTCCGCAAATCCCGCGATCTATTGCGGAAAGCGCGCTACCTTGCAGGCATTGCTCTGGTCCTGGTTGCGCTGGGATCCCTGTTCGCGGTCTCTACGCTGCGCCCGAGCCGGTCCTATGCCAGGGAAATCCATGAAGACCAGGAGTACACTCCAAATGAGCCCATGGGAATAGCCCGTGGGATCTTCCCCGGACGGGTGGTCTGGATCCATGAGCGGGACGTGACCAACGACAACTGTACCAATACTGTGGTCAAGGATGGGGTGACGGATGACAAGGACGATGTTTATTACCAGGACAAGAATACCTGCCAGGATACCGTGGATAAGATGCTGGATGCGGCGATGATCGCCATCAGCGGCAAGCAAACCCTTCCGGAAGCCTGGGATGCGGTCTTTAAATGGTTCAACAGTACTCTCAAGGGGAAAGGCGAGGTTGGTTACACCGCCGGGGAGAAAGTGCTCATCAAGGTGAACCGCACTTCCTCCTCTCAGGGATACAACTCCGACCTCAGCCGAAACGACAAGAAAAACTGGCAGAACCTGGTGGAAACCTCTCCACAGATCATGCTTTCAGTACTCCGGCAGCTGGTGAACAATGCCGGTGTCCCCCAGGAAGATATATACATAGGGGATCCCCAGAGGATGCTCTATCAGAATGATGTCGATAAGATGGCCGCCGAGTTCCCTGATGTCCATTACCTGGGAAGGAACAGCAATTACGGGAGGACCCCGGTAGTCGGGTCTCCAAGCGGCCGGCTCTTCTTCTCGGATCCCACGACCATTACCGAGAAACCTTCAGACGGATTGTACGAGATCTATGGCCAGGCAGACTACCTGATCTCTCTTCCCGGATTAAAAAGCCATGATGCAGGGGGCATAACGGCCTGTACCAAGAACCATTTCGGCTCCCAGTCGGAGAACTCGGCTTATTACCTTCACCCGGGATTGGTTTCCTATGAAACGCTGAGGAATGAATACGGGGTTTACCGTACCCTTACCGATGTCATGGGATCAAAATACCTGGGACAGAACACCGTCATTTGCATCGCAGATGCCATGTGGTGCGGTTCCAACTGGAATGCTGCGCCGAATAAGTTCATCACACCTCCCTTCAACGGGGAGTTTACCTCCTCCATCCTGGTTTCCCTCGACCACGTTGCGATTGAATCGGTATGTTTCGACATTCTCCGTTCGGAATACAAGAGCGAACTCGGGTATACCGACATCTACCCGAATTACGGGGCGGTGGACGATTACCTTCACCAGGCAGCCGACAGCGCCAACTGGCCGGAAGGGATCATCTACGATCCGGACAATTCCGGTACCCCCATGCCCAGCCTCGGGGTCCATGAGCACTGGAACTCGGTCGAACAAAGGCAATACAGCAGGAACCTTGGCACCGGGGACGGCATCGAGCTGGTTTACCTGGATCTTGACAGTACCGGTGGCGAAGCGACAGCAATCCGGGTGGCTGACAGCGAAGAGGCTAAACTCGGACTCTATCCCAATCCTGCCAGGGATTACTGTCAGCTTGAATTCAGCAATCCATACAAGGGAAATGTTAACATTGATATGTTCAATGCTACCGGGCAGCTGGTATTAAGCAGGGTTTTTGCCAAAGAAACTGACTTTTTCAGCAATACGCTGGAAGTTTCCGGATTGGGAAATGGCACCTATGTTGTCTATGCAAGGTGCGGGAAGATTAAAATAACCGGCAGGCTGCTGCTTCGCTGATAAGGGTTTCGGGTTTCATGTTCGCTTTAAAGGCATTAACAACTTATCTCCATCCATATGAGAAAAAAAGGGTTCTCCGTCCTCATTTCCATCATTGTGGCGCTGGGTGGGTTTCTCCTTGGATTTGACAGCGCACTGATCTCAGGCGTCGTACCATTCATACGGGGATACTTTGGCCTGAATGAAATCCAGTTAGGCTGGTCCGTGAGTTGTGTACTGTTCGGTGCCGTTGCAGGCAACCTTATGGCCGGTCCCCTGAGCGACCGATTCGGCAGAAAATCAATTCTGCTGATTACTGCCCTGATGTTTACCATTTCAGCGGTTACCTCGGCACTGGCCACCGTTTTTTGGTTTTTTGTCGTGGCACGGTTCCTGGGCGGGATCGGGATCGGGATCGCCATCCTTGTGGCTCCTGTGTACATCGCTGAAATCGCACCGGCCAACATGAGGGGCAGGCTGGTATCCTTTAACCAGCTGATGATCGTAATCGGGATCTCGGCTTCCTTTTTTTCAAATTATTTCCTTTTGCAGATCGAAAATTCGCCATGGAGGTGGATGCTCGGAGTGGAGACCATTCCGGCCGTCATGTTCTTTTTCCTTCTTTTCATCGTGCCCGAGAGTCCACGGTGGCTCACCGCCCGGTCACGGGAAGACGAAGCCATGGATGTGCTGGTCAAGGCCAATGGTCCTGAGGAAGCCAGCATGGCCATGCAGGAGATCAGAGAATCCTTCAAACGAACGGAGAAAGCAACGCTCGGTGAGCTGTTTTCCAGAAAAATGAAAATTGTGCTTGTGATCGGGATCGGTATTGCCATCTTGCAGCAAATCACCGGCATCAATGCCGTATTGTATTACGCTCCGGTCATTTTTGAACAAAGCGGACTGGGCAGGGACGCGGCCTTTATCCAGGCGATTATGGTGGGCCTCACAAATCTTGTCTTTACCCTGGTTGCCATGAGACTGATCGACAGGCTTGGCCGAAAACCCCTTCTCCTGATCGGTGCAGGCGGTATCACCCTTTCCCACCTGTTGCTGGCACTGGCATTTTTCTCAGCATCCTACCGGATAGATGAAAACAGGATTGCCAACCTCGAACAGGACGGCCTTCCCTTGCCGGTTATTGAAAAACTTGAGACACTTACGGGGACCGAGTACAACAGCAGGCAGGAACTCATCGTGGCACTGGATGGAACCCTGGGCAAAACAGACTTGGTAAAATACAAACTTGACCTTCTTAAAAGGCTGATCGGCCTGAATACTCTGGTTGTCCTGATCGGTGTCATGGGATTTGTGGCCTCTTTTGCTGTTTCCATGGGACCTGTAATGTGGGTCCTGCTGTCGGAGATCTTCCCTAACCGGCTCAGGGGACTTGCCGTCTCCACCGCCGGTTTTTGCAATGGCATGATCAGTTTTGGCATAGCCCTGGTATTTCCCTGGGAACTGGCAAATATCGGTGCAACCGCAACCTTCGCGATCTATGTCGGTTTCGGTGTGCTGACATTCCTGTTCGCTGCAATGTTCATACCGGAAACCAAGGGAGTCTCACTCGAGCAGCTTGAAAAAAAGCTTATTGTTGAATAATTAACAGAAGTTCAACCCGATACTACATCAATATGGTTGAGAAAGATAAGCTCGGAGGAATGTCCGCCAGGGAGGGCAAAGGTCCACTGTGGAAATTCACCGGCCGGAACGACGGTTCCTTCATCGCACCGGATGCAGAATACATATCACGTCTGTTTTTTCCGCTGATCAACCAGCACGGCATGAAATGTTCCGTTACGCCTGAGCTAAAAGGGGATGTTTGCTCCAATTTCCACCATTACCTTTCCATACCGATGGTTACAGAGGATTTTCACCGCTGCCTGAACAATCGCAATTTCTGGATTTGCGTGAAAGGAAAGGATCCCTGGTCTGTCAGCGGAATTAGTGCATATTCGAAGGTGAAAAAATGGACGGATGGATACGAGCCCTCCCTGGTCGAGGGCGAAATAGGGGCATTTCATCTGGAAAGGAGCAACAGGGACCTTGGACTCCGGGCAAAAGCCGCCGTTTTTGTCCCCTCCGACGGGGAATATGCAGAGCTTGTCATTATTGAAGTCGAGAATACAGGCACCCGGGCCGTCCGCTTTACACCGGCCTATGCAACCCCGATCTTCGGGAGGACAGCGGACAATCTCCGGGACCACCGGAATGTTACTTCCATGTTCAACAGGATATTCATCGGGGAACACGGCACCAGGGTCAAACCCATAATCAATTTCAACGAATTCGGACATTCCGACAATCATACCAGTTACTCGGTACTGGGTTTTGAGCAGGACGGTAAGGCTCCCCCTGAAATATGGGGAGCCATGAAAGATTTCATCGGTGAAGGGGGAACCCTTGACAACCCGGAAGCCCTTGTAAAAAATCTTCCTGCACCTCCGGATGACCCGGAGAAACGAGACGGGTTCGAGGCAATAGGGGCATTCCGGTTTAAGGAAAAATCCCTGGCACCGAAAGAATCGGCCGCTTACGTTATTCTTCACGGGATCAGTGAAGAGGATACGGCGCCGGAGGCATGGAAAGAACGCTACGGTAATCTGGAAAAAGCACAGGCTTCACTTGAAAAGACACGGAACGACTGGCAGGAGATCGTGAACCAGGTGAATTTTGAAACAGAGGATACGGACCTTAACAACTGGGTCCGCTGGAACGTATTCCAGCTGATCTGCAGGCAGGTATACGGCAATTCCTACCTGCCGGACTTCGGTTACGGCCGAGGAGGTCGCGGATGGCGTGATCTATGGTCGGACCTGCTCTCGATATTCCTGATCAATCCGGGAAGTGCCCGGGAGGAGATCATCAATAATTTCAGGGGCGTAAGGGTGGACGGGACCAACGCAACCATCGTGGGAACCGAGCCCGGGCAGTTTTTGGCGGACCGGAACAATGTCCCCCGAACCTGGTGCGACCACGGTTCATGGCCAGCCTTCGTGACCGATTTTTACATCCAGCAGTCCGGCGATATGGAAATACTTTTCGAGGAACTGGACTACTGGAAGGACGTTTTCATTAAAAGAAGCCGGGAACGAGACGAGGCATGGACCCCTGAATACGGGCACAGGAAGAAAACTTCCTCCGGCAAAGTATACAGGGGAAGCATTCTTGAGCACATGCTCCTGCAGCAATTGTGTGCTTTCTACAACGTCGGGGAACACAACAACATCCTGCTGGAAGGAGGGGACTGGAACGATACCTATGACATGGCCCGGCAACGGGGTGAATCGGTATGTTTTTACAATTTCTACGGGCATAACTTCAGGATCCTGGCAGATCTTCTCAGTTCGCTTAACCAGGCCGGCTTCAGGGAAATCGACCTGATGGAGGAAATGATTGTACTGCTGGATACACTTGGAGAAAAAGTTGACTACTCCTCGCCAGTGAAAAGACAGGAAAGGCTGAGGGACTACTATTCAAGGATTGTCCATAATGTCAGCGGAAAAAAAACGAGGGTGAAAACGGTTGACCTGGTCAGAGACCTGCAGCTGAAGCAGGAAGCCGTTTACCGGCACATCGGCCAGAATGAATGGATCACCACAAAGGAGGGATTTTCCTTTTTTAACGGGCATTATGACAATGAAGGCAAAAGGGTTCACGGGGATCACGAGAAGGGAACCCGGATAGACCTGACCTCTCAGGTACTACCGACCATGTTCGGGATAGCCTCTGAAGAAAAGGTGGCTGAACTTTACCGGTCCCTCAGGCATTTTCTCAGGAATGAACAGACGGGCGGCCTGCATCTCTGCTCCGATTTCAGGGAAGAGCGCCTATATTTCGGAAGGGTTACAGGATTCGTATACGGACATAAGGAACATGGCGGAATATGGATGCAGCAGAACATCATGCTCCTGTATGCCCTCTACCGGAGGGAATTTGTCAGGGAAGGGTACGAAGTTTTCAGCGATGTTTACCGGCTCGTGATGGATTCCGCTTCCTCGAAAGTATTTCCCTGTACACCTTCCTACTTTGAAATGGACGGGCACGGATCGTACTCCTATCTCACCGGTTCGTCCACCTGGCTGATACTGGCCCTGGTCACAAGGATCTTCGGTGTCAGGGGTGTGCATGGTAACCTTCTGCTTCAACCCCAGCTCGTCAGGGAACAGTTCGGTGAGCGCAAGGAAGCCGCGATAACAACCAGTTTTAGAGGATACCGGATCAGGGTGCTGTACCGGAACCGCGGGGGACTGGACTACGGGCATTACAGCATTAAGAAGGTTTCGGTTAACGGCACTGCAATTCGCAAAGACCCGGAAATCGATGCCCTGATACTCCTGGAATTTTCTAGGTTAGAACCATTACTGAGTGAGGAACTTAATCAAATTGAGGTCGATCTGTTATGAGCGGGGTGCAGCGATGTTTTCCGGCAAAGGGGACCGATCCAGTTCCGCCGCATGAGGTCGTCTGCATTTATATTCCTGTTTGTTTTTCTGGCCGTCACACCGGCACGGACGCAGGATGCACGCAACATAAGAATCTCCGGATCCTGGCTTGAAGTACCGCTGGACGGCTTCCTGCTCGATCTGGAGCAGCGGTATCCCGTTCGTTTTTATTTCGAAAAGGAATGGGTAGAGGGACTTTCCATAACGGCTGAGTTTACCGGAGAACGGCTTGAAAATGTCCTGGATAACCTGTTCTCCGGTTCCCGCCTCAGGGCCGTTTATTTCAACAGCCATGCAGTTGCACTGATGCCCGCCCCTGAAGGATTCATTCCCGATGATATGCTGCAGGGGGGACAGATCAGAATAGGAAGTCCCTTCCGGATGGAGGAAAATAAACCGGCTGCCATCACAGGCAATGTTCTGGATGGCAGCAACGGCGAGGGCATCGTCGGAGCAAACGTGAGGATCAGGGAACTCAATCGTGGAACGGCATCGGGACCCGGAGGGGCTTTCCGCCTGGAACTCGAACCCGGGATCTATACAGTGGCCTTTTCCAGCATTGGCTACCAGGAGGTCGAGAAGGAGATACTCCTCTATTCGGATGGCCGTCTGGATGTGGAATTGTTCGAAAAGACAATGGCCATCGAGCAGGTTGACATAATTGGCAGTGAGAATCCCGGGGATTTCGGTACCCTGCAGATGAGTGCATCCAGGCTTTCCCTGGAAAAGATCAACCGGATCCCGGCCTTCCTTGGCGAATCGGATGTTGTGAAAAGCATCCTGCTGCTTCCGGGAATATCGTCAATGGGCGAATCGGCTGCAGGGGTGTACGTCAGGGGAGGGGATGCAGGACAGAACCTGTTCCTCCTGGATGAAGTCCCCCTCTTCAACTTCACCCATATGTTCGGCTTCTTTTCTGCCGTGAACCCGGAGGTTGTTAAGGACATCACGGTTTATAAAGGGGGAATCCCTGCCTTTTACGGTGGACGGCTTTCCTCGGTGATGGATGTTCGGCTCAAGGATGAAGCGGTAGAGAAGATCCGGGGCAGCGGAAGCCTGGGGATGATCACCGCGAAGGGCGCCCTCCAGGTGCCGGTGCTGAAACATACGGGCTATTTTCTCCTGGGAGCCCGGACCTCTTACTCGGACTGGTTCCTGCGGCAGATCCCGAACCTGGAATTGCAGAACTCAGGCGCATCTTTCCACGATTTTAACGCCAGGTTCGGCATACAGCTGAACCGGAAACATTCACTGGCTCTCTCAGGCTTTTCCGGCAGGGATGATTTCCTTTTTGACAAGCAGGCAAGGCAGATTTTCGGTTCACAATACGGGAATGCGTCCTATGACTTCGTTTCCAACCGGAACTTGTCCCTTCATATAAACGGGAATACTGGACAGTACCGCTCGGAACTGTCGGAATTCAACGATACCCTGCATGCCTCCACGCTCAAAACCGGGGCCGATCATTACAAATTGAGCGCTGGCATAACTTATTATCGGGTACCGGGACACGATATCAAAGGCGGATTTGAAGGCATCTTTTATGTATTCCGAACAGGCGAAAGGATCCCTTATAACATTTCATCCATAATAGAAAGCGAATCCCTGCAGGATGAACGCTGCCTGGAATCAGCCTTCTACCTGAGTGATGAGGTAAGATTGGGTGCCTCTGTGTCCGTTTCTGCCGGCATTCGCTACTCGCTCTTCAGCAACCTGGGTCCCCGTGAGGAGTACGAATATTACCAGGGCCTTCCCAGGTCCCCCGAAACGATAACGGATACCGTGTACCATCCGGCCGGTAAATGGTTTGGAGGATACGGCGGACTGGAGCCTCGCCTTTCGGCAAGATTCGAGTTAAATAAGAGAAACTCCTTGAAGATCAGTTACAACCGGATGAAACAGTACATTCACCTGTTTTCCAACACAACTACCGTAACCCCTACGGATATCTGGAAACCTTCAGGAGGAAGCATCGAACCGCAAACCGGAGACCAGCTTGCCCTGGGTTATTACCGGCTGTTCCCTAAGCTGCAACTGGAAACATCCGCAGAGGTGTATTACAAATACATTCACCACCTGATGGATTTCAGGGGAGGGGCGGAGGTGCTGATGAACCCTGCTCTGGAAACCGAGCTCCTGGCCGGCTGTGGCAGGGCTTACGGACTGGAGCTGTACCTGAAGAAAGCAAGGGGAAGGCTGAATGGCTGGATATCCTATACCTATTCGCGGTCGGAAAGAAGGGTCAGCGACCCGGTGCAGCAGGAGGAGATCAACAGGGGACAGTTTTATCCGGCCGATTATGACAAACCGCACGATCTCTCCGTCTATCTGAATTACAGGCTTACAAGCCGCCTTTCTGTTTCGGCCGGTTATCTTTTAAGCACGGGAAGGCCCCTGACCCTTCCTGAAGGATCCTATGAAATCGACCGATTACCGGTGATCCATTATTCCGATAAGAATCAATACCGGATTCCCGACTACCGAAGATGTGATGCTGGACTGACCCTGGATCTGAATCTCAAGAAAAACAGGAAATGGTATTCCAGCCTCACATTCTCGGTCTACAACCTGTTCGGAAGGAAAAACCCCTACTCGGTTTTCTTCAGGAATGAGAACAACGTGGTCCTGAAAGGTTACCAGGTGATGATCATCAACCAGGCCGTTCCCTCGCTAACCTACAATTTCAGGTTCAATCAATGAATGGCGGCAGGATGAACCGAATGACGAAGATAGTACTGATCCTGATGGCATTCCCCTGGGGATGCATCGAACCTTTCGAACCGGAGTTTTCGGGAGACATCTCCAGGGTCCTGGTGGTGGATGGGGAGATCACCACCGGGACCGGGCCCTATGAGATCCGTCTTTCCTGGATCCGTCCCTACGAATCGGGGATCTCCTATGAAAGGGAGGCGGTCGCGGTCGAAGGTGCCGTGGTCCGTGTGTTGGATTCGGAAGGTAACACCTACCTGTTCAATGAAAACCTGCCGGGGGAATACGGTTCCGACTCATCTGCATTCAGGGCTGAGCCGGGACTAACCTACCAGCTGCTGGTCGACACGCAGTACGGCAGGCGATTTGAATCGGTTCCGGAGGAAATGCCCAGGGTTGTCCCCATTTCAGTACTTTACGCAAGTTACGAAGAGGTTACCCTTACCGGCGTTGACGGGATCCAGAGAACATCTGATGGCATGCAGGTTTACGCAGATGTAAATTCCCAGGAAGGGCCACTTTACCTCCGCTATGAATACAAGGAAACCTATGAGATCACCAACTGGGGCAGTTTTTTTTACCGGCTGTACCTGGAAGGTTATGCGATCTATGTCTCAAGACAGCCTCATGACTCCACCTTCGGAGGTGCCCGGTGGCCCTATGCCACCGATATCCCGGATTTCTGCTGGAAAACCTTCAGTCCCCCACGATATCTGAACTACCAGGCAGTCGCTCCCAGGAGTGACGGCAGAACCATCACGATTCCTGTGCATTTCATCCCGGTCCAGAACGATCCGCGGCTGACACGGAAATATGCCATCCTGGTCAGGCAATATGCCATTTCAAGACAGACATATGAATTCTGGAGGAGGGTCGAACTGCAGGGAGACTACACAGGTTCCTTTTACGATCCGGTTCCTTCAAGAATATACAGCAATGTTTACGAGGTGGACAGGGAAGAACCCATGGCTGCCGGATATTTTTTCCTGAGCTCCGTCAGCACTGAAAGATTGATCATCAACAGGGAAGATGTTCCTGATATTCCCTTCTATTACCACCCGCAATGCCAATTTTACGATGTGTACGCAGACGTGCCGGGGGACTGGTTGAAATTGTATTCCATGAATACCGAGTGCTGTTTTGATTGCCGGGTATGTGCGGATCAAACTGCCGAAAAACCCGATTACTGGTAACCATGAATGCGTTCGATAAAATAACCCGAAACGCAGGCCCGGTTAAAAACAAAGGCCTGGTTACTAATATGCGTGTAATGATCCTTGCTCTGCTTGGCTGGTTCGGTGCAGTGGTTCCGATATCCTCGCAGCAGGTTTCAAAGGATATGCTGTATCTGCATACGGACCGGTCATGGTATATTTCGGGTGACCAGGTTTATTTTAAATCCTATCTGTTGCCAGGGAAAAGTCCGGCATCCACCGTGGCTGCATCTCAGTCCCCTGAAGGAATCCTTTACGTGTGGTTCCTCGATCTTCATGGAACCGAAGTATGGAAAGGTAAATTTCCGATGGACCTGGGTACCGCTTCGGGAGACTTTTGCATTCCCGACAGCCTGCGAACGGGTTTTTATTTTATTGTTGCTTTATCTATCTGTGAATCAGTAGTTTCAGAAGAATTCTCAAGGGAAGTTCCCGTGCTCAATCCCTCCAGATCCTGGAGGAACGGGAATCCGGAAATAAAAATGGAAGCAGTGTTGGCGGATGAGGCTGCAAAAAAGGCTAAGGAAGGGGCTTCGGCGGAAACGCCTGCTATGAGAGATACATCCTCCTGCTGCACGATCGAGTTTCCCGGCATAAGGCCTGCCTATTCTTACAGGGAAAAAGTCGATGCCGTGCTCCGGGTCAGAGACTGGAACGGCAATCCCGTTGCAGGCTCCTTCTCTGTTACGGTTGTGGATTCCATTAACGCTGTGGGCATGAGCCCAATCACCGGGATACACTACTGTTCATCCTCCGGAATCGTAGAAATTCCCTGGGATCCTGGGATCATGGGTGGCACTGAGGTCCGGTCCCTGGGCAATGAAAAAAAACTTTCAGGGCTCAGGCTAACGGTGAGGCTGGATTGCCATCCGGAGGTTACGGAGGCAGCAATACCTCCTGATATGGTCCTGAATTCGCTGGTCTTCATGATCCCGGGACAGAAATCCGAATTTTGTTCGGCCTGGCTTGGATCGTCCGGGTCCGTTGCCGTTGACCTGGGCCGCAGGTACGGCGAGCTGCCCATCGTCATGCAGATCCGCGACGCAGCCCCCGGCTCAAAATGCAGGATCATGGTATTGCCGCACGAGCCTGTCCTCCGTATCAGTCCCTCTGCCCGTATCACCACCTCCTCAAGGACCATGAGGGACTATCTTCTGTTTGACAGGCTCCTTACCGTTGAGCGGGGCATCAGCCGCATCCGGCAAACCTACGAATATTACGGAATAGACCTGGACCCGGTTTCATCGCCTGACCAGGGTTCATCAGCCTATGCATCACATTTAACCGCTGAAGATACACTCCCCTTCTATGGAGTTCCGGACAAGACGATACGCTTCGACGAATACGAATCCGCTACCAGTTTTAAGGACCTTGTTGATAAATCCATGTATCCGGTCAAGCTTTGGAGAGTAAAAAGAAGTCCCCAGCTCAGGTTCAGGATGGTATACCAGGAAACTCCGCGATTCACGGAACCACCCATGCTCATGCTCAACGGATTATTACTTCAGGGGACCGGAAACCTGATGACGGTGAATCCTGCCGGGCTTGAAAGGGTGGATCTGAAATATACCGGGTTCATTTATAACGGGTTTCATTTCAACGGCCTGATGGCCTTCTACACAAAAAATTCCGGTATCTGGCGGACCTGGCTTCAGGAGGGACAGCAGGTATTCCTGTATGAGGGTTTCCGAAGGACATCCCTTCCTGCATTCCCCGATTATTCAAATAAACCTGCCGATCCGAGGCGGCCCGATATCCGCAGCCGTCTCTACTGGAACCCCCACATAAATACGGATTCCAGCGGCACAGCGGAATTCGGTTTTTACACTTCCGACCTGAGCGGGACCTTTATCATCCAGGTCGAGGGTGTTGCAGGGGACGGGCAACCCGTTTCAGGCAGAACAATTTTCCGGGTTGCGGGACCATCGGACCGATGAAGAGATATTATTCATGAACCAATTCACAATCAGATGAAATCAGCACTTATGTTATTACTGAAAACAGCCCCGGCTATTCTTCTGCTCTGCCTCACCGCGGCATGTAAACCCGGGGGCGGAAAGCTCCTGCCGGAAGATCCACTGATCCGGGAGGCCTCTGAGATAGCGCCCTCCGTAAGGCAAATGGCCTGGCAGGAAACGGAATTCAATATGTTCATTCATTTTTTCCGGCCCCGTGAGGTGGATGCGGAGCAGTGGGCAAGGGTCTGCAGGGACGCCGGGATGAAAATGATCGTACTCACCTGCAAGCACCACGGCGGATTCTGCCTCTGGCCAAGCGATTATACGGATCAATCCGTAAAGAACGTAAAATGGAAGGACGGGAAAGGAGACATCGTAAGGGAAGTATCCGATGCCTGCAGAAAATACGGACTGAAATTCGGGATTTACCTTTCGCCATGGGACATGCATGAACCCTCCTACGGAACCTCCGCGTACGATGAATTTTTTAAAAACCAGCTCAGGGAACTGCTGAGCCATTACGGGGAAGTATCCGAAGTCTGGTTTGACGGATATTACGGCGGTCCCCCGGATGAAAAGCAAAAATACGACTGGGAGGGCTATTACAAGGTCGTACGTGACCTGGCACCGGGAGCGGTGATTGCCATAACTGGACCGGATGTGCGTTGGGTGGGCACCGAATCCGGATACGGCCGTGAAACGGAATGGAGTGTGGTCGGGGTAAGATCCGGTGCATTCCATGAGTTTGCCGATGAATTCTCCAACATCACGGCCAAGAACGATGATCTTGGGAGCAGGGAGGTGCTTAGGCAGGCCGGTCAAATGATCTGGTATCCATCGGAGGTGGATGTGTCCATTCGTCCCTCCTGGGGATACCGGAGCAGTGAAGACACCCTGGTACACCCGGTGGAAAAACTGCTGGACATTTACTATTCATCCGTTGGAAGGAATTCGGTCCTGCTTTTGAACTTCCCGCCGGACAGCAGGACTGGAAGAATCCATGAAACGGATATCCGGCATGTGATGCAGCTGCGAAAGGTCCTCGACCTTACCTTCGGCATCAATCTTGCCACTGAATCAAAGTTAAAACCCCTCAAAGGTACACACACAAACCCGGATCACCTGCCGGAACACCTGATAGACGGGGATAAGCTGACCTGGTGGAGCCCGGGGAAAGAAACGGCTGATGCACACCTTCAATTCGAATTCCCTGAAGAGCGGACCTTCAACCGGATCCTGCTTCAGGAATTCATCCGCAGGGGACAGCGGGTTGAGGATTTTTCCGTCGAGGCCTGGATCGATGGCCGGTGGAAGGAAGTCGGAAGATGGACAACCATTGGATACAAGCGAATACTTCGGACCGGTGACTTCTGCACAAGAAGAATCAGGCTGCACATCAATGCGGCCCGGAACGTTCCCATGATATCCGAATTCGGACTTTACTTCGAACCGCCTCTTGATGAAATACTGGGAAAAAATCAATAAATTCAATCCCACCATGCTGAAAACTTATCTTACCCTGCTGCCTCTGCTGTTCACAGTGGGCTCCTGCAAAGGCCCGGCCCGTGAAAACCGCTTCCAGGCTGCTCCCTCCGGTCGTCCTAACGTCGTTCTGATCGTGGTGGATGACCTCGGGTGGACAGACCTCGGATGTTACGGCAGCGATTATTACGAAACCCCGAATGTGGATCGCCTGGCCAGTGAAGGCCTGAGCTTCACACATGCCTATTCTGCTGCAGCCCTCTGCTCTCCATCGAGAGCCTCGATCATCACGGGCAGGTACCCGGTCCGCAGCGGAATAACCAACTGGATCCCTGCCCGACACCAGCAAGGCCAGAAGCTTGAGGAAAAGGAAACGAATGCCGGCACCTTCGAGATCAATCCCGGGAGGCCCATGCTGACGCCGGTCAATGCCGGCTTCCTGCCAGGAAGGGAAGTTACCATCGCTGAAATCCTGGAAAGTGAAGGCTACGCTACCTGCCACATCGGCAAGTGGCATTTGGGTGGGGGGGAACATGATCCGCTCAGCCAGGGTTACCAGGTCAACAGGGGAGGATGCGACCTGGGAGAACCCCCGTCCTATTTTGATCCCTATTACCGCGGGGCAGGGGAGATATGGGAAGGAGAGCCTGCCATCGAGGGCATCCCCTCCCTGCCACCGAGGCAAAAAGGAGAATACCTGACGGACCGGGAGGCAGACGAAGCCCTGAATTTCATCCGCCGGAACGCATCCCTTCCTTTTTTTCTTCACCTGAACCATTACGCCGTTCATGCCCCGATCCAGGCCAGGGAAGATCTCGTCGAAAAATACCGTGCAAAGCAGCCGGGAGAACACCATTTTATCCCAACTTACGCGGCCATGATAGAAAGTGTCGACCAGGCGCTCGGTAAGATTATGATGATGCTTGATTCCCTGGGACTGGAGGACCGGACGCTCCTGATCTTCACTTCAGATAACGGGGGACTACTGGCCGGCAGGGAGGGGAAGATCACCAGCAATTACCCGCTACGGAATGGCAAGGGCAGTCCCTTTGAGGGAGGGATCCGGGTCCCGCTCATCATCCGCTGGCCGGGCACTGCACCAGTGGGGGAAAAGGTCCCCTGTCCCGTTTCCGGCATCGACCTGTTCCCGACGATCCTCGACTATACCGGTACAGCGATACCTGAGGATCTGTTGATCGATGGAAAAAACCTGAGACCCTTGTTCGGCGGGAGGAAGACAAGCCCCGAAAAAATTCGCAGTGGGGAAGCGCTCTTCTGGCATTATCCCCACTACCGGGGCCGCCAGGCACCCTTCAGCATCATCCTCAAGGGAAAATGGAAGCTCATCCGGCAGTATGCCCCGGAATACCGCTACCAGCTTTACGATCTTGAAGCGGATCCCTCGGAACAAACCGATCTTGCCGCTTCCCACGCTGACCTTGTTAAGGAATTATCCGGAGACCTTGATCTTTGGATTAGACAAACAGGGGCTAAACTGCCTATTCCGGATACCAATCTTAAGCCTGATCATTAATTGCTGAGGATCATGAACATTATCATACATATTTGCTACCTACAGGCACACCTGTATCGTAATTTGAAATTAATTTTAACTGATTAACCAGGGGTATTAAGTCCCCCTTTTTAAAACGCCATGAAATACTGCAACGTCCCTTTAATCCTGGTATGTGCCCTGATGCTCCTGTCGTGCACCAGGAAGCAGGTCCCCCCGCCCAATGTTCTGATCATCCTGGCAGACGACCTAGGCTGGAATGATCTGGCATGTTACGGTAGTTCGTTCTACGAAACCCCGAACCTGAATGCCCTTGCTGGCATGGCCGTAAAGTTCAACCAGGCCTACGCCGCCTGTCCCGTTTGCTCTCCCACCCGTGCCAGCATCATGACCGGCAAATACCCTGTTCGTACAGGGGTTACTGATTACATTGGGGCTTCCCAGCCTGACCAGGTGAAGAACAACTGGATCGGAACCAGGCCGCTGCTGCCGGCGCCTTACAGTGAAAACCTTGCCCTGGAGGAATATACCATCGCCGAGGCCTTCAGGGACCGTGGCTACCGTACGGGCCATTTCGGAAAATGGCACCTGGGCGATATTGGTTATTATCCTGAAGATCAGGGATTTGATGTAAACGTCGGGGGATGGAAGCGAGGGTCCCCTTATTACAATACCTATTACCCGGAGCTGGACCGTTTCATCGGACCGAACGGATATTTCAGTCCCTATAAAAACCCGAAACTCACCGACGGGCCGGAAGGGGAGTACCTGACGGACCGGATTACAACGGAAGCCCTCCGATTTATTGATGAGGATAGTGAAAAGCCGTTCTTTCTTTACCTGGCCTACTTTACCGTGCACGCTCCGACCGTGGCCAAAGATGAGAACACCGCCAAATTCGTGCGGAAGGCGGACAGCCTTGGCCTGAGCAGCGAGTACCCGTTTACCCGGGAACCCCACTGGCTGGACACCCTCGGGGTAAATTACTGGAGGCCCCGGGTTATCCAGTCTAACCCGGTTTATGCCGGAATGGTGTATTGCCTCGACGAGAATGTTGGCCGAATACTGAAGCACCTGAAAAAAACGGGACAGTTTGACAACACGGTCATTGTATTTACCTCCGATAACGGGGGACTCTCAACCACCGAGGGATCACCGACAAGCAACCTGCCGCTGCGCCGCGGCAAGGGCTGGTTGTACGAAGGAGGCATACGTGAACCAATGATCATAAAGCCGGCAGGCTGGAAGGAGAGGAAAGAGACGGATTTCCCGGTCATGAGCACGGACCTGATGCCCACGGTACTGGACCTGGCCGGTCTCGATGCGAATGGATTGCCTGAAATGGACGGGATCAGCCTGAAAAAGCTGATCGAGGAAGGACATCAGCCTGCGCGAGAGGAACTCTACTGGCATTATCCGCATTACGGCAACCAGGGAGGGACACCCTCTTCTGCAATTCGGTCGGGGCGCTACAAACTGATCCGGTTCTATGAGGATGATCATCAGGAACTGTACGATCTTCTGAACGACCCCGGAGAGCACCAGGATCTATCGGATTCACTGCTGGAACAGGTCGGCAGAATGGGTTCCCGTCTTGATACCTGGTTACAGGAAACCGGTGCCCTGTTGCCAGAAAAAAAGTTCAATTAAACATTTAAAAGAATTCATAAAACTGTTTAACAGACAATAAATTACAGACATGAAAAATCCCTGCTTATATCTGCTTGCCTGCATTCTATTCCTAACTTCCTGCACGGGATTGCCAAACAATGCGATGATGCATGAAATGAAATCCCTGTCCGGCCAGGCTTCGGTGCAGATAGCCACTTTTGATGGCTCTCACCTTACAGGAAGCCAGGATCTTCCTCTGGGGAAAATCAATCCTGATGGAAGCCGGTTGCGGAGCAAAGGTGCGGTATGGTTCCTGACTGCGGATATTGAAAAGACAAGGGACAGGGAAGGAGCATACGGACTGACCGTAAAAGCGAGGCTGGAAGAGGGGGAGAGCGCTCCTGTGGCACTTGGATTACAGCTGGTATTTGAGGACTGGTCCACCGACAATTACGTGCTTATGCCAGCAGCAGCCTACAACGGGAACCGTTTCCATGCCATGCCCAGGAGAAGGGGAGTGCACCTCTGCGACCAGTTCCTCTGTGGTCCCGATATGGAAATCTCCATCTCGACCGTGCCCCGCCTTAATATCGGTGAGGGCAGTTCCAAAATAGACCTGCTGGCAGGCGATATGTCCCTTCCCTCGCTCGGATTCCGTTCGGCTTCCACCAAAAAGGGATTTTTCATGCTGACCGAGCAGGGTGCGAAACAAGGGGATTACAGCTACAGGATCGAAGAGTCACCGGACCGGTCCACCGCCAGGATCCTTCTGAGAATGCCGGGTGTCCGGGAGGATTCCTGCCAGCTTGGAAACAACATGTATCCTTCCCCCGACAGGGGAATCAGGCTGAATCAGAGAGATGAGATCAGCCTTTCATGCAGGCTGTACTTTTTTGATGCCCCGGAGATCCGGGACTTGTTCGATTATTTGATTGCCATCCGCAAGGACATTGGCTCAGACGAACTGGAATGTGCCATCCCGTATTCTTCGATATGGGAGATCCAGGAAGAGAAATACAACCGGCAAAACTGGGTGGAGAAATACGGATATTATTCAGTAGGGATGAGGGAAAGCACTTACCAGGACTGGCAGACCGGATGGACAGGCGGGATGAATGCGGTCTTTCCATTGCTGGTAAATGGAAGTGAGCTGACCCGTCAGCGGTCCCTCAGAACCTTCGATTTCCTGTTCGATACCATCTCCCCGTCGGGATTTTTCTATGGGGTCTTCCACGATGGTGTGTGGCATGTGCCCCGTAACATGGCCTTTCTCCGGAGAAACAGCGATGCCCTTTATTTCATAATCAAATCCTACCACTTCATTGAGGATTTCGGATTGATGGAGGAGATCCCCTCTAACTGGATCGAAAGTGCCAGGGGCTCTGCCGATGCATATGTACGCCTGTATGAAAAATACGGCAATTTCGGGCAATGGATCGATTTTGACAGCGGGGACATTGTCGCGGGTCCCACTTCAAGCAACGGGATCGCACCGGCTGCACTGGCCCTCTGTGCCGGATATTTCGGTGAGGAAAAGTACATGGATGCGGCCCGTGGAGCAGCCAGGTATTACTATGAGCATTTTGTCCGCAGGGGAATAACCAACGGGGGACCCGGGGACATTTACCAGAATGATGATAGCGAATCGGCCTTCGGATTGCTGGAATCCTACATCATACTTTACGAGCAGACCGGTGAACCGGAATGGCTCGAGATGGCCAGGGAAACAGCCGCCCAGTGCGCCAGCTGGGTGGTGCCGTATAATTTCAGCTTTCCTCCACAATCCACCTTCGCAAGGCTCGGGATGCAGACCACTGGGACGGTCATCGCCAATGTCCAGAACAAGCATTCCGCACCCGGGATCTGCTCCCTGTCCGGCAACTCGCTTTTCAAGCTGTACCGGTATACAGGGGACAGGATCTGGCTCGAACTGATCCGTGAGATCTCCCGCACTATACCCCAGTACATGTCCCGGGCCGACAGGCCGATACCGGACATCCGGCCCGGCGTTCCCTGGCCGGTCATGGACCCGGGCTGGATTAACGAACGGGTGAACATGTCCGACTGGGAGGAACGGGGCACACCGGGGGACATCAAACGCGGTGAAATATTCGGCGGGTCCACCTGGAGCGAGGTTGCATGCATGCTGAGCCATGCCGAACTGCCCGGGATCTACATCCTCAAAGACAGGGAGGAGATCACCGTGCTGGATAACGTAGAGGCGGACATCGTGGAATCGGACGATGAAAAACTTGAGATCCGCGTATACAATCCGACCGGATTCGATGCAGCCGTTAAGGTTTTTGCCGAAAACTCCGGTGAGAGAAATGAAATCCTTGATGAAAACCTCATCCTGGAGGCCGTGGAATGGTTTATACCCGCAGGAAAAACTTTACGTTTTTTGCTCAACAGGTGATGTTTTTAGGCTTAATTGCTTACATTCAACGCAAAAATCCATAATCATGGCAAAAATAAGGATTGACAGGCACCAGAATACGATCCGGATTACTCTTACCCTGTTGAGGATCCTGATCGGATGGCATTTTCTATACGAAGGACTGGCCAAGCTATTTTCTCCCTGGTCCTCAGCCGGTTATCTCATGGAATCACAGTGGCTTTTATCGGGAGTCTTTCATCGTATAGCCGAAAACCCATCAGTACTTCAAACGGTCGATCTGCTAAATATTATTGGGTTGATCATGGTAGGAACCGGATTGTTCCTTGGCATATTTACAAGGATCTCATCCGCAGCAGGGGCCTTCCTGATCCTGCTTTATTACATTGCAAATCCTCCCTTTGTTGGCTATTTAAGTGAAACAACCGGGGAAGGGCACTACCTCATCATCAACAAGCAGCTGATCGAAATGGGCGTGTTGATCCTTTTTGTATTCCTGCCGAAGAATCTTTTCTGGGGTTTCGACCGGTGGATTCAAAGGTCAAGGGAGAACACGAGGCCTCTGAAAGAGAACACGGATGCAGAAAAACAGCCTGTGGATATAGAGACCAAAGCCAACCAAAGCAGGAGGGAGATCCTGAAAGATTTGCTGGCCCTTCCCTTTCTTGGAGGATTTGCCTGGGTGACCCTGAAGAAGAAGCAATGGGAAAGTTTTGAGGAAAAGATCCTCGTCAGCGAAGCGAGCAGGGTCGATGCCATCTCCGGTGCAACAGCAAGGGCCCAATTTGCTTCACTCGACCAGCTAAAACAACAGGTACCCTCGGGTAAAATAAAGGGCTACGAGATCAGCCGGCTGATCTGCGGCGGCAATCTAGTCAGCGGGTTCGCCCATTCGAGGGACCTGATCTACGTCTCCCCCCTGGTGCAGAGTTATTTCAGCGATGAAAAGGTGCTGGAAACATTCAAGCTTTGCGAGGCCGTGGGGATCAACACCATGATCGTCAGGGTTGATAACAATACCCTCAGGTTGCTGGAGAAATACCGAAGAAGGGGTGGAAGTTTGCAATGGATCGCCCAGTGTAAGGTAAGCGACAATGATATCAAATCGGATATCGATGCAGCCGTTGCCAATGGAGCCATCGGGGTTTACCTGCACGGTGGGGTTTGCGACGACTATGTCCGCATGAATAATGTCGCCCATTTGATGACCACGCTTGAATACATGAAAAAGCATGATCGTATCATTTGCGGCCTGGCAGCACACGACCTGAAGGTAATCATTGAATGTGAAAAGCATGGCCTTGACCCGGATTTCTACATGAAGACACTTAACAGCGGGAATTACTGGACCGCCGGTCCACGTCTGATAACGAATCCTGATTGGAGTCCGGAACCAAATATAATCGTTGAACCCGAATACGGAGCTGATGTCAAGGACAACATCTGGTCAGTTACTCCCCGGCAGACGGTGGAGTTCATGAAAAAAGTGGATAAGCCCTGGATCGCATATAAGGTTCTGGGTGCCGGTGCCATACATCCAAAAGATGGATTCAAATTTGCTTTCAGCAGCGGAGCCGATTTTGCATGTGTTGGTATGTTCGACTTCCAGGTCGTTGAAGATGCCAACATTCTTACGGATGTACTTAATAAACTGCCTGACCGAACCAGATCATGGAGAGCCTGATGAACAGCCTTGTTTTTATGTGTTTACCTCTCGATGTCATGCTTTTCCTGTGCTGTTTCATTTCTGTATTCCATTTCCTTCCGGCTGCAGGTTCTGATAAATTCTGTTCAGCCTGAGATTTTTCCGGTAATTCGCGGGTGGAACACCCATGACCCGGGCAAATACCCTGGTAAAATAATACCTGTCGTTGAATCCGCATGCTCCAGATATTTGCTTGATGCTCCAGTCCGTATGATAAAGCAGCTTGCTGGCATGTTCCACCCGCTTCTTACGGATAAAATCCTGCGGGGAAAGGCCTGTTTGCTGTTTGAACAACCGTGCAAAGGAATAGGGAGCCATGTGTGCCAGATCCGCCAGCTGCGGGTTAGGGAGCACATCCCCGAGATGCTGGTTGATGTGATTCAGCACTTTTTGTATGTTCTTTCCGATGGTGAATTCCTCCCATGCATCTTCCGGGATTTCATTCACTGAGGATAAAACAAGCTCATAAATTGACAGGGAATGCCGCAGGTCAAACAAATTGCTCCCCTTCATCAGGTTTCCTGTGAGCTCTTCGATCAATTCCTGCTGGATCTGATTCAGGGCTACCGGGTATATTCCGGGTGAAATGCTGTCGTAGTGGTAGCCCAGATTGAAGTGAATGAAAAAATGTGGTATGAAGCCTTCACTGATTGCATTTCTTTCCATTTCACCGCTCTGGATCCATCCTCCCTCCAGGCAATAGGTTTCATCATCGGATTCATTAAACCGGATGCCGGTATAAAACGGGGTATAGGGAGGAATGAGGATGATACGTTCCGGTCCCAGGTCCACCTGCTTTTCAAAAAACACAAAAGCTCCCTCGATTTTGTTCCAGTAAAGCCTCCAGTAGGGAAAGGAAAGCCGCTGATGCCTCCAGCGCCTGAGCCACCAGTATCTGCAACAATGTACATTCATTTCGATCTTTTCAAACGATTGCTGTATGCTTGAAGGATCGCCCGAAGCAGGATTTTTTCTGAATTTCATTCCTGGTGCATTGTTTGAATAATACACAAATCTAACCAATTTATACATTTTCATTGGAACTGGCTTGCAGTAAATTTGAGGGCATATTGCAAGAGGACTATCATGGGAATAAATAAACGGTTTGCATCGTTGCCGAAAATAGGAATCCGTCCGGCCATTGACGGCCGTCTTGGCGGAGTCAGGGAATCGCTCGAGCAGCAGACCATGGGCATGGCCCGCAGGGCGGCAGGCTTTCTTGAAAAGAACCTTCGTCATGCGGATGGGAGCAAGGTTGAATGTGTTATTGCGGAGACATGCATTGGTGGGGTGGCGGAAGCCGCAGCTGCGGCCGATCTTTTCAGAAGGGAAGGGGTTGGGGTCTCCCTGACCGTGACCCCCTGCTGGTGCTACGGGTCCGAAACCATCGACATGGACCCCCACCTTCCGAAGGCCATCTGGGGATTCAACGGCACCGAGAGGCCTGGAGCAGTTTATCTTGCCGCCGCCCTCGCAGGTCACAACCAGAAGGGACTGCCTGCTTTTTCCATTTATGGAAAAGATGTGCAGGACAGTGATGACGAATCCATCCCGCAAGACGTGCAGGAGAGGCTTTTGCAGTTCGGGCGCACGGGACTGGCGATTACCACCATGAGGGGCAAATCCTACCTGTCTATGGGCAGCGTTTCCATGGGCATCGCCGGATCAATCGTGGATACCGGCTTTTTCGAGGATTACCTGGGCATGCGCTGTGAATTCACCGACATGTCCGAGTTCACCCGGAGGATCAATGAAGGGATCTTTGATCCCGAAGAATATAATACGGCCAGGGAATGGACCCGCAAAAACTGCAGGGAAGGGATCGACTACAATCCCCCGGACCGGCAGAAAAGCAGGGAAGAGAAGGACAGGGAATGGGATTTTGTGGTGAAAATGGCCCTGATCGCGAGGGACCTGATGGTAGGCAATCCGAGGCTGAAGGAATTGGGATTCGGTGAGGAGGCGCTCGGACATAATGCCATCGCAGGGGGGTTCCAGGGACAGCGGCAGTGGACGGACCACTTCCCGAACGGGGATTTCATGGAGGCCATACTCTGCTCTTCCTTCGACTGGAACGGGATCCGGCAGCCCTACATACTCGCCACCGAAAACGACAGCCTGAACGCCGTGGCCATGCTGTTCGGCCACCTGCTGACCGGGGCAGCCCAGGTCTTTTCCGATGTCAGGACCTACTGGAGCCCGCAGGCTGTAAAACGGGTGACCGGGCATGCCCTGAAAGGGGAGGCGGCCGGAGGGTTCATTCACCTGATCAATTCCGGTTCCTCTGCCCTGGACGGGAGCGGGCAGCAAACCCTGAACGGAAAACCCGCCATGAAACCCTGGTGGGACATCACCGCGGACGAAGTTCAGAAATGCCTCGACAATACCACCTGGGGAGCAGCCGTGACGGAATATTTCAGGGGAGGAGGATTCTCTTCCACCTTCCGGACAGTGGGACAGATGCCCATTACGCTCAGCCGGGTGAACATTGTAAAGGGACTGGGACCGGTTCTGCAGATCGCCGAAGGGCATACCATCGAACTGCCTGAAGAGGTGCACGGGATCCTTGACCGGCGTACCGATCCTTCCTGGCCCACCACCTGGTTTGTTCCCCGCCTGACAGGTGAAGGCGCATTCAGGGATGTTTACTCGGTCATGGCAAACTGGGGGGCCAATCACGGCGCATTCACATACGGGCACATTGGCGGAGATCTTATCACCCTTGCTTCCATGCTCAGGATACCGGTATGCATGCACAATGTAACATCCGATAAAATATTCAGACCCAGTGCATGGTCGGCCTTTGGAATGGATCAGGAAGGTGCGGACTATCGCGCCTGCAAAAATTTCGGTCCGCTTTATAATTTTGGTTAGTTTAACTTAAGTAGTCTCAGGGACCGTGGCCGGTATTCAACCAATGAATGCCGGCCTTTTTTTGTCTATTCTCCGGCCGTCATCTGAAGGAATTTCCGGTAATAAGCCTCGTACCCTGTTTCCTGCATTTCAGGTTCGAATGTACGGACGGACTGGGTCCGTCGGACCAGGTCCCTGGCTTCCTGGAGGCCCGGGATTATCCCCTTTGCAATCGCCTGTACCAGTATGTTGCCTATCGCAGCAGCTTCAACGGGACCGCTGATCACTTTTCGCCGGCAGAGGGCTGCGGTCCGGCGCATCAGGTAGCGGGACTGGCAGCCACCGCCGATCAGGTGTACGGTTGTAATCGCTTTTCCTGTCATTTGCTCAATCTTTTCAATGTTGTAACGGAACGAGCAGATCAGGCTGTCATAGGCGCTGCGGAAATATCCTCCCGGGCCAGAGGGGAGTTCCTGGCCGGTTTTCATGAAATACCCGTCGAATGCCTCCCTCATGTTGGCCGGATTATATAAAAGTGGATCACCGGGATCAATAACGGGGACGGGACCGCTATAATTCATTGCAAGGGATTCCATCGAATCGTAATCGTCTACTACCGGAAGGCTCTTCATGAGACCCTGGACCAGCCATAATCCGACAATGTTTTTAAGGCAACGGTAACTCCCGCCGTAACCTCTCTCATTGGTAAAACCACCCTCAAGCGCATCCGTAGTAAGGACCGGATGCCCCGACTCGATACCCACAATGCACCAGGTCCCCGTCGAAATGAACACTGAAGAACCAGCAAAAGTACCAGGGGAAGAACCAGCGGAAGAATCAACGGTAGAGTCTTTTTCAAAGGGGACCGCCACAACGGCCGAAGCCGTGTCGTGTGAGCATACGGCAATGACATCGCAATCAGGCATTTCCAGGTCCGGATGATTCACCTTCCCCAGGATAGTCCCCGGCATGCAGACCTTCCCGAGGACGGCCTTCCTGATCCCAAGCTGTGCGATGATCTGTGGGTCCCAGGCTCCAGACCCCGCGTTAAGCAATTGCGAAGTTGAGGAAATCGTCAGCTCGTTCATTCCCCTGCCGCATAAACGAGACAGAACATAGGAGGGAAGGAATAAAATCCGGGATGCGGCAGCCAGACCCTCCGTACCTTTCAATGATAGAAGCTGGAAAAGGGTATTGAAAATGTAAAAATTGATTCCCGTACGCCGGAATGTTTCCTCCCGGCTCATCAGGCCGGACCATTTTTCCTCCATCCCGGCAGTCCGATGATCACGATAGGCTACCGGGAGGTTCATCAGCCTGCCATCCCCGTCCAGCAGAGCGAAGTCCACCCCCCAGGCATCCACCCCGAGGCTTACAATGGGTATTCCCCCTGACGGCGATGCACGGTTCAGACCGGTTATGATCTCCTGAAGTATATACTCGATATCCCAGCGTTCGTGCCCGTCCCTTTCGATTATGCTGTTCTGGAAACGGCTGATCTCGCTGCATTTCAGGGTCCCGGTACCCACTTCCCCCAGCATGATGCGGATGTTGCTGGCCCCCATGTCGATTGCGATGCAGAAAATATTTCCCCTTAGATTCATATTTTGAAAACTACAACTCAGGGAAGACCGGATAAATGTATAAGATTCATGGAATTGTGTACAAAACTAACCAATGATCGGAATATACATAATAATTACCGAAATTGCATATCCGGAACCCATTCACAACAAATACAAAATTATCAGCCATGAAAAATGCGATCGGCTTAATGCTGCTGCTGTCAGCCAGCCTGAATATAGCTTCACAAAAAGATTACCGGCCGTCTGAATCCAACCTGCAGTCCCGCGAATGGTTCCAGGACGCCAAATTCGGACTCTTTGTCCACTGGGGGGTCTACTCCGTCATGGCAGGAGGAGGCGACTACGGGATCGCGGAATGGATCATGGAACGCAAGCAGATACCGGTGGAACAATATGAGAAACTGCCGGACTTCTTCAATCCCATCGCCTTTGACCCGGCCGAATGGGTATCACTGGTAAAGGAGGCGGGGATAAAATACATCACCATCACCTCCAAGCATCACGACGGATTCGCCATGTTTGATTCCGAAGTTTCCGATTACGATATCGTGGACCGCACCCCTTACGGGAAGGATGTGATCGGCATGCTGAAAGAAGAATGCGACCGGCAGGGGATCAAATTGTTTTTTTATTACTCCCAGCTGGACTGGCACCACCCGGATTATTATCCGCGGGGAGGTACCGGACACGGTACCGGGAGAGCGGAGTCGGGGGACTGGAACGCATACCTCAATTACATGAACACGCAGCTGACCGAATTGCTCACAAATTATGGTGAGGTGGGAGGGATCTGGTTCGACGGGATGTGGGACAAGCCGGATGCCGACTGGAGGCTCGACGAGACCTATGCCCTGATACACAGGCTGCAGCCCGGGGCGCTGATCGGCAGCAACCACCATAAAATGCCCATCCCGGGGGAGGATTTCCAGATGTTCGAGCGGGATCTGCCGGGACAGAACACCATGGGTTTCAACCAGACCGGGATCGGCAGCCTGCCGCTCGAAACCTGCGAGACCATGAACGGTTCATGGGGATTCAACCTGAAGGATACCCGGTTCAAAAGCACCCGGGACCTTATCCATATGCTGGTCAGGGCAGCAGGACAGAACTCCAACCTGCTGCTCAATACGGGTCCCATGCCCAACGGCAGGATCCAGCCTGAGAACGTGAAAACCCTGAAGGAAATGGGCGCATGGATGAAGAAATACGGCGAGACTGTTTACGGAACCCGGGGGGGACCGGCAGGCCAGAAGACCTGGGGGGTCACAACGGTCGACGGAAACCGGATCTACGTCCACATCCTTAATCCGGAGGATAATGTGATATACGTGCCCCTGGAGGGAAAAACCGTTAAAAAGGCAACTGGTTTTGACAGCGGAGAAAAGATTCCCTTCGAAAAGCACGAAGACGGGATCATCCTGACCCTGCCGGATCTGGTCCCGGATAATACGGACACCATTGTGGTGCTTGAGATGTGAACCGGGTCAGCTGAAATCAGTGTAATTTGGAAAAATCAAAATCCGGATCGATGAATAAGTTTTCGCATCGGGGAGCCATCCACCTGTCGGTCGCCCTGGCTATCTCTTTTTTAACAGGATGTCAGGACGGCAAAAAACAGGGTATCGTTGCACAGGATTATGGCGTTCCTGAAATCCTGGTTTCAGCAAAGCGAACGGGGAGAGAAACCTTGCGGGACTGGGAGCACACCAGGAAGCCTGAGATACTCGAGCTCTTCCGTGAGCAAGTATACGGGAGGGTGCCGGGTTCAGATCATGAGGTAAGGTTTTACCCCGGTCAAGCCCTGGAAAACGGCCTGGATAGGATCGCGAAAATGAAGGAGGTCATCATGGAGGTGACCGGGAATGGAGATACCCTGCGGGTATGCATACTTATCCTGACCCCGGCAGATGCAGATCATCCTGTACCCCTGTTTTTGGGACTGAATTTTGATGGCAACCACACCATCCATCCGGACCGGGACATCAGCCTTGCAGCAGGCTGGGTCGAGAACAGGCCCGAAGCGGGCATAACGGAAAACCGGGCGACGGAAGGATCCCGTGGTTTAAGGTCCGGGCGTTGGCCTGTCGGGCGGATACTTCAACGGGGTTACGGACTCGCCACGGTTTACTGCGGGGATTTCGATCCCGATTTTGACGATGGTTTCCAAAACGGGATACACGGCCTGATGGACGCAACCCCGAGGGATTCATCCTCATGGGGCACAATCGCTGCCTGGGCCTGGGGACTCTCCCGTACGATGGATTATCTCGAAACAGACCCGGATATTGATCCCGGAAGGGTGTTTCTTATCGGACATTCCCGGCTGGGGAAGGCAGCGCTCTGGGCGGGTGCACAGGATGAGCGATTTGCGATGGTCATTTCGAATGATTCAGGCTGCGGGGGTGCCGCACTTTCCAGGAGGAAATCAGGGGAGCGCCTCTTGGATATAAATACGGTATTCCCATACTGGTTCGCGCTGAGATTCCACGGCTACAACGGCAGGGAAGAAGACCTGCCGGTTGACCAGCATATGCTGCTGGCCCTGGTTGCCCCGCGTCTCCTGTACGTGGGCAGTGCCGCAAACGATGAGTGGGCGGACCCGGAAGGAGAGTACCTCTCCCTGTTCTATGCGGGTGAAATATACAGGCTTTACGGTTACCGGGTCTTTGAAACCACGGGTCTGCCCGATCTCAACACGCCGCGCACCGCGGACCGCATCGCTTATCATATTCGCAGCGGTGATCACGAGCTACTGTCTTTCGACTGGGATCGATACATGGACTTTGCAGATGATCATTTTAAGACCGGACCCTGATGCCCCGACGGAATCCGAACGTCAGACTTAGATGGCCCTGAAACAGGAATATGAGTAACGCAGGAACAGAACGGCATGAATACCAGGAGATCAAGGTAACCCTGGAGCGCATACTCCTCAGGTATGGTTTTTCTGACAGCAGGGCGGAACTGTGTTCCAGGCTCTTTACTGAAACCAACCTGGATGGTATCTATTCGCATGGATTAAACCGTTTTCCGCTCTTCATCGAATTCATCAAGAAGGGAATTATCCTGCCAGCCGGCGAGCCTTCCCTCATCCTGGCGGAAAATAATTTTGAGAGATGGGACGGGAACCGTGGTCCCGGCAACCTGAATGCCTGGTTTTGCATGGACAGGGCCATTAAACTTGCAGGGGAAAACGGATCGGGTATCGTATCGCTGCGAAATACCAACCACTGGCTAAGGGGCGGGACATACGGGCTGCAGGCCGCCAGGCAGAATTGCATCGGCATCTGCATGACCAATACCAAGCCGAACATGCCGCCCTGGGGAGGACGGGAGGCCAGGATTGGGAATAATCCTTTCATCATTTCAGTGCCGTATGAACCCTATCCCGTTCTGCTCGATATGGCCATGTCGCAGTTCTCCTACGGAAAAATGGAGATACTCAGTCAGCAGGGGGAAAAGCTGCCGCATAACGGTGGATTCAACAGCCGGTTTGAACTCACCGATGATCCCGGCCAGATCCTCCGGTCTGAACTGGCCCTGCCAATGGGTTACTGGAAAGGATCGGGCCTGGCTGTACTGATGGATATCCTGGTTGCAGTTTTGTCGGAAGGACTGACAACGGCCGAAATCGGAAAACTTGAGGAAGAAACTGCTCTTTCACAGCTATTTATTGCCCTCGACCTGGATCGGTTCTCAACACAGCAGACTGCGGGCAGGATCATCCGGACGGTACTAGATTCGGTTACCGGATGCCAGCCCGTCCAACCCGGGCAGGAGGTATTTTACCCGGGTAAACAGACATGGTTAAGAAGGATGGAAAACGAGAGATCCGGCATTCCGGTTGCTTCAGACACCTGGCAAAGGATACTGAAGCTTTAAACGGCAATCTTAAAACCTGCTGGTGGCATGCTTTTTATTAAGGGTAAGCTTTTTAATAATGGAATACTTTCTTGTTTTCGTCATTGGGACACCCCCGGGCCGGTTTTCAACCAACCATCCACGCCTTCTGGAATAGTTAAAGGAAGAGGGATGAAAACAGGGGCACTATCTGCGATTTATCGTTACGGTCGACCGAAATAATGCCTGCGAAGCCATTCTCTGAAAATAGGATCAGTGAATACACTCTCCATATTCCCGGTGCTTATAATTTCCTTTCTTTCAAAACTTTGTTTAATCCGGGCAATATTGCTGGTTGATCCCAGCTGATACTCATCCCTGGTGGCTTTGGAATACAGCTTCTGATTTCCTTCCACCAGGGCCTTAAGGAACCTTAATTGCTTTGGCGTCAAACTTTCTGCAATCTTGTAAAAGCGATGGTTAAAATGATGGATGAGATCATTCAAAGCTTCTTCTGCAATGGCTGTGGTACAGGTATAGCGCGTCCTTATCAAGGCATGCCATGCCAGGAGTTTTAGATAGAAAGGATGATTGTCCACCATATAGGACATATGAACTGAAGTGGTGTGCCCTATGTTTTTATTATGATCATGGAATAATTTTCTAATACTGGCTGACCTGTGATTCAATGGATTATGTCTTAGTACAAATGGCTGGCCTAATCCATACAGGGGCCCTGGATTATGTACCAGGTCCCTGAAGTGGGGATTATTGTTACCGTAAAGGCAGAAAATACAGTTCTTTTGATTCCTTAGTTTCAGTTTCAGCGTCCGGAGAAAAGGTATAGGATCCTTAAATCGATATAACAGGTGGGAATTGGCCAGGAAGACTGCGACCCTGATCTTTTTTCTTTGAGCGATTAATGCGGGCAATCTGAGCGTATCCATGCTATTGCTGTCTATCTTCATGCTGGATGTCACCTCTGGAAATCTATGGGAAAGGGCTGCCATGAAAAGTTCCAGAAAAGAAGTCGAGGAATGTGCTGGCTGAATATCCATATAACAAATATGAATATCCGGATACTTTTCTGACAGTTGGAATCCCAGCTCACTCACATATTCCTGTAAACCCCAGCCCCGGTCTGCAGAGAGAATTAAATGCCTGTGCGCATTTAGTTTTCCCAGGAGTTTCTCAAACAGCCAGTCCTGCTCAATTTTGTACACCGAGGCCATTTGATCAAGTGATAAAAACGTGGTAGTCATTTTTTCGATTTTAAGCAATCACAACCCTGTGACTATTTCTTAATGTCGTGATCTATGAAATATCTGCCTCTCTTTTGAAAAAATTCTATATCATTAAATATAAGGCAATTAGGCTATATTGATTGAAAGGTTTAAAGAGCAGGGAAGTCACATAATCATAGAAAGTCACAACCCTGTGACTTCCTGTTTTCGCGAGATGGATACCCTGGCTGGTTTTCATAGGATCCTGCCCGAGGGCTCTTGCTTATCTGTCCTCTCACCGTTCCGCTCTTATTCCTTCTTTCTCCAGAAAATCATGACTACAAGATAGCGGGACACCCAAAAACGTTAAATTCGAAGACCTATATCGCTGATTGTCTTTACAAAAAACCACTCGAAAAGAAGTAACGAAAACAGGAGAATACTGAAGCTTTAAACGGCAAACTTAAACCCTGCTGATGGCATGCTTTTTATTGAGGGCAAGCTTTTTAATAATTGAATGTTTTCTACTAATGATATGCTTACTATTAATGGCATACTTTTAATCCAATGAATTTGATGCATTACTTCATGCCGTGTGAGATCAGTTTTGTAGTTTTATAGCCCATTAAACAGCCTGGACGATGAAACGTTCTGAAATTAATGAGTTAATCCGGGAGGCCCTGTCCTTTTTCAGCAGTATGCAATTCAGGCTCCCGCCATGGGGTTACTGGGATCTGCAGGACTGGAAGAAGCATAAGGATAAATGCCGGGAGATCTTTACAAACCAGCTGGGATGGGACCTGACGGATTTCGGCTCGGGTGACTTTTCCCGCACCGGCCTGTTGCTGTTTACCATCCGCAACGGGAAGCTAAATCCAGATCAGCAGCTTAAGCACGATCAGCAGCTTAATCCCGGTAAGCGACTAGACCAGGGCAACAAACCCTATGCTGAAAAGATCATGATCGCCGGCGAGGGCCAGGTTACGCCCATGCATTTCCACTGGTCAAAAATGGAAGACATCATCAACCGTGGAGGGGGTAACCTGATGATCGAGCTGTACCCGTCGGATGAAAATGAAGACTTTGCCGATCATCCGTTCGAGGTCAGCGTGGACGGCATTTCAAAGACACTTAATCCCGGGGATATTATCAGACTCACACCGGGTGAAAGCATAACGCTCTACCCGGGACTGTACCATAAATTCTATGGGGAAAAGGAGAAAGGGAAAGTGCTTGTCGGGGAAGTCAGCGCTGTAAATGACGACAAGTCGGACAACCGTTTTCTTGATGGGGTCGGAAGATTCCCGGAGATCGTGGAGGATCAGCCGCCGGACCACCTGCTTGTTTCAGACTATTCAAAGTTTATCTGACTGGAGATCCGCAGGAAACTTACAGGGGTGCTGACGGCAAGGAATTGGCCGGAAGGTAAGGAATTGACCGGAAAGCTGATTATTATTACACGGAATCATACGAAATATGAAGTTCTCAGTAAAATACACCGGACTATTCCTGGGAGTCCTTTTCTGCCTGCTTATACTCCTGTTTACGGACCTTAAACCCGGACACCCGGAAGTCACCCGGACCCTTGCGGTGGCCGTACTCATGGCGACCTGGTGGGTGACCGAGGCCCTTCCGCTCTCAGCCACGGCATTGTTGCCGCTGGTCCTGTTCCCGATGCTGGGAATACTGGACGGGAAGCAGGTTTCCACCACCTACATGAATCATATCATCTTCATTTTCATCGGGGGTTTCGTCATGGCCCTGGCCATGGAAAAATGGAACCTGCACAAAAGGATTGCACTGAAGATACTGATGATCGTGGGCGTCAGCCCTGGGCGTATTTTATTCGGCTTCATGCTGGCAACCGCATTCCTTTCCATGTGGATTTCAAATACGGCCACCACCATGATGATGATCCCGATCGTGCTGTCGATTGTCCTCAGCCTGGAGGAATCCATCGGCAGCAAAGGCATTTCGAAATATGCCACGGGACTCTTCCTTGCTATTGCCTACAGCGCTTCGGTGGGAGGGATGGCAACCCTTGTCGGCACCCCTACCAACCTGGTCATGCCCAGGGTCCTGACCCTGCTTTACCCGGATGCCCCGGATATATCCTTTGCCAGCTGGTTCTTCTATGCCCTCCCTGTCACCATGATCATGTTTGCCGCCATCTGGCTGCTGATCCATTTTATGTACAGGCCAGGGGAAAAATGGACCGGTATCGACCGGGCACATTTCCGTAACCAGTACAGGCAGCTTGGACGGACAAGCTACGAGGAAAAAGTGGTGCTGGTTCTCTTTGTGGTACTCGCCCTTCTCTGGATCTTCCGTGCCGACATCGAATTCGACCGTTTTACCATTCCTGGCTGGTCCTCGGTATTCGGTCATCCCGCCTACATCAATGACGGGACGGTGGCCATGCTCATAGCGGTCATCCTCTTTATCATGCCGGCAAAGTCGGGAGAATCGAAACGGATCATGGACTGGAAGACCGCCCAGAAACTGCCCTGGAACATTGCCCTTCTTTTCGGGGGTGGCTTTGCCCTGGCCGAAGGGTTCCAGTCCAGCGGCCTGGCCCTCTGGTTCGGGGAACAGCTTGCCTGGACCCGCAATGTCCATCCACTGCTGATCATGTTTGCAATCGTGACCCTGATGTCGTTCCTGACGGAACTTACCTCCAACGTGGCGTCCACCCAGATGTTGCTGCCCGTATTTGCAAGCCTTGCAGTTTCAAGCGGGAACAACCCAATCCTTTTCATGATCCCGGCCACCCTGGCCTCCTCCCTTGCATTCATGCTGCCGACCGCCACCCCGCCCAATGCTATCATCTTCGGAACGGAAAGGATCCGCATTGCCACCATGATCAGGACCGGGTTCCTGCTGAACATGATCGGCGTACTGATCGTGGTGGTGATGATGTGGTTTCTGGGGACCGGTTTCTTCAACGTAGAACCGGGAGTACTTCCCGGTTGGCTGTAATTCTGGTCATGGAAAGCCGAGAAGTGGACTGGAAAGCGAGGCAGGGGACTGGAAAGCGAGGCAGGAAATTGATCAGTAATACTCACGGAAAGTATCCAGCAGCCGCAACAGCATTTCCTTCTTCTTCTCATCCAGTGCCATGAGGGGCCTTCGTACGGGTCCCCCGTACAATCCCAGGTGATCCATGGCCGCCTTCAGGGCGGGGATGCCCCATCGCTTGGTTATGGCGGTGTTCAACGGGATGATGGACTGCTGTATCTTCCTGGCATTATCCAGGTTATCTTCCTTAAAATTCTGCATGATCTCGATACATTTCCGGGGGAAAATATTGGCCAGGGCCATGATGCCGCCCCGTGCCCCGATCACCAGCGCCGGCAGGAGGAATCCCGCCGACCCGGCAAGGACCTGGAAATCATCCTTTCCCTTCCGGATCACTTCACCCATCTTGACAATGTTCCCGTCCGAATCCTTGATCCCGATGATATTCGGGTGGGAGGCTATCCGCAGTATGGTCGATGCATTCATGTCCACCCCGGAATTGGAAGGCATGTTGTAGATTATTATGGGGATGGTGGAGGCTTCCGCCACGTCATGGTAATGCCTGATCAATACCTCCGGAGTCATCATCCCCTTGTAATAAAAAGGATTCAGTACAAGGGCCGCATCCGCTTCCTGCCTGGCGGCAAGCCTGGTCAGCCGGATGGTCTCGAGGGTGGACTGTCCCCCCGTTCCCGCTATCATTAGCTTACCCGGGGGAATTGCTTCGCGGGCCGTGGCATAGATCTTTTCCTTTTCCCCCTCGGAAAGCAATACAAACTCGCCGTTTGATCCCAGGACCACTATCCCGGTAATTTCATGCTTCAGCAGGCTGCCGATATTCTCCCTGATCTTTTCCAGGTAGAGTTTCTCATTCTCATGGAACGAGGTGGGCAGGGGAGGAATTATGCCTTGGAGGTTGATCATGCCGGATCTTTTATCATTTCAATATAAATATACGAACAACAATCATTCGCGCCTTCATGCTTGAACAACATTTCGGCCGGGGACCTGAAATATAGCGCAGAATAATTAACTTAAGGAAGTTTTTGATCGGAATGAAATTCAAACCATAAACCTGAGCCTTATGGAAATTGCAAAAGCCGTGATAACAGCGGCCGGTCCGGACCAGCGCAAACTACCCCTGCAGACCTTGATCGACAGGGAAGGCATGGAAAAATCTTTCCTGGGACTCCTGATCGAGGAAGTCCTCGGATCAGGCATCCAGGATATCAGCATCGTGGTAAGGCCGGGGGACGAGTCCTCCTTCAGGGAAGTCATCGGGGACCATGCCCACCATGTAACCTTCATTCCCCAGGAGAAACCCCTGGGTTACGGGCATGCCCTTTACAGCGCCCATGCATTCACGGGAAAAGATCCATTTCTCCACCTGGTGGGGGACCATCTGTATGTGAGCCGGACAGGGGAGTCCTGTGCAAAACACCTGGTTGAATTCGCAGGCAGGCAGGCCTGTGCGGTATCTGCCGTCCAGCCCACCCGTGAAAGCCTCATCGGCAACTTCGGGGTGGTGGGTGGAAAGCGGCTCCAGGGCGTCAAGGATGTTTACCATATCGAGACCGTGATCGAGAAACCCACGCCCACGGAAGCCGAGCAGAAACTGTTGGTACCGGGACTCCGGGCGGGGCATTACCTCTGTTTCTTCGGCATGCATGTGCTTACCCCGGCAGTCATGGATTTTCTGGGCCAGGAACTGAAGGCCGGGAAAGACAGGAAAATTGACCTGTCCGACGCCCTGAATAAGCTGGCAAGGACGGAACAATACCTGGCCCTGGAAAAAAACGACCTGCGCTATGACATGGGGGAAAAGTACGGCCTTCTCAAAGCCCAGCTTGCCCTGGCAATGTACGGGAAAGAAAGGGACCGGGTGCTGAATGAACTGGTCGAATTTTTTGCGTTAAAAAATGATTAAGGGGGACCGCACCGCAATGGGAACACTTACCGGGATCATCACATCCGAAAAAGCAGCAACCAGGGACCGGTCCCTCGACAAATTCTGCCGCTCCGCCTCTACAGAGGAACTACTAAAGGAATGCGAACAGCTTGAATCCTTCCGTAAGGAAAGCGATAACCTGTACCACAGGGTCCGGGCGCTTTTCTTCCTCTATGCCATCCACAGGTTCCACCTGGCTTTCCGGCCGGGAATCAGCCACGGGGGACTCATTCCCTTCGAAGCTTATGAGCACATGCTGAAACGGCGGTTTGAACAGGCCATTGAAATGTTTACCCGGATACAGAAAGAGCATGGACCCAACGAGGGGATTTCGAGCGGACTTGCGGAAGCCTACCACAGCCTGGCATTTCAGACCCTTGCAGACCAGGTGCGCTACAGCGTCCGCAATACCCTTGGCAACCGCTGGATGTTCCGCTGCGGCCATCCCCACGACCACCCCCTGAAAATAAGGAAAGAACTGCTGGAACCGGACCCGGCCTCGGGATTGTACCCGGTCCTGAATGAATCCACCCCGGTAAGAATGGACATCACCCACAGCGGCTGGAGCGATATTTTTTTCCTGGGCATGGATTTTCCGGAAGGAGCACAGGTGCTGAATATTTCGGTGGACCTGGAGATCCGCAGCAGTGACAGGTCCCCCTCACCCGAACCCCCGATCCGAGCCTATTTCAGGATCATCGACGAGCCGATCCTGAAACTGACCAGCATAGACCTGGCCTCCAGCTCCTCGATCACCAGGCTCGAGGAGGTATTCGACTTTGCCAGGGATTATCTCGGCCTTCTGAAGGCCGCATTGATTGCCAGTGGCATCGTGCCTCCCGGGATGGAAGGATCCGGCATGCCCCTGGCCGACCTGCTGGCAAAGCTGGCGGGATCCGGTAAGGGCGTTGAGCTGGTCAGCCATGTGAACAACATTCCGAAAGGATCCCGCCTGGCGGTGTCCACCAACCTGCTGGCTTCCATGATATCCGTCTGCATGCGGGCAACCGGGCAAACCGCATCGCTCACAGGCACCCTGTCGGAAGAGGAACGGAGGCTTGTCGCCGCCCGGGCCATCCTGGGAGAATGGCTGGGTGGATCCGGCGGGGGATGGCAGGATTCCGGTGGCATCTGGCCCGGGATCAAGCTTATCAGGGGGGTGAAGGCAGGGGAGGGTGATCCCGAATTCGGGATCAGCAAGGGCAGGCTTTTACCCGACCATACCATCCTTACGGAAGAGGAAGTCAACGGGGAAACCCGCAGGAGGCTGCAGGACTGCCTGGTTATGGTGCACGGCGGAATGGCCCAGGACGTGGGCCCCATACTGGAAATGGTCACCGAGAAATACCTCCTGCGTTCGGAGGCTGAATGGGAGGCACGCAAGCAGGCCATACGATTCTTTGACGATGTGGTCGAAAAGCTTAAGGAAGGTGATATCGCCTCCATAGCGGCTTTCACGCATGCAAATTTTACCGGTCCCATTAGAATCATAATACCCTGGACGACAAATATATATACCGAGACACTTATACGAAAGGTCAAAGAAGAGTTCAGGAAGGGATTCCGGGGGTTCTGGATGATGGGGGGCATGTCGGGGGGAGGCATGGGCTTCATTTTTGATCCGGCTGTAAAAACCCGGGCACAGGACCGGCTGGGGGAGATCCTGTCGGAAACGAAAAAAGTCTTTGAACGGGCCATTCCCTTTGCCATGGAACCGGTCGTCTACAACTTCAGCATCAACAACAGGGGATCCGTCTGTATCATGCTCAAAGGCAGCCATGCCATGATGCCGCCGGGGTATTACATCCTGATGTCCCCGTCCATGCTTAAAAAGGACATCGCGTCACTTACTGCGGTCCAGCGTAAGGAACTGCAGAACCTGGGACAGCAATCCAGGCAGAATAAGGCTTTCGGGAATTTTGTAGCGGGACTGTATGAACGGATGATCCCGCAGGCAGAGGCGGAACCTGCCGCCGGGCAATCCCTCGGGGAACTGCTCAAAACCTACGGGTTTGACCCGGAAGTGCACCAGCAGGTAAAATCGGACCTGAAGGCGCGCCGGATCGGCCTGTCGCAGAATCGCTTCCCGGTCAGCAGCGTCATCAGGGATGTGGATCCCGGCGAAATCACCCTGATGGAGAAGCTGGAACCGGGGGATTACCGGCAGGCTGGACTGGAAGCCCTGAAAAAAGGGAAACTGGCCATCGTAACGCTCGCCGGGGGGACCGGGAGCCGGTGGACCCATGGTGCGGGGGTGGTTAAGGCCCTGCATCCCTTCGTCATGTTCTCGGGCCGGCACAGGAGTTTCCTGGAACTGCACCTGGCCAAGAACAGAGCCACATCGAAGCTCTGCGGAAAAAATATTCCCCATGTGATCACGACCAGCTTCCTGACCCATGAAGCCATTAAGGATTACCTTGTGTACGCGGACAACTTCGGACATAAGGGTCCAATGTACCTTTCCCCGGGCCGCTCCATCGGGCTCAGGCTTATACCGCCCGAACGCGAGTTGAGGTACCTCTGGGAGGTCCTGCCGCAGCAGATCCTGGACGAGCAGGAACAGAAGGTGCGTGAGAGCCTGCATAACGCCCTGATCGGCTGGGCAAAGGAAATGGGAGAGGGGGAGGACTACCGGGACAACCTGCCCCACCAGTGCGTGCATCCCGTTGGCCACTGGTACGAAATACCCAACATGCTGCTGAACGGCACGATGGAAAAGCTTTTAAAGGAGCACGGGAACGTGGAGCACCTGCTTGTGCACAACGTGGATACCCTCGGGGCCAATGCCGATCCTGCAGTATTCGGTGTACACCTCAGCAGCGGCTCCGCCCTTACGGCGGAGGTCATCAGCCGGAAACTAAATGACAGGGGAGGGGGACTGGCCAGTGTTGATGGCCGGGTAAGGATCATCGAGGGACTCGCCCTGCCCGATGAAAAAATAGAATTCGACCTGTCCTGGTACAATTCCAATACATTCTGGCTCGATATCGGGAAGTTGCTCGACTGCTTTGAACTGCAACGGGACGACCTGGGCGATCCGGATAAGGTCAGAAAGGCAATCCGGAAAATGTCCCGCCGGATGCCCACCTACATCACGATAAAAGATGTCAAGAAAAGGTGGGGAAAGGGGCAGGAAGACATCTACCCCGTTGTCCAGTTCGAGAAACTCTGGGGGGATATGACGGCCCTCCCGGACCTGGAATGCAGCTACCTTGCAGTGCCCCGGATGAGGGGACAGCAATTGAAGGAAGTCTCCGAGCTGGATGGATGGCTCCGGGACGGATCAGCTGATTATATAGAACAGCTCTGTGACCTGGGCGATCCGGATTAACTCAGTGATACCTGTGCTCTGAATGACCCCGGTATTCTGAATGATCCCTGAATGTCCTGCCTCCCGGTGAGACCGCACCGTAGAAGACCGTTGTCAGGGCAACCCCGCCTTTTGTCAGGGCAACATGGAAAGCTGTCAGCTCGCGGGTCGGCAGTTCGTCTTTGTACATACCCTCAAAGGTAGCCGCCTTTATGAAGGAGTTCTTAAGCTTTGTGCCACAAGTCCCCAGTAATTTCTCCTTAAATGCCCTTTCCATAGCAGTCTGAAGGTATTCGATACAGGGTTTGCCTCATTGTCCGGTCTTCTTCATAATCCGGTCTTCTTTATAGTCCGGTCTTCTTTATAGTCCGGTCTGCTCCCGGAATGTTTTCCCTGCCTTTTCCCGGCACTTTATTCCTGGTTAGTCTGATTCTCCTGTAAATCATACTGATCACGAAACGGGGCAGCAGTGGGAAGAGCACGACCACAAGCCTGTTCAGCAGTCCAGGTATGCATTCCGCCCGGTTCCTGATAAGGGCTTTAATGCCTGCAGCTGCAACTTTTTCAGGTTTTTTCACAAAGCCCAGTCTTTTTACCTTCGAAATACTGAAATTGCTCCCTTCGTAAAGTCCGGTGTCGGTGGCACCGGGAAGCAGGCAGGTCACCCTGACCCCCAGGGGCTTTAATTCGGTGTGCAATGCGAATGAAAAATTGCGCAGGAAGGCTTTTGTCGGGCCGTAGAGGGATATCGTGGGGTATGGCATGACCGCGGCAATGGACGAAACATTAAGGATAAATCCTTTTCCGCGCCCTATCATTCCCGCACCAAAAAGCCGGCAGAGAAGGGCAGGGGTTGTCATATGCAGCCGGAGTATGGATTCCAACCGTTCCGGGTCCACCTTTGCGGTTTCCCCGTAAATCAGGAATCCCGCGCAGTTCACAAGAACCTCCACCTTAAGCCTGTTTTCCTCGCAAAATTCATAAACCAGCCTGGCTGAACCTTCCCTGGAAAGATCCGCATCCAGGGTCACCACATTAACTCCTGTGGATTGCTCGAGCTGCTTTTTCAGCTCCCCGAGTTCCGCCGGCTGGTTGCTGACTGCAATAATAGGGTAGCCCTGCCCGGCAAGGGCCGCAGAGATATGCCACCCGATCCCTGAGGATGCCCCGGTTACAAGTGCATAATTTTCAGTGCCGTCCATCCGTCTCCGCTTGAAAGACGTAAAATACAAAAATCACCGGAACACCTGACTCAATAATTATCCTTAATTTAGGGTTTTGGAGTGAGCCTTTTGTAATCCGGGGTTATCTGTTAATTTTTAAGGGTATCCAGCTATGAAAATCCACAGGCCCGGTGCGGTCAGAATTCTAATTGCTGCGTTGCTTTTAGCCGTTATTCCGGGCATCCAGGCATTTGCCGGGATCGGGAAGGAAACATACTATTTTGCAGGCAATGACCGCCCTGCCGGCGAATCCGATGCCATCAAGAAAATTGAAAAAGAGCAGGTATCGGACAGGAAGTTCTGGCTCCATACCTACATCCGGACCGATACAGGCTGGGATCCCATTAAAAGCGAACTGATCCGTGTCAGGTCGCCCGAAGAACAAATCATCTCCCTCTACCATGGAAATTTAATGCTTTACAGGACCGTGCGGAAAATCTCACGGATCAATGACGGAAATTTCCTCTTCGAAGAGACAAAAAGGGGAACACTGGTCCGGACCGGCCATGCCACGGAACTGATCCCGCTTCACCTGGAAGGAGAGGTGACTGAATACTATGACAGCGGAATGAAAAGGTCCGAGGCATTCTACCGCGACAACCAGCTTGTTTGGAACCACAACTGGCTGGAGAACGGGGAAAAATACATCGATACCATATTTTATTCGGTTGATACCTGGCCGCGTTACCTGGACGGAGATATTGCGATGAAGGCACAAATGAACAATTACATCCTAAGCAGCAAGTATTATTCCAAGGACCTCAGCGGCACCGTGCTGCTCGGGTTTGTCATCATGGAGGATGGGCATCTGGCAGGGATCCACCTGGTTAACAAGCCCATGCTTGACATAGCCGAAGTTGTCAGGGAATCGCTTGAGACCCTTCCGGGCAAATGGCAGCCGGCCATCCTTGACAACCGCTCGGTCCGCTGTTACATGACCTTTCCGGTCAATTTCATGGTTCGTGACAACAAACAGTTTGAAAATGTACAGATGGTAGGCAATATGATCTTTTATAATTACAGATGAAAAAACTATCCCGAAGGAAATTTGCCAGGCAGCTGGCGCTTGGAGCTGTCATGGCTCCGGTTGCCATGAGGGCTGTGGCAGCGAACTCAGCCACCATGAATGCAACCGGAGGCAATGATCCGGGGAGATCAGTCCCGGCTTCCCGTTCAAGGAATGCCGGCACGATGAAGGGCGCGTCAGCCGGAAAGATCAGGCTGGGGGGACCCGTATACGGGGATGAATTCAGGGATCCCGGAACCTGGGTTGACGCCCACAAAAGCAAAGGGTACAGCGCCGCGTACTGTCCCCTGGATGAAAACGCCGACGATGCGACCGTTGCTGCATACCGTGAAGCTGCGGAAAATGCGGACATCATCATCGCCGAAGTGGGCGCCTGGAGCAATCCCATATCGCCGGATGAGGCAGAAAGAAAGGCCGCGCTGGAAAACTGCATCCGCAAACTTGAGCTGGCCGACCGGATTCAGGCCCGGTGCTGCGTTAATGTAAGCGGTTCAATGGCGGTTGGGGAGGGTTCTTACGGGTTGCCGCATCCCGGAAATCTCACAAAAGACACCTTTGACCTTATCGTGGAAACCACTCGTAAGATCATCGATTCCGTTAAACCAACCCGGACCTGTTTTACCCTGGAGGACATGCCGGCCGCATACCCGGATTCGGTGGACAGCTACCTTGAGCTCATCAAGGCCATTGACCGGCCCGGGTTTGCCGCCCATCTCGACCCGGTCAATATCGTTAGCAGTCCCACCCTATACTACCACAACGGCGACATGATCCGGGATGCCTTCAACCGGCTTGGAAAATACATCCGGAGTTGCCATGCAAAGGATACAATCCTCCTGAACGATCTGACCGTCCGTCTGAGCGAAACGATACCGGGCCGGGGGAACCTCGATTACGCCGTTTACCTGAGGGAACTCGCCAGGCTTGACAATGTTCCGTTGATGATGGAACACATCGAGCGGGAAGAATACCCCGAAGCTGCCCGGTTCATCCGCAAGACAGGGGAGAGCATTGGCGTGGGTTTCTATTGATTGTCCAGGATGCCTTCGATCTGATCCATGATCCTGTTGATCGCCTCCATGGTCTTTTCAAACGGCAGGGCCGTAGTCATGTCCACCCCGGCCGTCTTCAGCACGTCGATGGGGTACCTGGATCCGCCTGCGGATAAAAATTCAAGGTAACGTTCCCTTGCGCCTTCCTCCCGGTTCAGGACACCTTCCGCCAGTGCCAGGGATGAAGTGTAGGAAGTGGCATACTGGTAAACGTAAAAATTATTGTAGAAATGGGGGATGTAGGCCCATTCCATGGTCACATCGTCATCTATGAGGCAGATGCCCTGATCGTGGCCGTAATATTTTTTAAGGATCTCCCCGTAAATCTCCCGAAGCAGCTCGCCGGTCAGCGGGGTTCCCTTTTCCACCGTTTCATGGATCTTCAGCTCGAACTCCGCGAACTGGGTCTGCCGTACGATGCTTCCCTTGAAACCATCCAGGTAAGTCATCAGGAGTGAGAGGCGGGTCCGGTCATCCTTGATCCGGTCCATCATATTATTCATCAGCATGGCCTCGTTGAAGGTGGAGGCCACTTCGGCAACGAAAATGGAATAATCGGCCAGCGGAAAGGGCTGGTTGGCATTGGAAAAATAACTGTGCATGGTATGTCCCATTTCATGGGCCAGCGTGCTCAGGTCTTCATAAAGTCCGTTATAATTCAGCAGGATGTAGGGATGCACATCGTAGGCATTCCCGCTCGAGTAAGCGCCTGAGGTTTTCCCTGTCGAGGGATAAACGTCGATCCACCGTTCATCCAGGGCTTTCCTGACAACGCTGACATACTCTTCTCCAAGGGATTGTACTACTTCGAGAAGGATCCCCCGGGCTTCCTCATACGTGTATTTGAGATCTACGCCTTCGACCGCAGGGGCATAGATATCCGAATATTTCAGGGTGTCGACGCCAAGCATCCTTTTCTTGATGCGGAGATAACGGTGAAAGGTTTCGAGATTATTGTTGACGTTCTCGATCAGGGAATAATAAACCTCCACCGGTATTTTATTGTAATCCAGTGCACTCTCGAGGGATGACCCGTAATTCCGGGCCCTGGCATAGAAAACATCCCGTTTGACATTACCGTAGAGCATTTCCCCGAAGGTCCCGTTGAAATCGGCATAAGTCCCCCAGAAAGCATGGAATACCTTCTCCCTGTCATCCCGGTTCTCCAGTGCCCGGTACATGGAATAGGCCGCCTTGTCCAGCCGTACTTCCTTCCCGTCGCTCAGGGTGACCGAGGGGTAGGGCATCTCGGCGTCGGTGAAGGTCTGGTAAACGGATGCCGAATTTCCCGCCATCAGGCCGGCCTGGGCCAGGATCTTTTCCTCGGGAGCCGAAAGGGTATGCATTTTCATTCGGAAAAGGTTGCTGAGGTACATCCGGTAAACCTCCAGCCCGGGTTTTTCAGCCATGAATTCCTCGATCCTTGACCAGTCCATCGCCACGATCTCCGGCTCAGCGAAGGCCGCCATGGAGGAATAGGTGTTGTATGCCTGCATCAGTTCCTGCCTCATGGAGCGGTATTCCGAAATCCTTGTATCCTCGTCTGATTTCAACCCGGCATAGTTGAAAAGCCTGGCACCTTCGCGGGAAAGGGAGGACTGGTATTCCAGGAAGGCATACAGGTCTTCGGCGGAATTTGACAGTTTGCCCTGGAAAGCGGTCACCTGCTCGAATTGCCCGACCAGATCATCCTTATGCTCACGCCAGGCCTGGTCCGATTCATAAAGGTCCGACAGGTTCCAGGTGTATTTTTCCGGTATCTCACTTCTTGGCTTCTGTCCCGATGCATTTTGAGGGCTGAACAATTGAATCATCATAAACAGTACACCGACAGCTGGCGCAAAAATTATTTTTTGAATGTCGAAGTTAAGGCAATTTTTCATAGGTCAGGGGCATATAGAAAAAATCATTTGTACATATTAGAATTTCACCAGATGTAGCAGGTATTTCCATTGCCATTCGCTATCCCACCACTGGTATCCATTGTATTTGAATGAAAAAAGGATATTGTAAACCACGAACAGGACCAGCAAGGTAATGAAAACTTTCGAAATCTTTGGTTTGCTGTACGCCCAGTCTCCAACAAATCCAAGAGGTATGGCCATGAACGGGATGAATTCCACAAGTGTACGATAGCCGGCAGATGCGCTGAAGGTCGGCACCCACCAGCTCGCATTAATATAAACGATCGCAATAAGAATGAGCAGGATAGCAGGGGCGCTGTACTTACGTATCCATGCCAGGTAAAGCAGTCCTGCTGTGGCAACAAGCATTAATGGTGTATACAGGAACCATCCGTTGCGGGGCCCAAACAGAACGGTAAAAATTGCTGGTGATAAAATGTTATCAAAGCCCTGGCTCTGATAAGAATAGACAACCCATTTACCTGTAACCAGGTGCCAGTATGCCATCTGGGGGGAGAATACAGCGATGCCTGCAATCAACATCACAATGAGTAGATGCCAATGCCCCAGGAGAAACCTGAATCTTTGCCTGAGTGTTTTGATGGATTCAACATCGTACAGTATAAAATAAAAAGCTGCGATAATTGTTGTGGGACGGATCAGTACCGCCAGGGCAAGGGGCAGTATCATTTTCAGGGCACTCGATATCTTTGGCTTATCGTAGAACCCTTTGACATGGAATATGTACAGCGAGATCAGGCAAAATGAGTAAGCATGGGACATCCCGGGGCCCATAACCGTGTAGTAAAACAAATTAGTTGCAAGAAATACCGACAGGACAACGGTAAGGGCCGTTCGGCTTGAAAATAACCTGGAAAGGGTTTTAAACAGGTAATACAGGCCGAGATAAACATACACCATTGCCGCAAACAGAACTGACATAAAGTAAACTGAATTATACCCGTCGCTTTTGAATTCCAGGAATTTACTGACAGCATGCGCCGCAAGGAAAAATGGTAGCTGCATGATGGCTACCCCGCAGGTAAAGCCACTCAGGGTACGGTCATCACCGTAAACCCTGGCCCAGGGCATATGTTTCATTTTTTCTTTCCCTTTCAGAAAGAAATACGGGAGGTACTGGTAATAACCCTCCATATCCGAGTCCATCACGAATTGCCTTGCGGAGACCCTGCTGGTTTTACGATAAATGGTATTAGAAGACAGCACGACGACCGCGAACAGGAGGAAGAGCCATGCAGGAGTACTCAGTCTGATATGGGCTTCAGTTTTCATTTTCTGACCAGAATATTGTACTTCAGGATGCACCAGAGGGCCCTGAAACCATCTCTCCACTTTATTTTTTTCCCCTCTGAATAAGTTCTTCCATAATACGAAATGCCCACCTCATAAATACGACTACCTTTGACCCGCGAAACTTTTGCCGTTACTTCAGGTTCAAAACCAAAGCGTTTCTCTTTCAGGTTCAGCTGCCTGATGATATCGGTCCGGAAGAGCTTGTAGCCGGTCTCCATGTCGGTCAGGTTCAAATTGGTAAACATGTTGGAAAGAAGGGTTAGAATCCGGTTGCCAACCGAATGCCAGAAGAACAGTACGCGATGAGGATTGCCACCCATGAATCTCGAGCCATAGACCACATCGGCAAACCCGTCCAGACAGGGTTGCAACAGAACATTATATTCACCGGGATCGTATTCAAGATCAGCATCCTGTACAATAAGATAATCGCCTTTGGCTTCCTTGATACCACGCTGAATTGCTGCTCCCTTTCCCATATTTTTCGGTTGTTCGAAGATCCGGATTCCCTGTTCGCCCTCCAGTTTGAAATAGTCCCGCAAAACTTCCATTGAACGGTCCGAAGAAAAATCATTTACAATTATGATCTCCTTTTCCGTTTTCTCCGGTAATTTGACTTCCCTGACCCTTGCGAGAACCCTGGTAATGGTTTTCTCTTCATTGTACAGGGGAATGATAACCGAAAGGAGATTTTCCATAGGGGAGATTTACGAGCCTAAATTTATTCAATTTATTATTCTTGACAATGAACTGCACTGGTTAATAGGCGCAAGGAGTACTCTCTCTAACATACCCAGATCACTTTTCTTAGACAAAACCGGAATCGTCTGGTTTTTTCTTAAAAACGTTATAGAATGGATCTTGCACCTAGTTTGCGGGAAGGTGACGTACCTGGGATTTGAATTTTATAAGGTCCGGAGATTCAGGCTCAGCCAGCTCATAGATCACCAGCAGGCGGTCCAGCTCATCGGTATGCTGGTCATTTTGAAGAATTGCGTTGATCTTTGAATAAAGGATAATCCCGATGAATCCCTTTAAGCGGTATAAAAAATCTTCCTTTACGGGATCTGAACAGGACAAAAGATTTTGATTTAAACTCAGAATTTCTTTTTTCCACCAGCTTGTGTCAGGATCTGCGAGTTTGTCCACATAAGCCTGTTTCAGCCTTAATTCTTTCTGCAGGTAGCTTTCAAATTTTTTACTGTAATTATTCCACCCGGGCATGTTTTTGAATTCATCAATCATTTGGGATACCCGGGTCTTGCCTTTAATATCCGGTGAAAAAATCCAGGCTTTCTCAAGGGCCTTTCCGGCAAAAAAAAGATCGTTTGATTCCCGCAGGCTATCGTATTCCATCAGCATTTTTTCAGAAATCCGGGCTGAGATGCTCTCAGGGAAATCCGGTTCGTCTTTCAGTATCCAGGCGACCGACTCATAGATGTTTTCCAGGGGGGGCCATTCATGGCTTCCCCTGAAAAAATCACATATGTAACCAGGATCATAAGATAGGCCTGTAAAAGGAGGGAGGTATTGTTCCATAAAGTTAAAATCCCTGGTGCCAGAAACCGCGTACACCCGCTTACCGCCAGTTTGCCTGTCTGATCGGCCTGTACCTGCCCCGAACATTATGATTCCCAGTACTTTGTGGCTCATCCCGTAATAATATGCCATCCGTGCACCCCCCGAAAAACCAGCTATAATCACCCTGTCCGGATCAGCTGGGTATTTGGCCAGCACATCATCCTCAAGGTGGGAGAGGGTGGACCCGAAATCCGGATAATTGTTTCTCAGTTTTTCTGAGCCTGCAATTACTGCCGGGATATCAACGAGCGCATCCGAAAATTTTTTTGTTGCGAGTTCTCCGTCACCATGCGGATCGATCACCAGGATCAGCGGAAGTCTTTGCCGGGCCGGAATATTTTCAGGTTTTGAAATCAGGTAATGGTGGTCCGGTTCATCCCTGCAGGAATCCACCTCCGGTCTGATGTACCTTACCGGCAGTGCGCTCGTCCGGATTTTTTGACAACCGGGTAATAAAAGAATAATCAGGATGATGGGGAAAGTGCATTTTAAATATAAGGCACTCATTGACGCTTAAATTATTAATCACAGGTATTATAATTAATAAATATACTAAAGAGGCTGATTATTCAGGCCAGCCTCCCGATTATATTGTTAAGTACCTTTATGTTAATTTGTCAGGGGACTTCCCCAGGCAACAAATGTTATGGCTTTCCCCCCTTTTCCTGCCCGGCCGGTGCGGCCAATACGATGAATATAACTTTCGTGAGACATGGGTACCTGGTAATTTATTACATGTGAAACATCCGGGACGTCAAGACCCCGGGAAGCCACATCGGTTGCTACCAGCACCCGGATACGGCCCTGTTTGAATGCATTCAACGCATGCTGACGGGCGTTCTGGCTTTTATTTCCATGTATCTGATCGGCCTGGATACCGGCCTTATTCAGGCTGAGGCACAACTTGCTCACCCTGTGCTTGGTTTCTTCAAATAATAAGACTTTTTTATAATCTTCCTGAGATAAAAGGTTGACAAGCACCTGTAACTTATCTTCACCGGATTTCAGCCTTATGATCTCCTGGTCAACGCTATCGACAGGACGATCACCGCTGCTGACCTTTACCGTAACAGGATTGCGGAGAATGCTGCTGATGAGCGATTGTTGCGTTTTATCATGGGTTGCTGAAAAAAGCATGGTCTGGTTTCTGAGATGCATTCCATCTATAATCCGCTTTACATCATGAATGAATCCCATATCAAGCATGCGGTCAAACTCATCCAGGACCAGGATTTTGAACTTTCCCAGGTCAATCGCTCTGCGATCGGTAAGGTCCAGCAATCTGCCGGGTGTTGCGATGACCACATGACTTGGCCTGCGCAGGTTTTGCAGATCCCTGCTTATATTGGTACCCCCGATAAAACAGGCACTGTAAAGACCCAATCCCTTGGTCATACTTCGAAACTCTTCTTCCACCTGGGTGGCAAGTTCACGGGTAGGCACCACGATGAGAGCATACGGGTTCATTTTATTATAAAGTAGTTGTTCAATGATGGGGATCAGGAAGGCTCCGGTCTTTCCGGTTCCCGTTTGTGCAATGCCCAGCAGGTCCTTACCGTCCAGCAAATCTTCAAGGGTCCTGTCCTGGATTTCAGTCGGCCTTTTGTATCCCTTTTTAGCCAGGCATTCCTTAAGTTTTACATGAATTGGTAAATCGGAAACAAGACGATCTGAACGGAATATATTTTCTTCTGTGCGTATTGCCTCCTTAACCAGCAGGGAAGGATCCAGGGTTGATGTTTTGAGACCAGCCCCGGAGGGGCGTCTGCTGCTGTTATAATATTTATTGGACGAACCAGCGTATCTTTTTGATCCTGTTGCCGGTTTGTTTCTTCGTTTTTGTTGAAATGACGTATTATACATTAAATTAATTTTTACCAGCCGGTAAAGGCTGGCATATTGTTTATACCCGGTACACGTGTCAACCTGCATAAGGTTAAGATGTACCACTACTAATTTTCAGCGAAGTATTATTCCTTCGCTGTCCTTAGCTGAATCATAAATAAAAGAGAGGGGTTCCCGGATTATCGGGATATCTGCCTTGTAAGAAAGTCGGCTAAGAAATTTGTGCAAAGCTAATCAAATATTTGACAAATGGTAACCATTCTTTCTTATGATTGGAAATCTCACACATCAAGCGGGCTTCGTACATTGAATTTATTCCTGTTGAGTACATGGGTATAGATCATAGTGGTTCTGACATCCTTATGACCGAGTAACTCCTGTGCCGTGCGGATATCATAACCATCCTCAAGAAGATGCGTGGCGAATGAATGACGAAAAGTATGACAGGAGGCGTTTTTGGTTATCCGTGACTCTCTGATTGCATTTTTTACTTCTTTTTGTAAGAAGCTTTCATGGCGATAGTGTTGCTTCAATTTTCCTGAACGAAGGTCAATTGCTGGTTTCCTGGAGGCGAAAATATATTGCCAGGACGGATCTTTTGGAGCATTCGGATATTTTCTCTCCAATGCTTCCGGCATAGAAGCACCCATAAACCCCTTTACCAGCATATTTTCTTCCAGTTTGATCCTTGCCTTTTCTATCTGTCTCTTTAACTGAGGTATTAATACCCGTGGAAGCAAGGTTCTCCGATCGTTGTCCCCTTTGCCCCCTCGAACAATTAATTCATTGAGATTAAAGTCAATATCTTAATACGCAATTTCATACATTCCGTTAAACGCAATCCGCTGCCGTATAACAGTGAAGCCATCAGGTGAAATTCGCCGTGAAGATTCGATAATACATCCTGTACCTCATCGCGGCTAAAAACAACTGGCAGGCGTTTCCCGATTTTTGCTTGTTTGAAGTCAAAAGCATCCAGTGGAATTTTTAAGACCTTCTTATATAAAAAGACAAGGGCATTTAATGCCTGGTTTTGAGTAGAAGCGGAAACCTTTCTATCAACTGCAAGGTAGGTGAGAAATTCCGCTATCTCATTTCCACACATATCTTCAGGATGTCTTTTATTATGGAAGATAATAAACCGGTATATCCAATTGATATAGGTTTTTTCCGTACTATAGCTGAAATGATTTGTGCGAATTACTTCCCTGACATAAGCCATAAACTTCGAGCCTTTCATTCCCGGAAAATTAATCGGGTATTTACCAAATATTCCTGCAAGTCCGGTATACTATACTGCATTTTGCAGCAATTTGACATAATCTCCTCTTTGAGAAAATCTTAATCATGTTACTTTGCTTAATGATTTGAGCTTTCAATTATCTGCTTCTATTTAACAGTTTTTCAAGATCATTGAAACTATACCAGATAAATAATGTTAACTCCAGGGATATCAAAAAAGTTAATTATTGGATAAGATTATTATTCTTCGTAATTTCCTTTCACACTCCCTTGAAGAAAATAATTCTCCGTGGGAGTGACCTGGCGAAGCTATGTGATGCCAAGCAGATACATTATTTGTTCTCCATTTTTACCGACATTCCTTATCTTCCCATTATCAAGAATAGATTCACCAAATAGAGCACAATACCGTAAAAGGCAGTAGAATATATGTTCTGTTGAAAATTTGATAAATGTTACTCAAGGAGATTATCCCCAGGACAGATAAAAAACCATATGACGCCAAGAAACCAAAAGTCCAAGCGTTGACGATTAGGTTATTTTGCAGAATTCTATACTCAGACCTTGAAATCTCACAACGTCAACAATATTACAGACCGGAACGACTAAAAAGACATATTAGCGTTGCAGAACAAGCATAACTAAAAGATCCGCAAACGAATACTACGACGCATTACAAATTTTGTAGAGCCACAATACCTTAAAAGAAAATATCAACAGAACAATCCGCTGAAGCCGACCGCTAAAGCGGCGGCTTAGCTCCACCGTTATCGCCATTATAGCATTAAAGCGAAATAACGTT
>CAYSJH010000029.1:47895-55386 GCA_964431315.1 uncultured Bacteroides sp. | reverse complement strand
ATGATCTCCTCGGCGCTGATGATCAGTCCCAGGAAAAGCGCAACGATCACGCTCATGAAAATGTATGCCGGAAGATTCTCGTTCATGCTGAACAGATATGCATGCGGATCCTGCCCGTCGCCGCTGACGTATTTGGTAAAATAGCCCAGGATCACCGCAAGGATGGGTGCAACGACCAGGGATATGGCCATGAACTGCCGGTCTGCGATCTTGGAAAGGAGGTTCCGGCTGAAAAAGATCGCAAATTGTTTCAGTCCCCCCGGAATCCTGAACTTATTCTCCGGCACCGGAGTTTTCACGAGGCTGAATTCCATTTTTGACTGGATCTTTTCAAGATAGTGGCGGTACCACTCCGCCGGTGATGTTTTCCGGTGCTGGGTAAATTCCCCGTACTCGTCCACATCCCTGTCCTCCATGATCTGCAGGATTTCCTCCGGGTTGGTGTTCCCGCAGGCGGCGCATTCGCTTTCCCCGGCGTCCACCCGCTCGGCCAGTTGTTTGAAATAGATGATCCCCTCGACGGGATTCCCGGAATATACCGGGTATCCCCCCTTGTCCATCACGATCAGGTGGTCAAAAAGCTTGAAAAGGTCGGAGGAGGGCTGGTGGATGTTGACCACCACCAGTTTGCCCTTCATGGCCTGTTCCTTGAGCAGCAGCATCACGTTCTCGGAATCGGTCGAAGAAAGCCCGCTTGTAGGTTCATCTACGAATAGCATAGAGGGTTCCCGGATCAGTTCCAAGGCAATGTTCAGTCTTTTCCGCTGTCCCCCGCTTATGAATTTATTCAGCGGCGTCCCCACCTTCAGCTCCCTCGCCTCGTAGAGATCCAGCTCATGGAGAAGGTTGTCAACGATATTATTCAGTTGTTCTCCGGTATGGCTGTCCAGGCAGAGGCGGGCATTGAACATGAGGTTCTGGTAAACGGTAAGCTCCTCAAGCAGCAGGTCGTCCTGGGGGATGTAGCCGATCATGCCTTCAAGTTCCTTTTTTTCCCGGTAAAGGTCATGACCGTTGATGTATATCGTGCCGGAAGTGAGTTTCAGGCTGCCGTTCAGGACCCTCATCAGGGTGGATTTTCCCGTTCCGCTGCCCCCCATGATCCCCACCATCTGTCCCGATCTTCCCTGGAAACTGAAGGTATGGATCCCGTTGTGTGAATTCCTGAACCGGAACTCCACATTGCGTGCAAGGAGATCCACCTGCTCGGTTCCCGCATCCCTCAGAAATCCTGAAACGATGTCGCTGTAGTAAATCGGGCTGATCTTCTCTCCCCGGATGGCGCCCCCCCTCGGGAAAAGGTATACGTGATGCGGAAAGATGTAACGGTTTTTCAGTTCGAGCCTTTCCTTCCCGGCGTACTGGAAAAGGTAGATGTCCGCACGCAGAATGCGCAGAACGAACAACTGTCCCCCAAGGCCGTTCTTCTGCAGGTGCCTGATCTCGGTGAAGGCGAAGTCCGGGTCGTCACTCACCACCAGGAGCTTTCTTTTATCCGGCACCTTGTAAAACTTATCCGTGATGAAAGCGGAGCAGTTGGCATACTCCTCGGGACGGATCTGGAGTCCATCTGCAACCGTCCTGACAGCATCCGTTATGGCATTCTCAAACCCGGTAGTGCCGGAGGAGACATCCTCGAAGTATTTGGCGAAGCGGATCAGGCTCAGCAGGATCTGGAACCGGTGCCTTAGGTGCAGCTCATCCACGATCTGGTTGCATATCCCGAGGATCTTTACCGAGAGGGCGGATATCTTTTTCCCCTTGGTTGACTGGTCGGCCGCGAAGAGTTCTGCCGAATATTCGTCGAAGATCCCGAGAAATTTCTGGGCAAGCCCGGAACTTACCTGCTGCGAGAGGTATGATTCCACGAAATTCCTTGCCAGGACATGCACCGCTTCCCTGTTTATGCCTGCCATGATGGCAAACAGGCGCATCAGGGAATTTAGCATGGATTCATTCATCGATCCTGGGTTCTGGTTTTACTCCTGTGTTGCCAGGGCAAAGATCATTTTTACTGCGCCCCTGCCGTCTTCCTTTTTCTCAAAAAGGATCCTGCCTCCGTGCGCCTCCATGATCATCTGGGCCAGTCCGAGCTCGATCCCGAGGTTCAGGTTCAGCCTTGAACCATCGGAGGAGAACTGGCCTGCAAGTTCTTCCAGCAGCGGTTCGCTGTAATTCTTACCCTGGTCGATTATTTCACAGAGGATGCCTGCCTCCGTCCGGACGGTCCCTATGCCGATGCTTCCACCGTTCCCGGAATGACCGATCGCATTACGGATCAGGTTTACCAGGCAGCTGACCAGCAGGTTCGTCTCCCCCCGTACGATGGCATCCTCCGACTCGAGATGCAGGTCAAGGTCAAGGTCCTTTTCCTTCATCTCCTCGGAAGCTTCTATCAGGCTGTATTCCAGGACCCTTTTAAGGGGAACGTCCGAAATCCTGAGCTCATGGTCGGGGGATTTAAGAATGGATATCTGCTCGGCCATGCTTGAAAATTCCTCGAGCTTTGACACGGAAGAGTCAAGGATGTTGATGACCTCGGAAAGTTCCTTCCCCTCGATCTTGTCCTTCAGCAGATGCAGGGTGCCCATGATGCGGTTCAGGGGATTGCGGATCTCCCGGCTGATCACCTTGATGATATCGGTCTTGATGCCGTCCAGGCTCATGAGCTCACGGTTGGCTGCTTCCAGCTCCACCATCATCTGGTGGTTCCGCTTCCTGAGCTGGTACATCTCGAGGGAATTGTTTATCGTGATCCTGACCTCGTCGGCCTTGAGGGGTTTATTGATGTATCCGTGGATACGTCCCTTGTTCACGGCCTCGACCACGGTTTCGAAATCGGTGAAGGCGGTCAGAAGGAAACGCCTGATATCGGGGTATTCGGCGGCCACGATTTCAAGCAGTTCGGTCCCGGACATATCGGGCATGCGCTGGTCGGTGACCAGGACCTGTACCTCCCGCTCCTTGAGGATTTCAATGGCTGCGGCTGCGGATTCCGCAAGGATTATGTCATAGTCTTTTTCAAATGTTGCCTGGAAAAGGATTAGGTTGGTCTGCAGGTCATCAACATACAGAACACTGGCTTTCGCTTCCTTGGAATCGTTCATTTATGAAAGTGTTGGGGTAACGTGCAACACTGCTAATTTAAAGAAGGTTTAACAACATACATAAAAAAAGTGATGATTTTTATCACCCTGCCGGGAAGGGTATATTAATGTGAAGGGTTTGTTAATAAGAATGCCGGCCGGAAAAGCAGCCGGCTGCGGGGTGTTATATGCCGGATCCTGTTATCAGAAAACGTATCGCAGGTTCAGTCCGAACCGGTCAAAAATAAAACGTCGGCGTGGATCCTTTTTCTCATGGTTTTCATGTATGGTTTCAGAGAATCAAATATATGAATTTCATTGCCTGAAAGTTAGTAATTTATGTTTATCCCTGTGGAAATGGTAATTTTGTCCACCGTTAAACCGGTGTCATGGAAAACAACTATTCGAAAATCATATCTGACAGGATGGGACTCGGCGCCTGGCAGGTTGGCAACACCCTGAAACTGCTGGCTGAAGGAGCAACCATTCCCTTCATCAGCCGCTACCGCAAGGAAGCGACCGGGAGCCTGGATGAGATGCAATTGCTTGACATCCAGAAAACTCACGCCCAACTGAACGAACTGGACAGGCGAAGGGAGGTCATCCTGAAGAGCATCGGGGAGCAGGGAAAACTCAGCGATGAGCTGAAAGGCCAGATTGAAAATGCCTCGACGATGAACGAACTGGAGGATCTCTACCTGCCCTACAAACCGAAAAAGAAGACAAGAGCTTCGGTGGCACGTGAAAGGGGACTCGAACCTCTTGCAAAGATCCTGATGAAGCAGCAGGAGGCAAACGTTGAACAGAGGGCTGAAGCATTCCTGTCCGATGAGGTCCCCTCCGTTGAAGATGCGCTCCAGGGAGCAAGGGACATCATCGCCGAATGGGTGAATGAGAATAAGCGATCCCGGGAAACCATCCGCAGGCTCTTTGGCAGATCAGCAGTCATCGGATCAAAAGTTGTGAAAGGCAAGGAAGCAGAAGGGATCAAGTACAGCGATTATTTTGAATTCTCCGAACCCCTGGCACGCTGTCCCTCCCACCGCTTGCTCGCCATGTTCCGTGGCGAGGAGGAAGGTTTCCTAAAAATCACGGTTGAACCTGACCGGGAAGCCGCGCTGGACCTGCTGGAACCTGTTTTTGTCAGGGGGAAAACCGGGGCCTCGGAACAGGTCAGGCATGCGGTGCATGATTCCTACAAACGTCTGCTCCAGCCTTCCATCGAGACGGAATTCAGGAAACTTTCAAAGGAGAAGGCAGACGAACAGGCCATACGGGTATTCGCGGAGAATCTCCGGCAGCTGCTGATGGCCGCTCCCCTGGGCGAAAAGGCCGTACTTGCGCTGGATCCGGGGTACCGGACCGGCTGCAAGCTGGTCTGCCTGGATCGCCAGGGAAACCTCCTGCATAATGAAACCGTCTATCCCCATCCCCCCCAGAATGAAAGGGCCGCCGCAGCCAGAAAAGTCGTCTCGCTGGTCAGTTCCTATAAGATTGAAGCGATCGCCATCGGGAACGGGACCGCCGGCAGGGAGACCGAACAGTTCATCCGTAAGCTCCGGTTCGACCGGGAACTCCAGGTTTTTGTCGTGAATGAAAGCGGGGCCTCGGTCTATTCGGCCTCAAAAATCGCGCGTGAAGAGTTCCCGCAGTTCGATGTGACCGTGCGCGGGGCGGTATCCATCGGTCGCCGGCTCATGGATCCCCTTGCCGAGCTGGTGAAGATCGATCCGAAGTCCATCGGAGTGGGACAGTACCAGCATGATGTGGAACAGGGGATGCTGAAGGAAAGCCTTGACCGGGTGGTGGAAAGCTCCGTGAACAGGGTCGGGGTCAACCTGAACACGGCCAGCAAGCATCTTCTGACCTATATATCGGGACTCGGTCCCGTCCTTGCCCAGAACATAGTGGACTACCGTAAAGCGAACGGTCCCTTTCGTTCAAGGAAAGAACTCATGAAAATTACCCGCATGGGGGATAAAGCCTTCGAGCAATCGGCGGGGTTCCTCAGGATACCAGCGGCCGAGCATCCGCTGGACAACAGCGCGGTGCACCCGGAAAGCTATGCGGTTGTGGAGAAAATGGCAGCGGACCTGGATTGTTCCGTGCAGGAACTGATCGGTGATGAGTCCATGTGCAGGAAGATCCGTCTGGAGGACTACGTAAGCGAAACGACCGGAATGCCTACCCTGAAGGACATCGTGGATGAACTTGTGAAACCGGGAAGGGACCCGCGTTCCCGGATAAAAGTGTTTGAATTTGCACAGGATGTGCACAGCATAGGGGATCTGAAAGAAGGGATGGTGCTTCCGGGCATTGTCACCAACATCACCAATTTCGGCGCTTTTGTCGACATCGGGGTGAAACAGGACGGGCTGGTCCACATTTCCCAGCTGGCGGACCGCTTCGTCTCCGACCCGAACGAGGTGGTCAGGATCCATGAGCATGTGAAAGTGAAGGTGCTCAGCGTGGATGCGGAACGCAAAAGGATACAGCTTTCGATGAAGGATGCCGATCCGGGATAAAAGAATGATCTAATCGACCAATAGCACCAGTCCCTTCAGGTACTCCCCTTCCGGATGATAGATGCTTACCGGGTGGTCGGCCGGCTGGGAAAGCTGGTGAAGTATGCGGATGCGGCGCCCGGTATTGGCCGATGCGGTAAAGACGGATTTGCGGAAATTTTCACGGCTGACAGCCTGGGAGCAGGAAAATGTGAATAGGATGCCCCCGGGACGGATCATCTCCAGGGCTTTTGCATTGAGTTTTTTATAACCCTGCAGGGCGTTGTGCAGGACATTCTGATGTTTGGCAAAGGCAGGCGGGTCAAGAATGACAAGGTCGTATTCCTCCTGAGGCGAGGCAAGGTATTCAAAGGCGTCCGCCACGATGCCCCTGTGCCTGGAATCCTGGCCGAAATTAAGATACATGTTGTGCTCAGCAAGCTCTACTGCCTGTACTGAACTGTCCACCGTATGGACCAGCCTTGCCCCTCCCCTCCTGGCATAGACTGAAAATCCCCCGGTATAGCCGAACAGGTTCAGCACCCTTTTCCCCTGTGCGTAGTCAGACAGCAGCTTCCTGTTCTCACGCTGGTCAATGTAAAAGCCCGTTTTTTGTCCCCCTTCCCAGTCCACCTTAAACCGGTTCCCGTGTTCCATCACCTCCACCCTGCCCGGATCACCCAGGAGATATTCATTACGGTGCGCCGAGGCATAGCGGGAAGGCAGGGTGGAATCACTTTTGTCGTAAATGGTCGTGAGCCTGTTTCCCAGGACCTCCCTCAAACCGCTGACGAGCCTGTCCCGGTTCCGGTGCATCCCGATGGAATGGAATTGCATGATCGCCGCATTCCTGTAAAAATCTATGATCAGTCCCGGCAGGCCGTCCCCCTCCGCATTCACAAGCCTGAACACATTGGTCTCCGGATCCTCCATCAAACCTGTTGCAGTTCTTGCAGCGGTGGCATCCCTGATCCGGTCCTGGTAAAAGGATGCGCCGATCTCCTGCTCGGTGAAAGACAAAAGCCTGACGGTAATGGAGGCATCCTGGTAATGGCCGCTGCCCAGGAATTCATCCTTGTTGGAGTAGACATGCACGATTTCCCCTTCAGTTGGCTGGCCGTATATTTTCTTGATGGCCCCCGAGAATATCCAGGGATGGTAACGCTTTACGCTCTGGTCCTTTCCCGATTTCAGGATTATTTTAACCGGCTGGTTCATCGCGGCCTGTATTTCTGGAGTTCCTTGTATATCCTGTAACAGACCCAGGCATCCGTCGCGGCATACAGGAGCTGGGGACCGGACAGGATATCGGCATCCCAGTTTGAAAGCTGCTGTGATTTTGAGATCCGGATCCCGAGCACGATCCCGGCCATTTTAGCCACTGCCTTGTTCTCAATGCCGAAGGCTTCCACGTATTTCTGAAGGTCCAGGAAACCGGCAGGTTTGAAACGCCTGACCTCCTTCAGGTCAATGAGATCATCGCGCACGGCGGCACCCACTTTCATGATGTTTTCATCTTCGAGCAACCGGATGAGGTGATCCGGCAGCCCGATGGAACCCACACGGAACAGGAAGGCATGGAACCGTGTGGAAAACTGCACCAGTGATAATTTGTTCTTATGGCCCTTCCTGAATGCCGGCTTTGTCTCCGTATCAAAACCCAGCACTTCTTCCTGAAGGAGGACGGGCAGGTACTTTTTCACCCCGGCAAACGAATCGATCAGGTGGATTTCCCCCTCGAACGCTCCCGGGGGAAGCTTCTTCAGGTCCTCTTTGTCGATCGTGGATGGGAACATGTCAACGGTTTCTGCGATCACAAAGAAAATGAAATTTCGTCAGATATGGATGGAAACCGCCGCGGCATCGCATTCGCGAGTGCAGGCGGCTCGTTTCCATCCATA
>CAYSJH010000029.1:32139-47795 GCA_964431315.1 uncultured Bacteroides sp. | reverse complement strand
ATCTTCCTCAGGCCGGAACCGCCGCGGCATCGCATTCGCGATCTGCCTTTGCCTGACGACGCGTAAGCGTTGTAGCGGCGAATTCTATCCCTCCCATGAGAGCCTGTCGTCGAGGAGGCGCTGCACGATGTTGTTGTCAAGCAGCCAGCGCAGTACCCGGATGTTCTTGTCCTCCGATCCCCCGAGCTCCCTTACCAGGTCATCGGGCAGCATGGGTTGTTTTTCAAGCTTTTGCCGGATTTTATCCTCGATGTAATCAAATTCGAATTTGGGAAGATCGAGTTCCTTCTCCTGCATGCAGACGTCGCAGTGCCCGCAGCGGTTTTTTCCCTTCTCCCCGAAGTAGGCCAGGAGGTATAGGCTGCGGCAGCGGTGTTTTCCCGAAACATAATCCATCATGGCCTCCAGCCTCGCGGAATACTGCTTCCTGCGGTCCAGGTAATGCTCCCTGCTGATGTGCAGGTTCTTCACATCCAGGCGTTCCTCCGTAAAGATGATCACCGGGGTTTTCTTCTGGGGAAGGTAACGGATAATTCCCATGTTGTTCAGCCGCAGGAGGTACTGTTTGATCAGTTCGGGTTTCACCCCTGCCGCCCTGGCAAGCGATTCCTCGTAGATGGTGACGAAATCGGTAAACACGCCGGTGTAGGTCCTGAGCACCAGCTTGATGAATGCATCGAAATCCACGTTTTCGATCTGGAACCGGTACAATTCCTCCCGTCCCACCTGGAACCGGATTTTCGAGGGATTGAATATTTCGTCGGTCAGTTCCAGGTATCCTTCCGCCTGCAGGAATTTCAGGCTGCTGTATATGGTCAGTATGGAGAGCTTGTACCGGCCGGCGAATTCCACTACATTGAAATCGAACACCTGGTTCTTTCCCGATCCGACCGGAATCTGGTAGAAATTCCCGAGCGCGCGGTAGATCTGCTTGATCTGGTCGATCTCCGGGTAGTTCATCTGCACCCTTTTTTCCATGCCGGTCCGGTCAGCGGGACTGAACAAAAGGATAGCATGGGCGGTCTTGTGGTCCCTTCCTGCCCTCCCCGCCTCCTGGAAGTAGGCCTCTATCGAATCGGGCAGATCCATATGAACCACGAAACGGACATCCGCCTTGTCTATGCCCATGCCAAAGGCATTGGTTGCTATGATGACGCGGATCCTTCCGCTCATCCATTCCGATTGCTTGCGGCTGCGGGTCTCGGGACTGAGTCCCGCATTATAATAATCACAGGAGAACTTCTTTTTCCTGAGCATTTCGGACAATTCCCGGGTTTTTTTCCGGCTGCGTGCGTACACAATGCCCGATCCCGGAAGCCTGGAGAGCAGGTCCTGCAGGTACTGTTCCTTGTCCTCCACCTGTTTCACCGTATAGACCAGGTTTTTTCGCTCAAAGCTTCCCCGCAGCACATTCTTCTCCCGGAACTTCAGTTTTTCCTGTATATCCTCGATCACCTCCCTGGTGGCCGTGGCCGTAAGTGCAAGGAAGGGGACCTCAGGGATCATTTCACGCAGGCGGGCGATCAGCAGGTAGGAAGGCCGGAAGTCGTATCCCCACTGGGAAATGCAGTGTGCCTCATCGACCGCCACCAGGGAGATCTTCATCTGCGGAAGCCTTACCCGGAAGATCTCTGTGCCGAGCCTTTCCGGGGAAACGTACAGGAACTTGAAATTCCCGTAAACGGCGTTGTTCAGCCCGACGTCGATCTCCTCCCTTGAAAGTCCCGAATGCAGCGCAATGGCCCGGATGCCCATATGGTTGAGCTTTTCCACCTGGTCCTTCATCAGTGCGATCAGCGGTGTAACCACCAGGCACATGCCTTCCCCGGCAAGCGTGGGAACCTGGAAGGTGACGGATTTCCCTCCTCCCGTCGGCAGGAGTCCGAGCGTATCGTGCCCGGCCACCACCGATTTGATGATATCCTCCTGGACGGGCCTGAAATCCGAATAACCCCAGTAGCGGGTCAGTATCTGCTGGTAAAGGTTCATGAATTTACGGGTACCTCCTGTTTATGATCAAAGCTGCCGGATAACTGTTTGCATCTATGTCCAATATCGCCATTTTTTTTGTATTTTCGCACAATTTTAAACGCATCAAAACCACCGCGTATGTCTTTCCAGGAAGATAAGATCCGATCCGAAGGCCTGACCTTTGACGATGTACTGCTCGTCCCTTCATACTCCGAGGTCATGCCCAGGGAGGTCAGCCTCCAGACGGCTTTCTCCCGCAACATCCGCCTGAATATTCCCATCGTATCTGCTGCCATGGATACCGTTACGGAGGATAAGCTTGCCATAGCCATTGCCCGCGAGGGGGGCATCGGCGTCATCCATAAGAACATGTCGGTCGATAACCAGGCCCGCCACGTCAGGAAGGTAAAACGGGCCGAAAACGTCATGATCCTTGATCCCGTGACCATCCACCAGGACGGTACCATAGCCGATGCGCTCAACCTCATGCAGGAATACAGGATCGGCGGCATACCGGTGGTGGATAAAAAAAATAAGCTGATCGGAATCGTGACCAACCGGGATCTTCGTTTTGAAACCCTGATGAGCCGGCCGATCAGGGAAGTGATGACCGGCAGCGGGATCATCACCACCACACAGGACACGGACCTGGTGAAAGCGGCGGAGATCCTTCAGAAGCATAAGATCGAAAAACTGCCCGTGGTGGACGGGGACAATACCCTGATCGGGCTCATCACCTACAAGGACATCACAAAATCGAAGGACCGGCCCAATTCATGCAAGGATTCCAAGGGCAGGCTGCGTGTGGCAGCAGCCGTGGGCGTATCAGGCGATACCGAAGAACGCATCCAGGCGCTCGTCGAAGCAGGGGTGGATGCCGTGATCATCGACACCGCACACGGGCATTCAAAGGGGGTCATGGAGACCCTGAAACGTGTACGCAAGCTGACGAACCAGGTCGACATTATCATGGGTAACATCGGCACCGCCGAGGCCGCGAGGGACCTGGCAAAGATCGGTGCAGACGCCGTTAAGGTCGGGATCGGTCCCGGTTCAATCTGTACAACAAGGGTTATCGCCGGGGTGGGTATACCACAGCTGACCGCCATTTACGACGTCTCCAAAGCGCTTGAAGGATCGGGCATCCCGGTAATTGCCGACGGAGGCATCCGCTATTCCGGCGACATCGTGAAGGCACTTGCCGCAGGAGCCCATTCCATCATGGCCGGCTCGCTTTTTGCGGGTGTGGAGGAGTCTCCCGGGGAAACCATCATCTACAACGGGCGGAAATATAAATCCTACAGGGGAATGGGTTCCATCGAGGCCATGCAGATGGGATCGAAGGACCGGTATTTCCAGGATGTGGAAGACGACATCAATAAGCTGGTCCCCGAGGGAATTGCTGCCAGGGTACCCTACAAGGGAACGCTTTCCGAAGTGGTTTTTCAGCTGATCGGGGGACTCCGGGCCGGCATGGGATACTGCGGCGCGCCCACGATCGGGAAGCTGCAGAAGGCCCAGTTCGTCAAGATCACACATTCCGGCATCATCGAGAGCCATCCCCACGATGTGACCATTACCAGGGAAGCACCCAATTACAGCCGGTAATATATTCAGGAATATCACGTTTGAATATCACATAACCAAAACAGTATATCAATATGAAGACCTTGCAAAATTACATCCTGGCACTGCTCCTGGTTGCACCAGCACTGGCTGCCCAGGACATTAACGATGAGATACTGATGACCATCGACGACCGGAAGGTCACCGTGGAGGAATTTGAGCGGATCTACCACAAGAACAACAGCAATACGGCCCTGGAACAGCAAACGGTTGATGAGTACCTCGACCTTTTCATAAACTTCAAGCTGAAGGTAATCGAGGCCGAGAACATGGGACTCGATACCACACAGGCCTTTCTCCGGGAGTTCAACGGGTACAGGAAACAGCTCGCCAAGCCTTACCTGTCCGACCAGGAAGAGGTTGACAACCTGGTGAAAGAGGCATTCGAAAGGGCACAGAAGGAAGTGCATGTGGAGCATATCCTGATCCGGATGAACGAGTTCGCAGGTCCCGAAGATACAACCCTCACCTACAACAAGGCCATGGAGATCCGCAACAGGATCCTGGCGGGCGAGGATTTCGGTACCATGGCAAAAGCCTATTCGGATGATCCCTCCGCCAAGAGCAACGGAGGCGACCTGGGATGGTTCACCGTATTCCGCATGGTCTACCCATTCGAGACCGCCTGCTACAACACTCCTAAAGGGCAGATCTCCATGCCCTTCAGGTCACGTTTTGGATACCACCTGGTCAAGGTGCTGGACGTAAGGCCCGCCCGCGGGAATGTACAGGTTGCCCACATCATGGTCATGGTACCGGAATCCATGACGGACGAGCAGAAGGCCAAAGCCGGAGAAAAGATCGACCGGCTGTACGACAGCATCCAGGCCGGGAAGGATTTCGCCACTATGGCCAGTAAATATTCGGAGGACCGCGGATCCGCCCAGCGGGGAGGCGAACTGCCCTGGTTCGGCACCGGACGCATGATAAAGGAATTTGAAGACGCCTGCTTTGCCCTGAAGAACATCGGCGACGTCTCCCGGCCCATCCGGACCTCTTTCGGATGGCACATCATAAAACTGCTGGACAGGAAAACCTATGATGATTTTGAAGAAGTTAAGGCGGACCTGCAAAGCGCCGTGACCAAATCCGACCGAAACGCATACAGCAGGACGGCGATGATCGAGCGCATCAAGAATAAGAACGGTTTTACAGAAAACCCGGCGAATCTGCAGGCCTTCTATTCCCTTGTTGATACCAGCATCTTCACAAGGCAGTGGGATGCCTCCGGGGCCTCCAGCCTGAAAGGAGTTCTGTTCACCATCGGGGACTGGAAGGTTACCCAGGGAGATTTCGCACGCTACCTCGACGGCCGCCAGGGAGGTAGGAAGATCAACCTGAAAGTATTCATCAATAACGAATACCGGAGTTTCGTGGAGCAACAGGTACTCCAGTACGAAGAAGACCAGCTCCCGGGTAAATATCCTGAATTCAGGAATCTCGTCCAGGAATACCACGACGGCATCCTGCTGTTCGACCTGACCGACAGGATGGTCTGGTCGAAGGCGGTGGAGGACAGCGCGGGACTGGAAGCCTTTTTCGATGAAAACAGGAATAATTATAAATGGGAAAAACGAATGGACGCCACGGTTTACACCTGCAGGGATGAGGATGTTGCACGGTTTGCGAAAGGGCTCCTGGAGAACCAGAAGAAGAAGAAGAAAACGAAAAAACCGGGACCCGCTGACATTCAGTCTAAAACGATTGCTGGATTTGCCGATAACAGCTGCATTACCTTTGAGAACAGAAAACTGGAAAAAGGAGACAACGACCTTGCGGATAAAATGGACTGGAACCAGGACCGGATCTCAGGCATCCAGACAGAGAAAGGGAAGGCCGTCTTCCTGGTTAATAACAAGATCCTCAAACCTGAACCGAAGCAGCTCGAGGAATGCCGTGGCCTTGTTACAGCCGATTACCAGAATTACCTGGAGAAGAAATGGATCGAGTCCCTCAGGGCCAAATACCCGGTACACGTGAATGAAGAATTATTGTCCCGTATCAAATGACCGAAATATGCGCAGGACAGGCTTCCTATTATTTCCGCTGACAGGGACGGTTGCCATGCTGGCAGGGGCGGTTGCCATGCTGACAGGGGCGGTCGTCCTTCTGACCGCTGTAGTCGCGTGCACCACCCTTGAAAACCGCAGCAAGGAGAAGTCCCTCGCCAGGGTCTACGAAAAGAGCCTGTACCTGTCGGATATCCATGACATCTTCCCGAAAAGCGTATCCCCTGCCGACAGCATGATCATCCTCCAGAATTTCGTGGACAAGTGGGTCAAGAAACAGCTGATCCTGCACAGGGCTGAGCTCAACCTGACCGAAGAACAGAAAGATGTCACCCAGCAGCTGGATGAGTACCGTTCTTCCCTGCTGATCTATAAATACGAACAGAGCCTCATCGCACAGAAACTGGATACCGTCATCCGATCCGGGGAGGTACAGGAATATTACGATGAAAATCCTTCCAATTTCAGCCTGGAGGAACACATTGTCAGGTGCCTTTTTATTAAACTGCCGGTCGATGCTCCCAATCTTTACCAGGTGAGGCAACTCTACCGGTCGGAACGGGAGGAGGATATCCAGCAACTCGAAAGCTACTGTTACCAGTACGCGGTCAAGTACGATTACTTCAACGAGGAATGGATCCCGTTCGAAAACATCACCCAGGAACTCCCGAATGAGATCAGGAGCCCGGAGAGGTATCTCAGGTATAACCATTACATTGAGCAGCAGGATTCGCTCTTCCGCTACCTGGTGAATATCCGGGAATACCATCTGGCAGGAGAGGTTGCCCCGCTTTCCTATGTGGAATCTAATATCCGGACGATTATCCTGAACAAGCGAAGGGTTCAATTCATAAGGGACCTGGAAAATAATATTTATATGGATGCGTTAAACAGGGGGGACTTCACCGTCTACTGATAAACACATCCGATCAGCACCGTACCTGAATGCATATCCTGAAGATCATTAAACGAATCGCAGCTTTTTCAGCCCTTACGCTGGTTTGCTTCATCCCCGCGGGGGGACAGATGGTCATTGACCGAATCGTGGCCGTTGTCGGGGAGCACAGGATACTCCAGTCTGACGTGGAAACCCAGTACCTCCAGAACCGGGCACAGGGCATCCCCATGCCCGGCGATCCCAAATGCAGCGTCCTGGAAGATTATCTCTCCCAGAAACTGCTTGTCAACCAGGCTAAGATTGACAGTGTTGAAGTGTCCGAGGGAACGGTGGAAATGGAACTGAACGGAAGGCTGGATTACTTTATAAACATGATCGGCTCACAGCAGGCCCTCGAGGAGTATTTCGGGAAAAGCATTATCCAGATCAAGGAGGATATGCGCCAATCCGTAAGGGAAAGCCTTCTGATGAGGCAGATGCACGGCAACATTACCAAAGATGTGCGGGTGACCCCTTCCGAAGTGAAGAACTACTACAACAGCCTTGCAAGAGACAGCATTCCCTTTATCGATTCAAAGATCCAGATCAGCCAGGTCGTCATGTATCCCGAGGTAACAGTGGAGGCCATTTTTGCAACCAAACAGAAACTGCTCGATCTCAGAAAAAGGATACTGAACGGGGAAAAATTCTCTACCCTGGCGGTTCTCTATTCAGAGGGACCCAGTGCTCCGAAAGGAGGCGAGATCGGTTTCATGGGCAAGGGGGAACTGGACCCCGCCTATGCAAAGGCCGCTTTCAGCCTCAAGGAGGGAGGGATCTCCACCATCGTGGAATCCTCCTTCGGTTACCACATCATCCAGCTGATCGAACGCAGGGAAGACAGGGTCAACACCAGGCATATCCTCATGAAGCCTGAAATCGATCCGGAAGCCATCGTGGCGACCCGGAGGAAGCTTGACAGCATTGCCACGCTCATCCGTACCGATACAATCGACTTTGATCTTGCGGCAAGGATCTATTCGCAGGACAGGAATTCTGCCGTGAACGGGGGCGTCGTGGTGAATCCGCTTAACAATACCACCGAGTTCGAGATGGATGACCTGCAGCCCGCAGAATTCGTGGCCCTCCGGGACCTGAACGTGGGCGAAATCACCGATGCCTTCAAGGCAGAGGACGAAAACGGTAAAGAAGTCTACAAGATCATCCTGCTGCAGAACCGCACAAGACCGCACCGGGCCAACCTGAAAGACGACTACAAGGTGCTTCAGGAGATGGCCCTTGAACGTAAAAAGGATGAAGCAATCCAGACTTGGCTGGATGAAAAGATCGAGGAAACCTATGTCAAAATCGATAATTCATTTGCCGGTTGCGCATTCCACAAGAAAGCTTGGTTAAAAAACTAGGGATATTCCTTCTGAGGCCCTGCCTGCTGCTGTTGGTTCTGCCTGCATTCCCCTCATTGCTCAGGGCACAGAATGAGCGGAAAATCGAGATCCTGAATTCGGATTACATGGAATATGACCGGGATATCGGTCGCGGTGTGGTGAAATATGTCGGAAATGTCGCATTCAAACAGGAGGACATGCTGCTCTACTGCGACAGTGCATGGTTCTTTTCAAAGGAGAACAAGGTAGACGCCTACCATTCGGTCCACATCATCCAGGGGGATACCCTGCATCTTTACGGAGACATGCTCCGGTATTTCGGGAACCTGAAACTGGCTGAAGTGCGGGATAATGTCACACTTGTGGATAAGGAAACGGTGCTGACCACCGACCACCTGGATTTCGACCTCAAAAAAAACATCGGGTATTATGAGAACGGGGGACACATCGTGAACGGTGATAATACCCTGGACAGCCGGAGAGGTTATTACTACAGCAGGAAGAAGACACTTTATTTCATGGACAGCGTCATCATCGTTAACCCCGACTACACCATCTATGCTGACACCCTCCAGTACCACACGGTTACCGAGGTAGCTTATTTCCTCGGTCCCACACGGATCGTCAGTCCGGATAATTACATCTACTGCGAGAACGGCTGGTATGACACCCGGAACAACCGGTCACAATTTAACGAAAATGCCTTCCTGGAATCCTCGGGGCAGTATCTCAGGGGCGACAGCCTTTACTACGAGAGGGATGCCGGAATGGGAAGGGCTTTCGATAACGTTGAACTTTATGATTCAGCCAAACAGCTCATCCTGCGCGGGAATTATGCTCTGTATTATGAAGAACCCGAGTATGCCATGCTCACGGACAGTGCCCTGCTGATCCAGATCTCGGAGGGGGACAGCCTCTTTGTGCATGCCGATACCCTGACTTCCGCCACGGATACCTCGGGCCTGTACAAGATCCTCCGGGCGTATTACCGGGTCAAGATTTTCAGCCTGGATATGCAGGGAAAATGCGATTCCCTGAGCTATGTGGAACAGGACTCCGTCTTCCGGCTGACAGGTGAGCCGGTCATCTGGTCGAAAAGTTACCAGCTCACCGCCACGAGGATCGATCTGCACATGGCTTATGACAAACCCGATTACATCGATATGACGAACTCGGCCTTCATCATCTCAAGGAATGATTCCATCCGGTTCACACAGATCAAAGGACGGGATATGAAAGGAATATTCACCGACGGGGAACTATCAAGGATCGATGTCAACGGCAACGGGCAGACCATATACTTTGCTATTGACGAGGGTCAGCTGATCGGTGTGAATAAGGCGGAAAGCAGCAACATCCGCATTTATTTCGAGGCAGGGGAACTCGACCGGATCAATATGATCTCGACTCCCACAGCTGTACTTCATCCTCCGGGTGAACTTTTAAAGGAGGAACTCTACCTGAGCGGTTTCATCTGGCTTGAGGAACACCGGCCCCTGAAAATGGAGGAAATTTTCAAGTGGGAAAAATAAAAAACAGGGCCGTGCCATTATAAAAGAAAGGGGGGCCGTGCCCCCCTTCTCAATCAGTATTCGTCTTCATTAAAAAAGAAATCATCCTTACTCGGATAGTCTGGCCAGATGTCTTCGATACTTTCATAAATTTCACCCTCATCCTCAATTTCCTGCAGGTTCTCAATGACCTCGAGTGGTGCACCGGAACGGATCCCGAAATCAATCAATTCATCTTTGGTGGCTGGCCAAGGTGCATCTTCTAGCTTAGAAGCTAACTCTAACGTCCAGTACATAATGCAAGCAATTTAATACAAAGTCAAACTGTAGAAGCCTACCCTCTAAATTCGTGCAAATATAAAAAAAAATGAAAATTACAATTCAGGATGCCAGGGAATTTCTTCAACTTTAAAATCCCTGCCGGTTTTCCTGGCCAGCACGAACAGGTAATCGGAGAGCCTGTTAAGGTATTTTACAAGCAGGGCGGCCTGTCCGGAACTTTTGATAAAGGGGGCCGAATACCTTTCCGCCCGCCTGCAGGTCGTCCTTGCAAGGTGGCAATAACTGACAACCGGATGCCCGCCGGGAATTATGAAGGAGGTTAGTGCCGGTAATTCCGATTCCATTGCGTCAATCCTTTCCTCGAGGAGGCTGACATCGTTTTCCCGGATCTCGGGAAGTTTAACCGCACCTTCAGGCTTTTCGCTGGCCAGAATGCCTGAACCGGTCATGAGACGGTCCTGTATCCGCAGCAGGTCCCCCCGGAGGCCTTCATCTTCCAGGTGATCCCTCAGCAGCCCGATCCAGGAATTCAGTTCATCCAGGGTGCCGTATGCTTCAAGACGGGGGTGGTCCTTGGGTACAAGATGTCCCCCCAGCAGAGAGGTCATGCCCCTGTCCCCCGCTTTGGTGTAAATCTTCATCGGGTATTACTTCCGGGGTTCTGATTCGGCCGTCAATTCATTCAGCCGGTCATATTCGATCTCTCCGTCTATCAACCGGACCACCCTCCTGGCCCTGAGCGCGATGTCTTCTTCGTGTGTAACCACGATAATGGTATTGCCCATATCGTGGATCGCATTAAAAAGGTCCATTATATCACGTGTGGTCCTGGAATCCAGGTTACCGGTCGGTTCATCGGCCAGGATGATCGAGGGATGGTTGACCAGGGCTCTGGCAATGGCCACACGCTGCCTCTGTCCCCCTGATAATTCATTGGGTTTATGGGAGATACGATCAGTTAACTGTACGCTCTCAAGCACTTCCTTTGCCCGTTCCAGGCGGTCATTTTTGGAATACCCGGCATAGATCAGCGGGAGCATGACATTTTCGAGCGCGGAATAGCGGGGCAGCAGGTTAAAGGTCTGGAAAACAAACCCTATCTCATTGTTCCGTATGTCTGCCAGCTGGTTGTCCTCCATCTTGCTGACGTCTTTCTGGTTGAGAATGTACTGTCCACTTGTGGGTGTATCCAGGCACCCGATGAGATTCATCAGGGTAGATTTCCCGGAACCCGAAGGTCCCATGATCGCCACGTACTCATTTTTCTTAATGTCCATGGTAATCGATCTGAGTGCCCTTACGATAATTGTGCCCACCTTGTAATTCTTGACGATCTTCTTAAGCTCAATGAGGTTTTCCATAGATCCTTAAAATTTGTACGAATTTAAACATATAAACGGAACGGGTGCCACAATATTTTTAAAAATTACGAATTAAGTGGACCCTTGGGAAACCGAATCCGGCGAGGATTATTCCTGTGTTGAAAAGTTCAAGGCTCAGGCTGACTTCCTCTCTTACGGTCTGTTCCTTCCATGCCTTGTACATGCCGGCTGACCAGTGGATATCGTCAAGCACCAGCACGGCCCTTGAGAGTCCTGCGTTAAATACCATCGAGCAATACTGCAACAGGCGTTCCCCCCGGTGATCCCCATCCAGGAAAAGCAGTAATTCCCCGGGTACCTGCCGGAGCGTTTCCGGCAGCCAGTCGAGGAAAACATCACAGGTTACCTCAATATTGGATACTCCCATTTCCCGGATATTCGATCCGGCAAGGCCGGCTATGGCAGGCGATCCCTCGCAGGTGAGGATACGTGACCGGGGACACGCCATACCCATGTATAAACTGCTGATGCCGGTCCCCGTACCGAGTTCCACCACCAGCGGAAAATTGAAATAGCGTGCAATCCTTGCCAGAAGTCGGCCTTTCGCTGGACTGACAGCCGTGGTCCTGACGAGGTGCCGGACGGTTCTGCCTTCCTGCGCAGCCCGCCTGGATCCGGCGCCATGGTCCACCACCGGCAGGAGCTTCCTGTTCCGGCGAAGGGACCTGCGCAGCTCTTCTATCCCATCAAGACCGGGGACATCCTCTCCGCGGACTGCTTCAAGGATGAATTCCCTTGCCGGGGAAGGATATGAACGCCATCCCCGGCGTGTTGCCAGTCCCGCCAGGAACCGGAAATACAGCAGGATACGACCGACCATGCCAGGCAGATTTTAAAAAGGCAAATATAAGGTTTGAGGCTAAGTTTTACGATATTTATTGTTTATTTGCGGACAGGGATGGCCGATGTATTGCAGACAGATATCAAGTTTCTTTCAGGGGTTGGTCCCAAGCGGGCCGAACTGCTGGGGCAGGAACTCAGGATACGGACATTCGGGGACCTGCTCTATCATTTCCCCTACCGGTACATCGACCGGTCCCGCTTCTATAAAATCTCCGAGATCAGTTCTCAGCTCCCCTACATCCAGATCCGGGGCAGGATCACCTCCCTGGAGGTGGCCGGTCCCAAATACAAAAAAAGGCTGATCGCAAGCTTTTCCGACGAGACGGGCAGGATCGAGCTGGTCTGGTTCCAGGGGATCTCCTGGATACGCGAGACCCTTAAAACCGACCGGGAATACATCGCCTTCGGAAAGCCCACCCTCCACGGCAGGAAGATCAACCTGGTCCATCCCGAGCTGGAGGATGCAGAAAAGTTTGAAAAACAGCCGGGTAGCGGACTCCAGGCCATGTACAGCACGACGGAAAAACTGAAGAAGAATTACCTGACATCCCGGACCCTGCAGAAACTTATCACAACCCTTTACCAGTCCCACAACCCCAGGATCACGGAAACCCTCCCGGAAAGCCTGGTCAGGAAGCTGCGCTTTCCATCGCTCGAAAAGTCCCTCTTTACGGTCCATTTCCCGAGCGATGCCAGGGAACTTGAGAAAGCCACGTCCAGGCTGAAGTTCGAGGAACTCTTCTTTATCCAGCTGAACATCCTGAAACAGAAAGTGCACCGGGAAACTCACTTCCAGGGATTCGTCTTTTCCAGTGTAGGTGAATACCTCAACAGCTTTTACAGGGAGCAGCTGCCGTTCGAACTGACCGACGCGCAGAAAAGGGTGATCCGCGAGATCCGGAAGGACCTTGGCTCCGGCAGGCAGATGAACCGTTTACTGCAGGGCGATGTGGGAAGCGGCAAGACCCTCGTTGCCCTGATGAGCATGCTGATCGCACTGGATAACGGGTTCCAGGCGGCTCTCATGGCACCCACTGAGATCCTTGCCAACCAGCATTTGGAAACCCTTAAAAAAATGCTGGGCGATATGCCCGTTAGATATGCGCTGCTGACCGGATCGACGAAAAAACCTGAACGGGATGAAATCTCCGTGGGACTGATGGACGGGAGCCTGCAGATCCTGGTGGGGACCCATGCCCTGATCGAAGAAACGGTGCAGTTTGCCAACCTCGGACTCGTCATCATCGATGAACAGCACCGGTTCGGGGTTGCCCAGCGCGCAAAGCTCTGGCAGAAGAACATCCAGCCCCCCCATGTCCTGGTCATGACCGCCACCCCCATACCGCGGACCCTGGCCATGACCCTGTACGGGGATCTCGACGTATCGGTGATCGATGAGATGCCGCCGGGAAGAAAACCCGTGAAAACGCTCCATTTCACGGATTCAAAACGGCTCAGGGTGCACGGGTTCATGAGGAAGCAGATCGCCGAGGGCAGGCAGATCTACATCGTCTACCCCCTGATCAAGGAGTCGGAGAAAATGGACTACAAGGACCTCGAAGACGGGTATTTCAGCATCAAGCAGGCTTTTCCCTCCCCCGATTATGCGGTAAGCATCGTCCACGGAAGGCTGAAACCGCAAGACAGGGAATTCGAGATGAAACGCTTCCTGGAGAAAAAGACACAGATCATGGTGGCCACCACCGTGATCGAGGTCGGGGTGGATATTTCCAACGCAACGGTCATGATCATCGAGAGCGCCGAGCGCTTCGGGCTCTCGCAATTACACCAGCTCAGGGGAAGGGTCGGACGCGGTGCGGACCAGTCCTACTGCATCCTGATGAGCTCCTACCGGCTCGGCGATGAGGCCAGGCAGAGGATCGAGACCATGGTACGGACAACCGACGGCTTCGAGATCGCCGAGGCGGACCTGAAGCTGCGTGGTCCCGGTGACATCGAAGGCACCCAGCAGAGCGGGATCCCCTTTGAGCTGAAAATTGCCAGCCTCGCCAGGGATGCCCAGATCCTCCAGTATGCCAGGAACATCGCGGTTGAAATTCTGGAAGAGGACCCGATGCTGGACGAACCGGAAAACGAAGTGCTCGTGAAACAGCTTAAAAAAATGTCGAAGGGATCCTTCGACTGGAGCGTGATCAGCTGACTGCAATTGGCCAATCCTCTGACCGGATCCGGACCTTATTTAAACACAATTTAAATTACGTAGCCTGAAGAAAAACTGATAAAAAGCAACATTCGGGTCTTTGAACATACATAATTTTGTATCCGGAAACGAAAGGAGATATTTCTTGAATGGCTGAGCACAGGATTTCACATGACGGAATAGTGGATTCACTGGAGGGAAACGATGTTGTTGTAAGGATCACAAGCTATGCTGCATGCAGCGAATGCCATGCCCGGGGTGCCTGCAATGTAACGGAAGTGAAGGAAAAATACCTCCGCGTAAAAGCATCCCATTCCGGCTTCAGGACCGGGGAAAAGGTCCGGGTGGTCCTTTCGCAATCCCTGGGATTCAGGGCGCTCTTCCTGGGTTATGTACTCCCCTTCCTTCTGGTGCTCACTGCCCTGCTCATAACCACTGCAGCCGGGTGCTCGGAGCTTGTGGCGGGACTCTTATCCCTCTCCGTCCTTGTCCCCTACTACATTCTGCTGAAAATTTTCCGGGGCAGGCTTGACCGGCGTTTTTCATTCTCCCTGCAGAAAACCTGAGCCATACATCCATGAACCCGATCGTACTATATACCATCCTTTCACTCAGTGCTACCGGGATCGCGGCGGCCCTCATACTGTTCTTCATTGCGCAGCGGTTCAGGGTCATCGAGGATCCCCGCATCGACGAGGTGGAGGATGCCCTGCCTGCAGCAAACTGCGGAGGATGCGGATACCCCGGTTGCCGGAATTTCGCAGAGGCCTGCGTGAAAGCGGATTCCCTGGGTAACCTTTTCTGTCCCGTTGGAGGGAACGACACCATGAAAAGGGTCGGTGAGATCCTCGGGATGGAGGCTGAGGAACAGGATCCCCAGGTGGCGGTGGTGCGCTGTTCGGGTTCCTATGCCTGCAGGCCACGCACGAACTTTTACGACGGTGCGGCTTCCTGTGCTGTCGCCAGCAGCCTTTATGCCGGCGATACCGGGTGCCAGTACGGATGTTTGGGACACGGGGACTGCGTAAGGGTATGCGATTTCGATGCCATCCATATGAATCCCCGGACAGGCCTGCCCGAGGTAATTGATGAAAAATGTACCGCCTGCGGTGCCTGCGTGGATGCCTGTCCCAAGAACATCATTGAACTCAGGAGACGGAACAAGAAGGACCGCAAGATCTTTGTCAGCTGCATCAACGAGGAAAAGGGCGGGATTGCCAAAAAAAGTTGCTCGGTGGCCTGCATAGGCTGCGGGAAATGCGTGAAGGTCTGTCCCTATGATGCCATCACCCTTGAAAATTTCCTTGCCTACATAGACCCGGTCAAATGCAAACTTTGCCGGAAATGCGTGGTTGAATGCCCGACGGATTCCATCCTCGAGATCGGTTTCCCGCCAAGGAAACCAAGACCGGAAGAGGAAACGGCAAAAGAAGTTCCCGCCCCAAGCATGGCCGGTGATGTTAAAGCCGGAGGCAGCACCACAGATACCGGCACGGCAGCTGATAGCACGGCTGGTACCGGCACGATTGATAGCGGCACAGTTGATACCGGCACAGTTGATACCGGCTCGGCAGGTGGAAGCCGTGAT
>CAYSJH010000029.1:26028-32039 GCA_964431315.1 uncultured Bacteroides sp. | reverse complement strand
CGGCACAGTTGATACCGGCACAGTTGATACCGGCTCGGCAGGTGGAAGCCGTGATCCGGAGCCCCAGGCCGGCGGACAAACGAATAAAGAAGAGGAAAATTGAGAACATTCCCGTTAGGCGGCATTCATCCCCCGGAAAATAAGCTCACGGCCGGAAGCGGTATCAGGCAGCTCCCTGTGCCCGGACAGGTCAACATCCCCATTTACCAGCACATCGGGGCCCCGCCGAAGATCATTGTCGAGCGCGGGCAGGAAGTCCTGGTCGGCCAGCTCCTGGCCTCGGGAGAGGTATTCATCTCGGCTGGCGTTCATTCTTCCGTATCGGGAAAAGTGGTTAAAATAGAAAATGTCACGGACATCTCCGGTTATAAAAGGACGGCAGTGGTCATCAACGTCGAAGGTGACCGCTGGATGGACTCGATCGACCGTTCCTCCGCACTTGTCAAAAAAATAAAGCCGGATTCCCAGGAGATCATTCAGACCATACTTAAAATGGGCATCGTCGGAATGGGCGGAGCCACTTTTCCAACGCATGTGAAGCTTTCACTTCCCCGGGGTAAAAAGGCCGAATACCTCCTGGTGAACGGGTCAGAATGCGAGCCCTACCTGACCTCCGACAATGTCCTGATGATGGAAAAAGCAGACGAGATCCTTTGTGGCGCCACCATCACAATGAAGGCGCTCAAGGTGAAAAGGGCCATCATCGGGATAGAAGCCAATAAGAGGGACGCCATAGACCATCTCCGGGAATGCGCCGCCAAATACCAAGGAATAGAGGTCCAGGAACTGAAAGTTAAATATCCCCAGGGAGGAGAAAAGCAGCTTATCAAAGCCGTGACCAGACGCGAGGTTCCTTCCGGTGCACTGCCGATCGACGTGGGGGCCGTGGTCTTTAATGTGAGTACCATGTTTGCCGTATATGAGGCAGTCCAGAAAAACAAACCCCTGTTCGAGAGGGTGGTTACCATAAGCGGCAAATACCTTGAAAATCCGGGCAATTACCTGGTTCGCATCGGCACGCCGGTATCGGCGCTCATTGACGCGGCAGGGGGAATGCCTGAAAATACGGGTAAGGTGATCAGCGGGGGACCCATGATGGGAAAGGCTCTGAACAGCCTGGATGTGCCGGTGATCAAGGGGACCAGCGGGGTCACCCTGTTGTCCGGGGAAGAATCCCGCAGGAAGGAAATGCAGAATTGCATCCGCTGTACCCGGTGCGTCACGGTCTGCCCGATGGGACTCGAGCCTTACCTGCTTATGGCACTGGGCGAAAAAGAGCAATTCGAACGGATGGAGCATGAAAAGGCAATGGATTGCATCGAATGCGGATCCTGCAGCTACATCTGTCCCTCCAGCCGTCCCCTGCTCGATTACATCAGGCTCGGGAAATCGGAAATAAATAAAATGCGAAGGGCAAGAAAAAAATAAGGTATGGGCATATTCACCGTTTCACCGTCACCGCATGAACACGCCGGGCAATCGGTATCAAAACTGATGTACGGAGTGCTCCTGGCCCTGCTGCCCGCTTTCCTGGTATCGGTCTGGGTTTTCGGTATCGGTGCCCTCATCATCACGGCAACGGCCATGGCCTCCTGCATGCTGTTCGAATTCCTCATCCAGAAATACCTGATAAAGGGAAAAACCACTGTTGCGGACGGATCCGCCCTGATCACGGGAGCCCTTCTTGCCTTCTGCCTTCCCTCGAACCTTCCCCTCTGGATGGTCATCCTGGGAAGCCTGGTGGCCATAGGCATCGGGAAGATGTCGTTCGGGGGACTCGGGAATAATCCCTTCAATCCCGCCCTTGTGGGCAGGGTGTTCCTGTTCGTTTCCTTCCCCGTACAGATGACCAGATGGCCGGAACCGCTGGTAAACCGGTTTGCCTACCTTGACGCCACCACGGGTGCGACTTCCCTCGGCCTGATGAAAGAGGGCATGAAAAACGGGGAAAAAATCGCCGGGATCCTCAAAGAGATACCGGCCTATATTGATCTTTTCCTTGGGAAGATCGGCGGCTCCACGGGTGAAGTGGCTGCCGTTGCATTGCTGATCGGCCTGGTTTATATGCTGGCCAGGAAGATCATCAGCTGGCATATCCCCGTGAGCATCCTGCTGACCGTGGCGGTTTTCACAGGCATACTCTGGCTGGCGAACCCGGAAAAGAATCCCGATCCACTGTTCCATTTGCTGAGCGGGGGACTGATGCTCGGGGCGATATTCATGGCCACGGACTATGTGACCTCCCCGATGAACGTGCGCGGGATGTGGATCTACGGTATAATGATCGGCATCATAACGGTGATCATCAGGATATTCGGCTCCTACCCGGAAGGGGTCCAGTTTGCCATCCTGATAATGAATGCCTTCACTCCCCTTATAAACAGATATGTAAAACCCCGGCGTTTCGGGGAAAAGACGGGAAATGGCTAAAAAAGAATCGACATTTGCCAGCATGGCGCTTACCCTCTTCCTGGTAACGCTCATTGCCTCTACGGTACTGGCCCTGGTATACGAAGTTACAAAGGAACCCATCGAGGAAGCCAGGAGGATCAAGAAAATGAATGCCATCGGCGAGGTCGTGCCCGCATTTAACAACGACCCCGGGACCGAGGTCAGGAAGCTGGCTACAGACCGGGACACCCTTTACTTCTACCAGGCCAGGATGGGCGATACGATCACCGGGATAGCCGTTGAAAGCTATACCTATAAAGGTTTCAGCGGCCTGATCAGGATCATGGTCGGCTTCCTGCCCGATGGCAGCATATACGGGATTTCCGTGCTGGAACAGGCGGAAACACCGGGACTCGGGGATAAAATCCTCAAGGCAAAATCGCTGGACAAGGCAACCGGCCTCTCCTGGAGCAGCCAGTTCGTGGGGAAGAATCCAGGCAGTTATCGTCTTTCAGTCAAGAAGGATGGCGGTGATGTCGATGCCATTACGGCTGCCACCATCTCCTCCAGGGCTTTCTGCGATGCCATGCAGCGAGCCTATGACGGATTCAGGAAAGTCTCAGGGGAAAAGGAAAGTGTGTCCGGGGACGGCAATAAACAGGAACATGAAACGGAATAAAAGAACTATACCGGAAATGAATCAGTGGAAAAATTTCAGCAAGGGATTCTTCAAGGAGAATGCCGTTTTCGTTTTGCTGCTGGGACTCTGTCCCACGCTCGGCGTTACCACCTCAGCCTTCAACGGGCTGGGAATGGGACTTGCAACCACGTTTGTGCTAACGATGTCGAACATCGCCGTCTCCCTGGTTAAAAACGTGATCCCGGACAAGGTACGGATCCCATCCTTCATCGTGATCATTGCCTCCTTTGTAACCGTGGTGGAACTGGTGATGCAGGCATTCGTACCGGACCTGTTTGCAGCCCTCGGGATATTCATCCCCCTGATCGTGGTGAACTGCATTGTCCTTGGAAGGGCGGAAGCCTTTGCCTCCAAGCACACTGTCCTCACTGCGGCGATCGACGGACTGGGAATGGGATTGGGCTTTTCAATGGCCCTGACCATTCTGGGATCTGTCAGGGAAATGCTGGGCAGCGGTTCGATATTCGGGCTGAAATTCCTGCCGGGAGACGGGATGCTTGTATTTGTCCTGGCCCCGGGGGCCTTCCTGGTACTGGGTTACCTGATCGTGCTCGTCAGAAAAATAAACAGGAAAGGAGCCTGAGCATGGAATACATCATCATCATCATATCGGCGGTTTTTGTCAATAACATAGTCCTGTCCAAGTTCCTGGGACTCTGTCCGTTCATAGGCGTATCCAACAAGGTCGAAACATCGGTGGGCATGTCCGGTGCCGTGGCCTTTGTCATGGTGATCGCCACCATTGTGACCTACCTGCTCTACCAGTATGTCCTCATACCACTCGGGATAACCTTTATGCGGACCATCACCTTCATCCTGGTCATCGCTTCCCTGGTACAGATGGTCGAGATCGTGCTTAAAAAGGTCAGTCCCCCGCTCTACCAGGCCCTCGGGATCTTCCTTCCCCTGATCACCACGAACTGTACCGTCCTCGGCGTGGCCGTCCTGGCCGTGCAGAACGATTTCAACCTGCTGGAAAGCGTTGTTTTCGCGATCGGCAACGCAGCCGGGTTCGGGATCGCCATCATAATATTCGCAGGGATACGGGACCAGCTGGAATTGCTGAACGTCCCGAAGGCCATGAAAGGTGTTCCGATTGCACTTGTTGTGGCGGGACTCCTGGCCCTGGCCTTCCTCGGATTCGGGGGGATCGTCTGATCACTCCTTCGATGATCGTCTGATCACTCCTTCGATAATTTATACTGGTATTTCCCCGCCAGGGCCGCTCCCACCAGTCCCGCATTATTCAACAATTGCGCAGGCACGACCGGGGTTTTCATCTTAATGTACCCCAGGAATTTTTTCCCCTTCTTGCTTGCACCTCCCCCAAGGATGATCAGGTCGGGCCAGATCAGTTTTTCCAGGGCAAGGAGGTATTCATTGAATCGCTGCGCCCATTCTTCCCAGGAAAGATCCTCCGCCTTGCGGGCGGCATCCGACACGTATTTTTCAGCATCCATCCCCTTAAATTCAATGTGCCCGAATTCGGTATTGGGTACGAGGCGGCCGTTATTAAACAATACCGTGCCGATCCCTGTCCCTATGGTGCAAAGGAGAACCAGTCCCTTTACTCCCTGTCCCGCACCGAACTTCATCTCCGCCATTCCGGCCGCGTCGGCATCATTGACGACGAATACCGGCAGTCCCGCAGCTTTGGAAAAAGTCCTGTTTACATTCGTGCCGATCCAGGAATCATCAACGTTAGCAGCGGTTTTTGCCACCCCGTTCTGGATGACGGCAGGAAATCCGCAGCCAACTATGCCCTTCCAGTTGAAGTGTTTTACCATTTCCGCTATCACGGGGGCAATGTTCCCCGGAGTTGCCGGGCTCGGGGTGGGGATCCTGTGCCTCAGTTCAAGCATCTGGCCGTCTTTGGTGTCCACCGGCGCTGCCTTGATGCCCGATCCGCCGATGTCAATTCCCAGTACCTTGCGCTTTTTCATAGGCTTAATTTGGAAGAACTTAAATATAAGCATTATCCTTTTATTTCATATATCCGTTAATTTCATTAAATTGTTCACAGATGAAATTTGGATCGCGTGATGGAAAAATATCTTACCAGCTTACTTGAACTGAACAACCGGGTAATCATTCCCGACCTGGGTGCATTCATCATCCGGCAGCAGGACCCCAAAGAACTTGTTTTTAATGACCTGCTTGCATTTGATGACGGTATGCTCACCGAGCGTCTCATCCAGGAAGAGAAACTGTCGAAGTCAGAGGCTCAGAACCGGATCAAACAATTCGTTGAAAAGGTGAAAAAGGTTTTACAGAAGGGAGACAACTATCACCTCGAAAACCTCGGCTCCCTGACAATGGACGCCTCCAGCAGGATTAATTTCCTGACCACGGATACCCCGGCAGAAGAAGGGACAGCTGCGGAAACACCTGTCGTGGAGTCTGGGGAAGAAAAGGCCCCGGAGGACACGGCTGCGGAAAAAGAACCTGCGGAAGAATCACCGGCTGAGGAAGTGGCTCCGGAGGAATCAATCGCCAGGGAAACACCGGTCGGGGAATTGGCTCCGGAGGAACCCATGGCATCGGAGCAGGTGGCGGAAGAACCGGTGGAGGAAGAGCCTGCGGCGGAGGAATCACTAGAGGAGGAACCGGTGACAGGGGAACCCGTGGGGGAGGAACCGAATGCGGAAGAAATGCTGGAGGAGGAACCGGTTGTTGAAGAAGAAAAGGAGAAGGATGCCGTACCCGAAGAAACCGCAGGAGAAAAGATCCCGCCGGCAGGGGATGAAGGGGGATTCGAACTGGAGGAAGGGGATGCGGAGGTGGATGTGGAGGCAGCCACAGAAGTGCCCCTCACCGGAGAGGCCGGTCTTCAAGCCGATTCCGAGGAACCGCCTTTTCAGATCGATGAGCAGGAGCCTGAACCTGAACCTACGCCAGAATCAATAACAGAACCGGAACC
>CAYSJH010000029.1:0-25928 GCA_964431315.1 uncultured Bacteroides sp. | reverse complement strand
GAACCGGAATCTGAACCGGAACCGGAACCGGAACCTGAGCCTGAAATAGAGCCTGAATCGGAATCTGTACCTGAACCGCAGGAAGATGAAATTCCGGAACGTTTCAGGCAGGCACTGGCCGAGGAACCTTCCGTGGATGAAAGCATGACCATCGAGGAACTTATCCAGAAAGAGGAGGAGAAATTCAGGGTCCAGGTGGAAGGGGTCCCGGTCAATCTGGAGTCGGATGAGACCTCGTTCAGCGCTTACACAAAACCCTCACGCAGAAGGAGAAGGACCTGGCCCTGGATACTGGGATCACTGTTCCTGATCGCAGCACTCCTTGTAGCCGGCTGGTACCTGTTCCCGGAAAAAATGAGCAGGATACTCCCTGACGGACTTTCTCAGAGACTGAATAAGGAGGCTCCGGCCGTTTCAGGGACTGAAACATCCCAGGGTGGAGAACAGGCTGAAACGGGAGGGCAGGCAGAGGCATTATCCATCCCGGCCGAAGAGCAGGCTGAAGCATCGGAAGAAATGGCCGAATCTTCACAGGAGTTTGCAGAAGAATCAGGGGGATTGCCTGAGATCAGTAAAGAGGTTGAATCCGGGATCAGCGAGACAGTCCCGACAGTACCTGCCGCCGGGAAAAAATATTACATTGTAGCCGGCTGCTTTGCCGACATACGGAATGCAGAAAATTATGTCAGGACGCTCAGGGCAAAAGGGTATGATGCCTCCGTCTTCGGTAAACGGGACAACCTGCATGCCGTCTGTTTCAGTTCCTTTGCAAGCAAACAGGCCGCAACCCGGGAACTCAGGCGGATCCAAAGCACCTTCGACCCTTCTGCCTGGATTCTTTACTATTAATACCGGCTTTACATGATCAGCAGATCCATCAAGAAATATAACTGGAAAGGCAAAAAGGTGCTCATCGTTGAAGATGATCCTGCCGGTTCATTCCTGCTGTCAGAGATACTGGCCCATACGGAAATCGAGGTAAGGCAGGTGGAAAACGGGAAGGAAGCAGTGGAGATCTGCCGCAACGATCCAGGGATAGACATAGTTTTAATGGACATGCAGGTTCCAGGCATGTCCGGATTCGATGCGGTGGTTGAGATCCGGAAAATACGCCGGGAACTGCCCATCATTGCCCAGTCCGCCTTTATCTACGGCGAGGAGAAGGAGCGTGCCCTCCGGGTGGGCTGTAACGCTCACATTTCAAAGCCGCTGAATACATTCCAACTGCTGGGTACCATGCACAGGTTCCTGCACAACACCGGGGAACTCCCTATCTAGGGATAAAAGTTTCCAGGTACGGGGCATTCCGTTCCACCTTTTCCCGGGTGAAAGATTCAGACAGGTACTGGTTCTTCATGTACCTGTCACTCTGGTTGCAGAAGAAATTACTGGCAGGGATCCCGCTGACCCCGGTGGGCATGATGATGCGTGAATCATCCGGGTCGAGAAGGTTGTATACATGCCGCTGGGAAGCACCGTTTGTCACGGCAAAGGGATTCAGGGCGGACCAGGTATAGGCGCATACCGTATGGTCCGCACCTCCTGCCCGGTAGGGTCCCCTTTCAAGCCTGAATACCCTGTTCAGAAATTTGACCGATGCGAGTGCATGTTTCATGGTCAGGGTATGCAGATCTCCCCACTTCCAGGTTTCCATGTCCGGTCCGTAATTTTCTGCGAGCCAGTCCACCGCCTCCTTCCATGCAGGCACCACCAGATCCCTGAACGATTCGCTCGTATCGGGTGTGCTCACATCATCGCACCAGGAGATTTCCTGTCCCTCCAGGATCCGGTCCATCACGCCCTCTTCAATGGTGCCGCCGGCAAGCAGCCGGTAGGATTCCTCCCCAAGCTCATCCAGGAAGACGGATTCCGCCAGTTTCCTGTAAAATACCTCAAACAGGCTCGCCTGAACGGCATCCGGGTTCATGGTCCCGTCCCATGCATGGATCCTGTCGTAGGCCGCCAGATAACCGCCGGTAATGTCCGCCGCATTAAGAACGGGATTGCACACACGCATCACTTTCCCCGCCCAGGCTGATTTCTGGTCCGCCTGCATCCTCATCATATCATCCATGCTGAAAACCTCCTGCTCCGAAATCATCTCGAGGATGCGGTCATAACGGCCGGGTACGGCATACCAGCTGGAAATGTAGTAAGGATAATCCGGTCCGGCCGAACGGTTGTTCGCGGAGGCAAGGAACCCTTCCGGGGGATTGACACCATGCGGAAGCTGTTCAAAGGGAACGTACCCTGTCCAGTCATACAGGCTGGTATCCCCGGGCATCATGAGGGAACGGTTCCCCGGGCAAAGCGGAACCTCTGCGGCCACATAAAGGGCGATGTTGCCCGCAGCATCCCCGCAGACCGAATTCGTACTGATCGTGGTCCAGGTGCGCAGTGCCTCCGCGAAATCATGGATGTTCCGGGCGCGGTCGAGCAGGTAGGCGGTCCGGATCTCATTGCTGTAGTCATTCCCGGTCCACCTCATCGAGACCACCCGGTCCCCTATTCCCCTGAAATAACTGATTACGGGTCCCCTGTGTGTAAACCGGTTGATCCTGGTCACCCGTTCGCCTCCTTTGACCCGGAAGGTCTCCACCCGCGTTTCCATGTCCATCCATTTACCGTCAAGCAGGTACTGGTTGGTATCCGAAGGATTAATGGTTTCCAGGTAAAAATCGATATCGTCTACACTCACATAGGTCATCCCCCAGGCTATGCTGTCGTTATGCCCTACATTGATAAAAGGTGTTCCCGGGAGAACGATCCCGCTGACATTTAATTTACCGGGGATCACCTGGTGCATCTGGTACCAGATCCCCGGGGCGATGTTAAGCTGGAGATGCATATCGTTGCAGACGATGGGGACGCCGTTGAAGCTTCGCCTGCCGCTTACGGCCCAGTTGTTGCTTCCCATGAATACCTGTAGTCCCAGTTCACGGATGACCTCAGAAGCCCTTTGCATATCGGGACCGGACCGGGAATCCTTCATGGGAACGAAATCCGGGAAAATAGGTGTCTGCAGGTCGGGATCCGGGATGAGTTCCGAGGTTTTTTCCTCGCCTACGAGCCGGGATATCCTGTAAAGGGTGGTCTCGTTCCCCCAGGATGAGGACGAGCTCCAGGACATGTAGCCGATCAGGTTGACCGTATGCAGGGGAAGCCAGGGTTCCGGCTTATAGTGCAGCAGGCTGAACTCGAACGGCAGATCCCTTCCTGCATCCTCTATGTACCGGTTAACGCCTTCTGAAAATGCCCGAATGCAGGCCATGATCTCCGGTTCGGTCCTTACCATGATCAGGTTGGATTTGTCCTCTATCCTCAATGCCCTGAACAGCTGGTCGGTTCCGATCATACCCTCCCCGAAGATCTCGGAAAGGCGGCCCTGTGCCACCCGTCGGAGCAGGTCCATCTGCCAGAGCCTGTCCTGGGCCATTACGTATCCCGTTACCAGGTAAAGGTCTGCCTCGTTCTCCGCAAAGATGTGTGGTATGCCGAAGGTGTCGCGGAGGACCTGCACTTTTCCCTGCAGTCCCTCCATAGGGATCGTGGCATTGTAGTCGGGGATTGCCCTGTATGAAATATGCCTGACCAGGACCAGGGAAGCGACCAGGCAGGCCAGGACAAGGCCGAGTAATGTCCAGAGGATGATCCTGATGGTTTTCATGAAAGGATTTATTTGGATTTACTTCAGCCTGAATCCTGCGAGCACTGGATTATGATCGGAATGGATAAAATCCAGGTCCACACCCTTAACGTAGAGTGGTTCCAGGTTGGGCGAGAGCAGGAAGAAATCAATCACCGTTGTGCGTGAGGTCCCTGCAGAATAGGGTTTGTCCACCCTCCTGTTGGAAGGCACGCTGGGATCGTACAACCAGGTCCATTCCCCCGGCAGGTAATGCTCCGGTATATAGGACAGCTGCAGTGTATCGAAAACATCCCTCTCGAACAGAGGCCGGAACCCGTAAGGGGTCTGGTTCCAGTCCCCCCCCACGATCACATAATTCCCCTTGCCGTATTCCCCGGTTAAAAAGCCGTGCAGGTATTCCATCTGGGCTTTCCTCAGGCTGCCGTCGTCGTAAGCGGAATTATGAGTGTTGATCACGAGGAGTTCCCTGTCCCCGGCAAGCGGATAACGGTTGACCAGGAAACAGCGGTCGAGCATGAAGACCCCCTTGGGCCAGGGGTAATTGCCCGGGAAACTGTACCGGGTACCGGATGTGGGCACCTGCCGGCCCAGCGTGGCGATCCCGGAGAGCACCCTGCCGATGGGAGCCCTGGGGGGAGCGGGATTGAATGCTACATCAAAATTCTTGCCGAAGGACACCATCACAGGGAACAGGGCCTCTTCAAGCGCCTTCAGCTGATCGATCCGGTAACTCCGCTTCGATTTGATGTCCACTTCCTGAAAAAGCAGGAAATCACATGAATCCAGGGTTTTTGCATAATCAATTACTCCCTCCAGGTTGGCCTCGGAAGTGGCCCGGTCGGGCCTCACCCCCCTGCCCCCGTCATAAAAAAAATCCATCTCCTCTCCCAGTCCGCAGTATCCGATGTTCCAGGTCATCATGCGGAAAATGCTGTCGGAAATGAGAGGGGCATCCGCTTTTTCAAAAACCAGGGTCTGCTTTTCCGGTTTGTAATCACTGAGTGTCCCGTATATGAGCAGGAAAAGGAACCCGGCCAGGGCCAGAATCAGCAGGTAAAGGGGATATCGGAGGTATTTCATGGGAGATTATTTTTTCAGGGTCAGGTTAAACTGCCGCAGGCAACCGATTGCAATGAGGTACTGGGCCGTAACGTATGAGGTCATGATCGCCACCCGGGCGAGCTCGAAAGGTTGGTTGAATTTATTGATCGCGATCATGGAATCCGACAGGACGAAAAGAATGGCTCCGGCGAGGACCAGCCGGTAACTGTGCGGATTCACCTTCCCCTTACGGTTGATGGCAGCCGTCAGCATGGTAAGGATGACAAGGGTATATAGAGTGACGGGCAGCTTCATCTCTTTCAGTCCCCCCCAGAGCAACCAGAGGATCATTGCCCCGTAAGTCAGGACAGGGAAGACCATGTAGAATCTTTTCGACAGCACGTTTTGTCCCGGCGTGGAAAAGAAAGCAACCAGATAAAGCAGCTGGGCCACCAGGAAACCTGCCAGTCCCACCATAAAGAAATCCTCGCTGAAACGGGTCAGCTGTAAGGTGACATCCCCGATCCATGAGAACGCCAGGGCAGCCAGGATCATCCCGTGAAAGCGGTTCCATTCCCCCCGGATGAAACGCAGGTATAACCATACCAGGACCGGGATAATGAGCGCTTTTACCGCGATCCCCGGGTAATACGCACCTGCGGTCTCCAGGGCAATGAACACGATCCCCGTGGCGAAATAAAGAAGGCTGTGAATCCTGAAATTCATGGCGAAGTCTTTATCAATAAAAAATCTAATTTAAGAAAAATAAATCCAATCGTTTGTCAGTCAAACCCTGTAAACAATAGTGAATTCTGACCTTCGGTTCGCCAATTATTTTTGCAATCGGTCGCAAAATAAAAATTTAATTCATAATTTTCCTTCTCGCTTCCTCATCATAAAATATTAATTATGATCAATTAATAAATGATGGATACATCCTGTTTCCCTTCAAATAGTATCCCGGAAAAGCAAGCATTTGTTATTGAAATACCGCCTGTAGTCCAGAATATTCCTGAATAAAGCAAATCCCTTCATGAAACGCAGAACATTCATAAAAAACAGCCTTGCAGCCTCTGCGGCCGCCATGGCGATCCCCAGCATTGTTCCTTCGTCAGTTTTCGGCAAGAATGCCCCCGGCAATAAAATCCACATCGGCCAGATCGGTTGTGGCAGGATCGCCCGGGGCCATGACCTTCATGACACCCTGCCATTCGATGTTGCCAGGGTCATTGCCGTAAGCGACCTGGACAGCAACAGGATGAAGGACGGCAAGAAACTGGTGGAGGATTTTTATGCAAATAAGAAAGGCAGCAGCAACTACATCGAGGTCAGGATGTACGATGATTACAGGGAGATGCTGCTCAATCCCGACATCGATGCAGTGATGATCAGCACACCGGACCACTGGCATGCCCAGCCTGCGATCGAGGCAGCCCTGGCAGGAAAGGACATTTACCTTCAGAAACCTACGTCGCTCACCCTGGCTGAAGGTCGGCTTGTCGCCGATGTGGTGAAACGGAAGGGGGTCATCATGCAGCTCGGAACCCAGCAGCGCTCCTCCCCCCAGTTCCGCATAGCCGCAGAACTGGTCAGGAACGGGAGGATAGGCAAACTGCATACGGTCAAGATCGGACTGCCGGGAGACCCGTCCGGTCCCGAAGCCAAAGAAATGCCGGTTCCACCGAACCTGAATTACGACATGTGGCTTGGCGAGACACCTTATGTTTACTACACCGAGATCGGAGTGCATCCCCAGGTAGGATACGACCGCCCCGGCTGGCTGCGCCGCGAGCAATTCGGGGCTGGTATGATCACCGGGTGGGGACAGCATCATTTTGATTCCGCCGCCTGGGGCATGGACACCGAACACACCGGTCCCATTTCAATCGAAGCGGTAGCCGAATTCCCGAAGTCCGGGCTGTGGGATGTGCACGGGGACTTCATGGTAAAAGCGGAATACTCCAACGGCGTCACGCAGTATACCAGCGGGGGATTCCCCAACGGCATCCGTTACGAGGGAACGGAAGGCTGGATCTTCGTTTCCAGGGGCGATTACGTTGCAACTGCAAGCGATCCGGTCAGCCAGGAAAATAGCAGAAAGGCCCTCGATGCAAGCGATCCGGCAATCCTTACCTCCGAAATAAAGGAAAACGAGATCCATCTGTACAGGAGTAACGATCAGCACGGGAACTGGCTGGATTGCATCCGGAGCCGCAAGGAGCCCATTTCGCCGGCGGAGATCGGCCACCGCGCCTGCAGCATATGCCTGCTCAGCCACATCGCCATGAAATTGCCGAGAAGGCTCTACTGGAACCCGGAGAAGGAACAGTTCATCAACGATGAAGAGGCCAATTCCATGCTGAGCAGGCCGCAGCGGTATCCATACGGAACCGATTACATCAAGATTTAAATACTTGTATAATCTGAATCCATTTTTTAATTTTTTATGCAATCGATTGCAATATTAAAAATTAATTCATAATTTTCATTCTCGCTTATGCAGCATTCAGGTTAATCATTAACTCTAGTGCCTATGAATTAAAATATCCGCAACAACTAAAAATTCGGAAGATGTTACAGACATTCACCGATTCATTAATCACTAACCTCAAAGGAATATTGTTAAAAATCCTTTAACATACCTAAAACACCTAATCATTTAAACCTATGAAAAAAAAATTATCTGGGAGATTATCCCGAAAGGTATTTAAGACCAACTTTCTATTAACTATGAAAGCTATGGCCATTTTTGCCTTTTGTTTTTCCTTACGGGTCTCAGCTGCAGTAAATCCGGAGGATAACAAACCGGCAAACCTGGCCGATGAAGCCAACAGCTCATCTGCTTTTCAGCAACTTACAATTACTGGTTCTGTAACAGATGCAAATACCGGTGAGCCTTTACCCGGAGTAAATATTGTGATAGAAGGCACGACTATGGGAGCAATTACAGAAGCAGATGGCAACTACTCTATTGACGTTCCTTCTGAATCTGCGGTTTTAGTATTTTCCTATGTCGGATATACTACCCAAAGAGTCGAAACTTCAGGGAGGACCCAAATAAATATCTTTTTGTCTTCTGAACTGAAAGCCCTGGATGAGGTTGTGGTTGTCGGTTACGGTACCCAGCGGAGGGAAGCTGTAACGGGTTCAGTTGCTTCAATGCATGGAGAGGAGATCCTCGATGTGCCTTCGTCTGATGTCACGCAGGCCTTGCAAGGACGCATGGCCGGGGTGGAGATGTCGCGAAACTCAACCAAACCGGGCGCCGAGATGCAAATCCGCATTCGGGGTACGCGTTCGCTGAATGCCACAAACGACCCGCTGGTGGTGGTCGACGGTGCCCCCTTTGGAGGGAATCTCAGTGACCTAGACCTCAACAACATCGCGGCCATTGATATCCTGAAGGATGCCTCGGCAACCGCCATCTACGGCTCGCGCGGCGCCAACGGCGTTATCCTGATAACAACCAGGAAAGGGCTAAGAGGACAAAAAGCGCAGGCAACCTACAATGCTTATGTTGGCATGAAAAAGGTTTTTGCCCCGTACCCCATGATGGACGGACCTGAATTTGTTGCGCTCCGTGCAGCCCGGGGTCAGTTCACAAACGGTGTGGATGAATCCGATGATGTAAATACCGATTGGCAAAGCTTGTTTTATCGAACCGCTATGGTTAATAGCCACGACCTGGGCGTTTCTGGTGGCTCCGCCGGGGGCAGCTACAGTGTCGGCGTGGGCTACTACAACGAGGAAGCCGTTCTGCCCGGGCAGAACTTCAGCCGTTTTTCAATGCACGGTACTTTTGACCAGGCAATAGGCAAATCTTTCCGCTTCGGCCTCACAACAAACAGCAACTATTCCGTTAATAACGGTAACAACCTGGACATGTACGGTCTCTTAAGCACTACGGCTATTGCCGACCCGTATAACGCTGATGGCACCCTGAAGAGAACTGTAAAGATGCCCCTGGATGAAAACTGGGTGTATACAAAAGAAACTGTCGAAAATCTGGGCGATAGCTGGATAGACCAAACCAAGGCGTTTGGCTCTTACAACAATATGTATGGCGAGGTAAAAATCCCTGGCATAGAGGGTTTAAAGTATAGAATCAATCTTGCCTTGAGCTTACGCACAAGCAACAGTGGCAGCTACACAGGAGAAGGGGTATTCAGTTACAACCCAACGAACCCTTCAACTGCTTCGATCAGCAACTCGCTTGGCTACCACTGGTTAGTTGAAAACCTGCTGACCTACGACCGCACCTTTGCCGAAAAGCACCAGGTGAATTTTGTAGGCCTGTACTCTGCAGAGCAAGCCAGATACAACAAATCAACCATTTCGGCGAAGGATATTCCCGCTGACGCCTTTCAATTCTACAATCTGGGACGGGCTGCCGGCGAAATAACGATTAATCCTGATTCCGCAAAATATTCGGTGAGCGGCCTGAAGTCCTGGATGGGACGCGTACAGTACTCGTACGACCGCCGCTACATGCTGATGGCCAGCGTGCGCTCAGATGGCTCCTCGAGGCTGGCGGAGGGACATAAGTGGCATACCTATCCTGCCGTATCGGTCGGATGGAACATCGGGAACGAATCGTTCATGCAGGCGGTTAACTGGATAGACATGCTGAAACTGCGTCTGGGCTATGGACAAACTTCCAACCAGGCCATTGCCCCATACTCTACACTCGGACTTTTAAACACCAGGCCTTACAACTTTGGCCCGACAACTTACTCCGTGGGGTATTACGTATCCCAGCTTCCCAATCCCAGTTTAGGATGGGAGTATTCCGACACCTATAACTATGGCCTGGACTTCGCCGTTTTGAACGGTCGCCTGTCCGGTACCGTAGAGTACTATGTGGTGCATACCAAGGATATTCTGCTGAGTCTTAATCTGCCCAACACCTCAGGCGTGAGCAGCTACACGGCGAATATAGGGGAAACCGAGAACAAAGGCGTGGAACTTTCGCTCAACGGCGTGATATTGCAAAACCTCAGCGGCTGGACATGGGAAGTCGGCTTCAACCTGTATGCCAACCGCAACAAGCTGGTAGCGCTTGCTTCGGGAAAGGAGAGGGATGAAGCCAACTCGTGGTTCGTAGGCTACCCCATTGATTCACACTTCGACTACGAGAAGATTGGACTCTGGCAGGCATCAGATCCGTATCTGGATATCCTGGAACCGGGTGGAAATGTCGGTATGATCAAAGTGAAGTATACCGGCGATTACGATGATGTGACTGGTGAGCCGGTAAGGCAAATCGGACCCGACGACCGGCAAATAATACCCGTGGAACCCGATTTTCAGGGTGGTTTCAATACCCGCCTAAGCTATAAAGGATTTGACCTGAGCGCCATCGGTGTCTTTAGAAGCGGCGGTATCCTCTATAGTTCCCTCTACGCAGGGAATGGCTACCTCAATCTGATGACCGGGCGCAGACAGAACGTAAAGGTGGACTACTGGACACCAACGAACACCGGCGCCAAGTATCCGGCACCCGACGGCGTATTATCCGGCGACAATCCAAAGTATGCCAATACCCTGGGTATCTTCGATGCATCGTACCTGAAGATACGCACCATCTCGCTTGGTTACAGCTTCGACCGCATCGGATGGGTTAAAAACAACATTGGCAAACTGAGGCTTTACGTCATGGCAGAGAATCCGTTTGTGATGTTCTCGCCCTATAAAAAAGAATCAGGTATGGATCCCGAAACCAACTCATACGCCAACCAAAATGCTGCAGTACCAGCCTCTGACAACCTGAAGCGTTTTCTGACGATAGGCACGAACACGCCTTCGACACGCAACTACTTGATCGGTATTAATTTGTCATTTTAAAAAAGGATAACAATGAAACGTATTAATATGAAAACCTTTATTGGAACAGCCCTGATGGTGTTGTTCCTGGTAGCGTGCGAAGATATCCTGGAAGAACAGCCACGCAGTATTTATACACCCGATTTTTTCAAAACCGAAAAAGGTGTTTACGGCGGGTTAACATCGATGTATGCCCACCTGCGCTATATCTACGGAGAAGCCTACTATTATAATACCCTGGAAACCGGTACCGATGAAGCAACTTACGCTCAGAGTGCGGACCAGAACTTTAAGGTCATGGATCTCACCCAACAGGGGACTATTAATTCCACCAGCAGCCGTAGCGACAGACTGTGGGCTGCGACGTTCCCCAACATCAACACCGCCAGCGGGATCATTGAAAATGCCACCGAAGTGGGAATTTCGGATGCGCTGATTGCCGAAGCCAGGTTCTTCCGCGCATTCGACTTCTTTTTGCTTGTGCAGACCTTCGGCGGGGTGCCTTTGGACCTGGGCGCAGGGGAACTGGAGTTCAACACGAATCCTGTGAGAGTCTCTACGCGGAATACCGTACCGGAAGTCTATACAAGGGCTATTTTCCCGGATCTGCTGACAGCAGTAAACGATTTGCCGGAAACCGGCCGGGTAACCGGCGGGGCAACCAAAACGGCCGCACGCCTTGTTCTGGCAAAAGCCTACCTGACATATGCCTGGTGGCTGGAAAACCCGAACGGAATTCCTACTTATCCGGAGGCTACCAGGACCGATCTTGACGGGCATGATGCCACCTGGTATTTTCAGCAGGCCTATGATGTGGCAGCAGCAGCCATTGACGATCCGGGTCTTTTCGGCTTACAACCAACATACTATGATGTTACAGTGGCGTCAAACGACCGCAATAATGAAATGGTACTGTACGCCGACCACACGCAGTCAAGTGAATATTATAACGGGAGCAGCCTTGGCTATAGCGGCGCCGGCGACCACGACAATTGTGCCGTCTGGATGATGACCTGGAACTATACCATCATTCGAAGCGGTGCTGATGCAGCCTGGAGTGCGAATGTAAGTTCCGTTCAGCGTGAAGCGGAACAACACCTGGGACGCCCGTGGACACGTATGTGCCCCACCATCGGGGTAATTACAACCACCTTTGCCGACAAGACCAATGATTCCCGGTACGACGGCACCTTTGTAACCGTTTACCGCGGCAACTGGCCAAAAGGCGGCGACACGCATGATGTATTGTATAATGCAAACAGTATGGAGGTTTACCCGGGTGACCCGATACTTACTTTCCTGGATGACGAACCGGGGACGCCCATCACATATCCCATCAAGGAGGGTAACAGCAATATCGGTGCAGGCGAACTGCCCGGAAGGGCCGATTTCGTGATCTCGCCTCAGGGCATCAGCAGGGTCGTATACCCGGGCCTGTACAAGCTGGGTACCTACCGCACGGACAACGGTACCGGATTGGGACAACCCAACGGCGCCGTCACCCGTCCCTTCAACGCGCTCAAGTTCTCGGAGCTTTACTTTGTAGCAGCCGAAGCAGCGGTGAAGGGCGCAAGTACGCAGGCGGGCAAAAGCGCCAGGGAACTGATCAATGTTATTCGTGCACGTGCCGGGAAATGGAGCTGGGACAACAATGGAAACGTGGAGAAAATAGAAGACAACAGTGCAGCAATGACCGCTGCCACGCCGGCAACCATTGATATTGACTATATTCTGGAGGAACGTTCGCGTGAATATTTCGGCGAAGGTTATCGCTGGTTCGATCTGGTGCGCACGCAAAAATGGACAGAACTCGCGTCCAGCTACGAAATTTGCGGACCCAACTATGGAGACCATACGCCGGCAACGGTAACGCGCGACATTCAACCCTATCACTATCTGCGTCCCATTCCTCAAGGCCAGCTCGATGGCATGGAAATGACCGACGCAGAAAAAGACGCTTATCAAAACCCAGGTTACAACTAATTGATGATAAAGTAAATTAATGTGAGTTCGAGCAATTACAAGCAAAACAACGGATATTAAGGATTAGGTAATAGTGGTTTAATCAGTGAGTTGTTTAATGACGGAGGCTGTCCCCTGAAGACAGCCTCTGTTATTTGCTAAAACTTTACAAATAAGCACAAGTAACCATGAACAGAGTCAAAGCAACTGTCCTGCCGGTTATCTTATCACTGGCAGCATTTTCAGTTCCCGTTGCGGGACAGGAATTTCTCTACCTGGATCCGGGACAGCCCGTCGAGGTCAGGGTCGAGGACCTGGTTTCAAGGATGACCCTTGAACAGAAGATCTCCCAGATGCAGAACAGTGCCGCTGCCATCCCCGAACTGGGCATCGCGGAATACGACTGGTGGAACGAATGCCTGCACGGCGTGGCGAGGAACGGAGTTGCCACAGTTTTTCCCCAGGCTATCGGAATGGCAGCTACCTGGAATCCGGACCTTATCTACCGGGAGGCGGACATCATCTCGACCGAAGCCAGGGCCAAGCACCACGAGGCGATCAGGAACAATGAATTCAGGCGTTTTCAGGGACTTACTTTTTGGTCCCCGAACATCAACATATTCAGGGACCCCAGGTGGGGCCGGGGACAGGAAACCTACGGGGAGGATCCCTACCTGACCTCAAGGATCGGGGTGGCCTTTGTAAAAGGCCTGCAGGGCGATGATCCGTTTTACTTCAAGGTGATTTCCACACCCAAGCATTACGCCGTCCACAGCGGCCCGGAACCCATGCGCCATTCCTTTAACGCCAAAGTCAGCGAGCGGGACCTCCGGGAAACCTACCTGCCGGCTTTCAGGGCCTGCATCGTAGAAGGCGGCGCCTGGTCGATCATGGGAGCCTATAACCGATTCCGGGGGGAATCCTGCAGCGCCAGCGAGCTCCTGCTGGACAGCATACTGAGGAAGGAATGGGGATTCCAGGGATACGTGGTGTCGGACTGTGGTGCCATACGGGACATTTTCCGGGGGCACCACATTGTTGAAACGGCTGCCGAAGCATCCGCCCTGGCGGTAAAGGCGGGGTGTGACCTTACCTGCGGGAGGGAATACTTATCCCTCGAGGAGGCCGTCAGCAAGAAACTGATCACGGAACAGGAAATCGATGTTTCCGTCAAACGCATGATGACCGCGCGGTTCAGGCTCGGCATGTTCGATCCCGACGAAATGGTACCCTATGCAGGAATCCCTTTCAGCGAGAATAATTCGGAAGAACACAACGCGTTTGCGCTGAAAGTGGCAAGGGAAAGCATGGTCCTGCTTAAGAATGAAAACAATGCCCTTCCCCTTTCCCATGACCTGAAGTCCATTGCCGTGATCGGTCCTTATGCCGACAACCTGGATGTGCTGCTCGGAAATTACAACGGAACACCCTCCGATCCCGTGACCATCCTTAAAGGGATCATGAACCGGGCGGGTGAACATACGCAGGTCCACTATGCCACGGGTGTCCTGCCCCCCGAAACCTATATCATGGCAGCACCCATACCCGGTGATGCACTCAGGCCCGCGGGAGACATGAACGGAAACGGCCTGAAGGCCGAATATTTCGGCAATCCCGACCTGGAGGGCACACCCGTGCTGGTAAGAAAGGATTCCCTCATGCAGATGTTCTGGAGATCCGAAAGCCCGGGAGAAGGGGTGCCGGCGGACAGTTTTTCGGTCCGGTGGACCGGCATCATTGTTCCGCCGGCATGCGGTTCGTACGAAATCGGCCTGTTTACCGATGAGAGGGGAAGATTCTACCTTAACGGTGAACTGCTTTTCGATCACTGGGATGCAGGCGAAGACAGGTTTTTCGGAGCGGATACGGTGAAATTCGAGAAAGGCATGGAATACCCCATTGTGGTGGAATATGCTGACTTATCAGGGTTCGCAGGCGTCCGCCTGACCTGGAAGAAACTGGAGGAACCCGGGGATAACCTGGCCATGATCGGGGAAGCCGTTAAACTGGCCAGCCGGTCAGACGTCACGATCGTTGTGGCGGGCATATCGCCGAGGCTGGAGGGCGAGGAAATGAGGGTCAGCATGGAAGGATTTGAAGGAGGTGACCGGACCAGCCTGGATCTGCCGAAACCAATGAGGGATCTCATCCGGAGCATCCATGCCACGGGGAAACCCATGGTCCTTGTGCTTACCAGCGGATCAGCCCTCGCCGTCAACTGGGAAAATGAGAACGTCCCGGCGATCCTTCAGGCCTGGTACCCGGGACAACAGGGCGGCAATGCCGTCGCGGATGTGCTCTTCGGCAATTACAATCCCGCCGGGAGGCTACCGGTGACCTTTTACCTCTCCGTTGAGGACCTTCCTGCATTTGAAGATTACGCCATGGAGGGAAGGACCTACCGTTATTTCCGCGGGAAACCCCTGTATCCTTTCGGCCACGGGCTGAGCTATACGGATTTCGTGTACGGGGACCTGCAACTCGACCGGGCGAAAGCCATGGAAAACGATACGGTCCTTGTTACCCTGAACCTGGCCAACAGCGGAAGATCAGACGGGGATGAGGTGGTTCAGCTTTACGTACGCGACCCCGAATTAAAAGAGCCCCAGCCGGTAAAATCGCTCAAAGGCTTTAAACGGGTATTCCTCCGTGCCGGAGAGACTAAAACCGTTGAGATCCCCCTGGCGGTGAGGGACCTGGGCCACTGGGATGTGAACAGGCGCGGTTTCGTCACCAAAGCCGGGGATTACGAGATACAGGCCGGGGCATCCTCGGCCGACATACGGCTGAAAACCCGGCTGGTCATTCAATAGACCCCACCCCATTACAGGGCAAACAGGGCAAACAGGGCAGGAACCTGCTCAGGGATGAACTCAACGGCTCTCTTCAGCCAGCCTGAGCGCGTGGGTTGTGGTGTAGTACTTGGCGATCATATTGGGGACCTCCCAGTCCGGCATGTTCCCATTGACCAGGTATTCGAGGAACCTCTCCGTCACCTGGGCGAAATGTGCCTCGTGCCCCACCCTGTATTGATCGGGGATGACGACCACCCACTGTGTGCCGGTGTTTCGAAGTTCGATCCCTGGATATTTTTCCTGAAGGACTTTAAATTCCTCCCCGAGCACTGATGCGAAGGATTCATCCTGCCCGGTGGGTTCGATGTAAAGGGTCGGGATGAATTTTTCCTCGATTCCCTGCCGGATGACCAGGTTCGCCCGGGTCCCCCTCATAATGGAATAATGCGTATCGCCCGTTCCTTCCGGTGCCTGGTAGGCCCATTTAACGGATACTTTCGCATGCACGCCGAACAGCATGTAATTGATCTCCCCGTTGAGGGGTACCGCGAGGATCGAATCACGGACGAGGTTCTTTTTGAGGTATTCCGGGTAGGCATCGAGCTTTGTGATGTTACGGAACTGGCCGGGATCAAGCTCTGTTGTCCATTGCCTGGCTGAAAGCAGGCGGATGTCGTTCTTGTAATCAATGATCCGGCCGGTGAAGCATTCCCACTGGATCAGGTCAACCAGGTGGGTGGTGACGTCCACCAGTCCCCCGCCCTGCTGCGATTCATCCAGGAACCAGGGGGGACGGACAAGCGGCTTGCCCGAAACATACTTGAACAGGTGGTGCACGCTTTCCTTCGTAACGGCAGGATCATCGGGCGTGCCTTTCTCCAGGGTGCCGAACACCGCCGGGATCCCCGATAGTTCCCGCTGCAGGATCGTGGTGATCTCATAGCGTTCGGTCATGATGTCGTAAAGGAGGAGTCCCTTTTCTTCCGCCACTGAAAACGCTTTCCTGAGCATCTCGAAATCCCCCGCATCAATGGCCATCGGTTTGTCCGCCAGCACGTTGATCCCTGCCTCGAGGGACCGGAGTATATACTCGGTCTTTTTCTGGTTGTTCCCTGCCAGGACCACGACGTTACCGGGCTTTTCGGAAAGCATTTTCTCCAGGTAATCGCTGCCTGTATAAACTTTCTCTTTCCAGTTGGTCGGGTTTTCCTCCCGGGTGTTGTAGGATTCAATCATATCCAGATGCTGCTTTACCTCCGGACCTTCAGGGGCATAAACATGGACCACGGGATCGATCTCGTCGTACATGGATTTCTGCACCAGCGCGGAATGGAAATGTCCCGGATTAAGCGTCATAAGCTTCACCTCACCTGCCTTCCCTGTAAAGGTACTTTTCATATTTTCACCGTTATTCCTGCCGGTTCCTTTCCCGGTGCAGGAGATGATTACGATTGCACAGGCCGATGCCGCGGCCACAAAAATAAATTTTCTTAGCATAAGATTTCATTGTTTTAATTCTGTCCATTTGACCGGGATTTTTTCCGCCCGGTAATTATCTCCGTGCTGCTGAATATTCCGTGCTGCTGTTTTCCTTCCCATCTGATTATTCTTCCCTGCTGAATTGCCCGAAGCGTTCGGCGATCGCGGCTTCCTCATGGTCCCCCGTATGCACCAGCACCCGGTAGCGGAGCCGGAGTTTCTCACCTTTCTTAATGAATGTCTCCTCCCCGTTTTCGGGCCAGTTCATGGGTGTGGGAGAAAAGAATCCGTAATCGCGCGTGAACCAGGGCGAGGGGTACCAGGGATTCGAAGGATGCTGCATAATGGCCAGTCCCTCGATGACCTCCCCCCGCCTTCCGTAATAATCGATCCAGGTAGACTTTTTGCCGAACGTGCCCTTCTCACCCCGGTCCCCCCCGGCATTGATCATCGTACCGCCGTAATTTACGGAAAGATCCGCCGCCATCCTTGCACTGAAAAGCGAATGGTTCGTGCGCAGGATATGCACATCTTCCAGCATTTCCATGGTAATGGTGACATCGATCTGGACCATTTTCTCCGTGGGAACGGTGATGACGAACCTGCGTGAATCCTTTACCGGGGAGGTTGCCCCGGGGCGGGTCCAGATGCACTCATCGGTAATTTCCACCGTATCCCTTCCCTGCCTGATGATCCCGGCATTTACCGATACGATCCGTCCCCGTTCCAGTCCCTCCTGCCAGTAATTCCCCCCGTTCACCCGGTCGCAGCCGAAAAACAGGGAACTGTGGTGCGGATAAATCCCGTTCCGCATCGAGGTGACCGATGCGCCTGAAACGGGACCGTTCACCGGGAAGAAAAAGGGATATTTTTCGTCTTCGGAAAAAATATAGCTGGTAAAATACCAGCCATCTATGGTGACGTTGATCTTTGATCCGACCCTGACCGCGCTGATTTCAGCCGCGCGTAAAGGCCATGCAGAATTTACGGCAAGGATGACCGGCAGGAAAAGGATAGCGATGCGTTTCATGATGCGCTGGACTTTGATTGCTTACTTAACAAGGCTTACGGCAACTTTCGGGGGACTGGCAAAATAATGCCATGCAGCCTCAGCCTCATCAGCTGTGAGCTTCCCGTTATATACCAGGAGCCTGTAGCGCAGCTCATACTTTTTGCCCGGTTCCATCAGCCAGTCCCTGTCCTTGGCGGGACAGAAATTCGCAAACATGTCCCCCCTCCCGTTCTGGTTTTCAGGCCAGATCCGCAGGGGCTCCGGGTAATTGTAATTTTCCGGGTACGACATCATCAGCACACCGGCATAATTGTCGTCTATGCTTCCCTGGACAATACACCAGCGAGCCTTCGAACCATCGGCATCCCTGCGTGTATTACCCTCTGAGGTGAGGACTTCGCTGTTCTGGTTATTCCATGCTTCGGTTGTTCTCCACCCGAATCCCTGGTAACGGTACGCCAGGATATGGAAGGGGCTGTCCGTGGCACAGGTATACCCGATGTCAAAATCGGTGATAAAGAAATCCTCGTTTTCCTGGAGCCGGAATGCCCGGACGCCCTGTACCTCATCCAGGGCCACCTTTTCACTGCCGTCCTTTTCGAACACCACGTGTTCCTGGTGTGCTTTGAATCCGGCATACAGCGGACCCTGGTCCACCGACACAAAATCCGCAAAACGCACGGTGCCCTGCCGGCTGCTGAGATTCCAGAAATCGACCGTATCCCCTTCGAATAAAACATGGGTCCACGGGTTCCAGATGCCGTAGTGGTGATAATGATCGCCCGGCTGAATGCGCGTCAGTACCTGCCCGCCAGGCGCCCAGAGGGGATGGATGAACCCGCTTCTTTTATAGGCCGTATCAACTCCTTCAGGCGGGTAAAGCGTCTTATGGTAATACCTTAGCAGGTTCTGGTCCCCAAAATGCAGGGTCAGTGTCCCGTCTTCGTCGGTTGCCGCGACCTCTTCCATCTTTTCCGGCCTGCCTTTTCGAAGTTCATAAACATATTTCCCACCGCTGCCTGCTTCCGGATTGACCAGGAAATGCAATATGCGCACAGAACCCTGCTTATCCACCTGGAATGGTACATTCATTTCCCCGTCATCCCTTATTTCCATAAGCTGCAGGGAGGAAGGAGAGAGATCGGTTACGCCGTCCAGTCCCACACTTGCAGGAACATAGATCCCCTGCGGGTCCTGCGCCAGTTCAACATCCAGCGTGGCGATCTTCTTGCCACAGCTGCAAAGTGCAAAAACGAAGAATGCTGCAATAAAAATCAATGCCTGTTTCATTATCGTGAAATTTAAATTTAACTCAGCGGACCAGCCCGGTTTCCCGGGCCGTTTCAAGGAACTCTTCCAGGCCGATTATGCCGGATTCCTGCAGTTCCCGGTACACCCTGCGCGCCTCCTTAGAATTTCCCATTTCATAATGTATGGAAATCAGGTAGAGGTAGACGGTGCCAAAGACCGGGGAAATTCCGTCGTAATCCTTATCCAGGATGTCTTCAAACACCCGCAGCGCAGCGGCCGGCTTGCCAATGGCGTAAAGGCTCACCCCCTGATAAATCCGGCTGTTAAGATCCTCATCCAGCAGGATGTACTTGATGCTGACGCAATTCTCCCGGCAGTTCTCCAGCAGGTCGATGTACTTTACATCGTCGGGAACGGGTTCGAATACCAGGCTGAACCTGATCTTTTCCCCGACAGAGATGAAACGGTATTCCTCCGGGCAGGCGGGGATTCCTTCCATGCTTACCAGCGGGTATTCCTCCTTTCCGAGTGAGTTTTTCAGCACGGTATTGCTGTCGATGCAGAAGGATCCCGAATACCGTTCGTTCTTGAGGGAAAGGTTCACCACCATCTGGTCCTCCCACCGCTCCACGCTGAGGATCTCCAGGGTCGGGTGGCTGTTCAGGGAGAAATTGGGATGCTCGTAGATCTGTCCCCCTGCAATTGCAGGCAAGAGCAGCAATGAAAGGCTTGCAGGCAGCAGATGTCTCATGGGATCCTGGTTTAAAGAAAAACCGCAGCTCATTCGGGATACGGGCTGCGGTTCTTGTTGCAATAATTATTCCGGTAATTTATTTTCCTTTGGAGGCAAGGGTAATGTTAACACCGACCCCGATTGCCCAGACTGATTTCTGAAGTTTTTCCGTAACCGGGATGAAGGAAACCCCCTGGGAGGCAAAATCATGCTCAAACTTATTTTCTCCATCCGCGTACATTACATACTGTCCCCCCACATTCAGCTGAAGCAACGGGAGGATATCCCATGCGAAGCCGACGTTAAAACCCTGTGTGGAAAGGCTGTAGCTCATGTCTGTCTGGTAATCTGATGTTGCACCGGTCTGTGTCATGAGCCATCCGGCACTGACAAGGAATTTCTCTGAAATGCTGTACTCCGCTCCGAGGCCGAGTTCAAACGAATTGCTCTCCAGGAGTTTTTCACGGCCGTCCCAGTTGGCATCCTTATCAAAGAAATAACCATAATAACCGGCAACCAGCAATGATTTAATGGGTCTGAGGGTTGCACCAACCGAAAGGTATGCCGGCATATCGAGGTTTGTTTTTTGCCCGTCCGTAAACATGTAAACGGGTACGCCATTGTCCACTCCGATCAGGCCGCGTTTGTCGGCAGCAACACTGGTGGTGAACTCCAGGGAGGTTTTAAGTTCATACTTAACAGCAATATTCAACATTTCAATGGGCTGAATATTCACCGATACGATCGGAGTGAATCCACTCGCGGTCTTCTCTGCATCAACATCCTGGTCAACGAGCAGGTTGGAGTAAGTGGTAGCCTGGGCCGCGCCTTCCGTATAACCTGCATTCATCGCATTGAGGGTTCCGATGGCAACGGCATTGGTCATCCCGGCAGGATTCACCCCGAGAGATGTCAGGGTTCCAATGGCAACGGCATTGGTGAGGGGATCAGTTAACAAAGCCCCACCGGCAACCTCTGTCTGGACCGCAGTAGATGCGCCCGCGGCGGCGGCGGCGGCGGCGGCGGCGGCAGTGGCAGACTGACTAAAATACAGGGGTGCCGGGACCCAGGTCCCTGCGTTGTTCAGCTGGATTTCTTTCAGATACCCGCTGTACTTTTCATTTGCCATTACATAGCGGCCCCCGAGCGCGACGGAGATCATGTCGTTGATCGCATAGGAGACGTTGGCCTGGAGTCCGTAAAAAACGGAGCTTCCGTCAAAATAGGCATTTACCCTGTAGCCCCTGATGTCCTGTCCCTGGGTCATTAATGCAGGCGTAAGGTCGGAGATCAGGTATTCAAAGGATGGAAGGCCGGTCTTGTAGGTGGCGCTTCCTCCTCCTCCAACGGGATTGAACCCGGCGGAAAATGCCCATTTCCCGATCTTGAAAACACCGTATACCCCGGGAAACAGTGGTGCAGAAACTTCCCCGGTGTACTCACCGTTGTTGTCAGGATCCCTGTAATTCAGCAGGGAACTGTAATCGGTGGTAACAGTCCGGGTCTGGCCAATGGTCTGGTTATTGATCGAAAAATGAAACCCATTACCAAGTTTGGTCAGTCCGGCCGGGTTGTAATAAACGGCGTCAATACCCACTGTGGCAGCACGATTGCCCATCCGGGTATACATAGCACTCTGATTGGTATTGGTTACAATACCGCCCGCGAACAGGGAACCTGCAAGCAGGACCGCTAACGCGGTAAAAAGGGATCTTTTCATTAGTAAAAGGTTTGGTTCAACGGAACTAAAGATAGGAGTATTTGTAAAAAAAACAAAAGCTGTCCCCCGGACTGCCTTTAAAATTGATCCCGGCACCTGCCGCAACGGAAATCCGGCCTGCCGGGAAACAAACTCGAAAAAGTTTATGGATCAGCCTTTTATGTTATTTTTTTTTTGAAAAAGGCCTTGAACTTGCCGTTGGCGGGGACCACCTCGTAATTCTTGTTGACGATCAGATCGGCAAGGGGCTTAAGTGAGGTGATATTGATGTGTTCCCGTTCGAGTACTTTTGACCTCCATTCGTTCATGGGCTCTTTGCCCCGGATGATCTGGGTCATTTTGGTTTCATGGTAGGTCAGGTCGATGTAGACCCGCAGGTCGACATGGTCGGTCTTTATGGCATACAACCCGTCTACCACCAGCATGTCGACTTTTTTAAAATCGGTAATGAGTTTATCGACCTGCTCGGGGATGATGTCGATGCAGGGCATCATGGCTTCCCGGTCTTCCTTGAATTCACGGATGTTCTGCTGGATGAGGCTCCAGTCATATTCATCGATCCCGATGCTCCCGAGACCGTGGGTTTTTCTCCATTCATTCCTGAGGAGCGGGGGAATCTTATAATAGTTATCGGTATGGATGATCTTTACCCTGATCTTCTCCGGCTTTAACAACTGGGCCAGGGAATGGGAAAGTTCCGATTTACCGGATCCGGATTCACCGGATATGGCGATGATGTATTTATACCCCTTCGTCTTGGAGGCACAATCCTTCATGACGATCTTTTTAATGTCGGCTGCGGCATTCTTATGGGTTTCCTGTATCAGCAGAACATCGCCCAGCATAATGCTTATTTTTTGGTTAAATTATATCGGCACCTCAACTATTCCCCCCGGCAACAGTTTGTGAATATTCCCCTGAATCTCGATCTCTACTGGTTGATTTTCAATTGATTCCACCTTCACAACCATACGGCCCTGGAAGATTGCAAAAATGTAATATTTTTTCCGAAATGCAAAATTGAATTCCAGTTTTTTCCATCCTTCTGGCAGCACCGGATCCACGGATAATCTTTCTTCGCGGAAACGGATCCCTGCGAGGGACTGGATCACGAAAAGAACAGTTGACCCCATTACCCCGGCATGGATCCCTTCTGCAGTTGTACCTCCCTGGATATCAATATAATCGCTGGACAGGGCTTCCATGTACAACTCCCAGGCCAGTTCCCTTCGCCCCAGCTCGTTGGCAAGGTATGCATGGACAATCCGGCTGAGGGTGGACCCGTGTGAGGTTCGCCGGATGTAATAGTCGAAATTCTTTTCAAGCATGCGGGTGCCGGGATCATATCCCATTCCCTTCAGCATCGCTTCGATCTCATCCTGGCCCAGGTTGAACCAGGTCATCAGGGCATCGGCCTGCTTGGCGACCTTATAATCGTCGGGTGATTTCCCCTCTGCCTTCAGGATCCTGTCCATGCGGTGAATGTTGCCGTACTTCTCCCTGTAGGCATCCCAGTCCAGTTCCTTCAGGCCGAAATATCCGTCGAACTGGGCAAGTATCCCCTCCTTGTTCAGCGGCAGGGCAAGGTTTTGGCGGATCTCATCCCAGGATGCAATTTCCTCCTTCCCCAGGCCGATTTTGTTTTTGAGCCCCCTGATCTTCTCATCCGCAACGCCGTGCAGGAAACCGGTGGCCTTACCGAACAGCCATGCCACCATCAGGTTGGTATAGGCATTGTTTTTCAGTCCCCCTTCCTCCGACCCCGGCAGGTGTTCGTGGAACTCATCGGGACCCATGACCTTCCCGATGGAATACCTGCCCGATCCCGGGTCCTTTTCGCATTTGCCGGCCCAGAACCGGCAGATCTCGAAAAGCATTTCCCCTCCTTCCCTTGTAAGGAATTCCCCATCCATGGTGATCCAGTAGTAGTACCAGATGTTATAGGCGATGGCAAGGGATACGTGCCGCTGCAGGGAACTGTGGTCCGGTCCCCATTCCCCCGAAACCGGGTTCAGGTGGACAACCTGGGTTTCCTCCCGCCCGTCGCTTCCGCTCTGCCAGGGGTACATAGCCCCCTGGTACCCGTGCTGTTTTGCGTATTTGCGTGCTTCCCCTATCCGCCTGTACCGGTACATCAGGACGGATTTCACGATCTCCGGGAAATGCAGGCTGAAGAAGTTCAGGATGTACAGCTCATCCCAGAAGACATGTCCCCTGTAAGCCTCCCCGTGCAGTCCCCTTGCCGGGATCCCCGCATCGAGGTTCACATTATGCGGGGAGGCGGTGACCATCAGGTGGTAGATATGCATCCGCAGCAGCTTCTGTGCAAATCGGTCACCTTCCACCCTAATGTCAGACTCCTTCCAGATCTCTTCCCATTTGCCCGAGCTCCTGAAATGGATCCTATCGAAGTTGCTGATCCCGGAGAGCCCGTCGCGTGCCCGTTGCAGGCAAAGTCCCGGTCCCGTTTCGCGTGAGGTATGGATCTGCACCAGTTTTTCCAGGGTAAGGCGCTGTCCTGCTTTCATTTCAATCTCCGTTTCGGAGTCCACCCGGCCATCCCGGGTCAGTTGCAGGAACCCGGCTTTCTTCTTCACCCGGTCGAGGGACAGGATGAGCCGGGCGGCAACTGCGATCTCGACGCCGGACTGGTTCGTCCGGACCAGCAGGTACTGCGATTGCGCATCTCCCCCCTGTTCCAGCGGTTCCAGGTGCTTCTGGTCAAGCATGCGGTAGCGTTCCACGCCGTCGTTGACCAGGTCCCCGTCCAGGCTTGCCCGGATACCGATCCTGCCCGAATAGTTCAGGGGTTCGACGGTATAGCTGAGGGCCGCGGTATGCATGTCCTCCATGCTGGCGATCCGCCGGGAAAGGATGCGGGTACGGTTCCCGGAATCATCCTCGACCAGCATTTCCCTTGACAGGAGCCCGTCCCTTAAGCATAGCTTGCGGTCGATGGACAGGATCTTCATTTTGTCCGGGTCCATCCATTCATCTTCCCCGATGCGGAAAGTCACCGGGAGCCAGTTGGGACAGTTCACAAAATCCTCGTTTTCAATGTCCCGTCCGCCTACCTTCGAAATCCTGCGATTGAACATGCCTGCCAGGTAGGTGCCAGGGTAATTATGCTCCCCGGCCGCGCATTCCTCCAGGGCACCGCGGGTCCCGAAATAACCATTCCCGACTGCCAGAAGGGCTTCCCTGGATTTTTCCTTTGCCGGGTCATAGTCATGGTAAACGACTGACCAGCAATCCTCGTCGAGTCCCCTTTCAAACCAGCGGTCAATGCCTTCAATGCCACCCAGCTCCGCCATGTCCCCCACGACGATGTCTGCCCCTCCGGTCAGCAGTTCGCTTGTGTTCTCCTCCCGGGCGATCCCGAGCACCAGCCCGAAATTCCCCTTCCTGCCGGCCTCCACCCCGCTCACGGCATCTTCCACGATGACCGTGCGGTTGTAGTCCGCACCCAGGTTATCGCATGCCGTGGTGAAGATATCGGGTTCCGGCTTGCCGTGGAGTCCCATTTCAGCCGAAACAACCCCGTCGACGCGGGTTTCGAACAGGTCCAGCAGTCCCGCTACCTCCAGCACCTGCTGGCAGTTCTTGCTCGAGGAAGCCACCCCGATCCGGATGCCTTCCCGCCTGAGTTCATGGATCAGCTCCACCGTGGAATCGTAAAGCTGCACCCCGTCTCTTTCGAGGATCTGGTTGAACATCACATTCTTCCTGTTTCCAAGTCCGCATACCGTCTCCGCATCCGGCGGATCGGAAGGATCGCCGAAAGGGATTTCGATCCCCCTGGATTCGAGGAAGGAGGCCACGCCTTTGTAGCGCGGTTTGCCGTCGACATAGGGAAGGTAGTCCCCGTTGTGGTCGAATTCCCTGAACGGTTCCCCGAACCGGTCCGCACGCGACTCCAGGTAGGTGTCGAACATTTCCTTCCATGCGGTTGAATGGACCAGGGCGGTCCGGGTAATGACCCCGTCCAGGTCAAATACAACGGCTGAGAACAAATGTTTGGCCATAACGATCTTTTTTTTTGATTATCGGACGAAAGGGCTTATCTTGACGATACCCCAAAAATAAAAAATAATCAGCAGCCGGGCAGGGATGAGCAAACTGGTCATCATTTCATACGAACTTCCAATGATCATGGAGCCCTCAGGGGACCATCCCTACTTTATGACACCAAAATGGCATGCACGCACAAGCGGACTGGAAGCCTTCTACAGGGAACAGAAGACGATCTGGTTCGGCAGGCCGGGACAGAACCGGGGTGATCTCGCGCCGGCGGAGCGGGACCGGCAGAAGGAAGCCTACATAGAAAAAAACTGCTACCCGGTCTTCCTCGGGAAGAAGGAGCATGAACAGTTCCTTGACGGATTCAGCAACCGGACCATCTGGCCCCTGTTCCATTACTTTACCCAGAACGCCATTTACCGGGAGGATATGTGGAAGGCCTA
>CAYSJH010000028.1:48242-56132 GCA_964431315.1 uncultured Bacteroides sp. | reverse complement strand
GGTATACACGCTCTCCAGGCGTGCGCCTTAGACCACTCGGCCACCTCTCCCGGGCTAAAATGGAGCGCGCAAAATACAAATTTTTTTTTTAAGTGCAAGTCTATGAAACAGTTATTTCACCGTTGATGGATTTATTTAAATGGGATTTAATTTCGGCGGGGGACAGTTCCATCCCGAGCAGGAACATCAGTTTGGTGATTGCTGCTTCAGGGGTGCTGTCATAACCGCTTACCACTCCCGCCCTGATCAGGTGTTCACTGGTTTCATAGCGTCCCATATCAACGCTTCCCTGGGTGCACTGTGTGATGTTCAAAAAGACAACCCCTGCATCGTTTGCAGCCCTGATCTTTTCATAAAACCATGGATCGGTGGGAGCGTTGCCCGCACCAAAGGTTTCAAAGATGATGGCTTTTAGTCCGGCAGTTCCAAGAATGGCCTCAAGAACATGCTCGGAAATGCCGGGAAAGATTTTCAGGACGGCAATGTTATTGTCCAGGCTGGTGTGGATCTTTAGAGATGCCCGGGAGTCTTTCCTGAGGATGTATTCCGGATGGTATTTCATGTGTACACCGGATTCGGCAAGGGCAGGATAATTGGGCGATTCAAAGGCATCGAAATCCTCCACATTATGCTTGGTCGTACGGTTGCCCCGGAATAATTTGTATTCGAAATAGATGCAGACTTCGGGGACAAGCGGGGAACCGTCCTTTTCCGCAGTTGCAATTTCAATGGAGGAGATAAGGTTCTCCCGGGCGTCGGTCCGCAGGATACTCACGGGAAGCTGGGACCCAGTAAAAATTACCGGTTTGCCCAGATCCTCCAGCATGAAACTCAGGGCAGAGGCCGAGAAAGACATGGTATCGGTGCCATGTAAAACAATGAATCCATCGTGTTGCTGGTAATTGTCCCGGATCAGTTCCGCAATCTTGATCCAGGTTGAGGGCTTGATGTTGGAAGAATCCACTACCGGGTGAATGGTAACGGCAGACAGGTTATGCCCGAACCTTTCAATTTCAGGCACATGCGATCGGATCTCCTCAAAGTCAAAAGGGGTAAGTGATCTTTTCTGGGGACTGCTGACCATCCCTATGGTGCCACCGGTATAAATGATCAGGATTGATTTTTTCATAGGATCAGAGCTCTAATTTAAAAAGATCAACGGCATTCTGAGTGGTTATCTCTGCGACTTTCTCAATCGGGAGGCTGTAAATCACCGCAAGCTTTTCCGCCGTTTGCAACAGGTATGAAGGTTCATTCCGCCTGCCCCTGAAGGGAACCGGTGCAAGGTAGGGAGCATCCGTTTCCAGGACGATATGGCGAAGGTCAATTCCCCTGAGAACGGTGTCGAGTCCCGCGTTTTTAAAGGTCACTATTCCACCGATTCCAAGCTTGAACCCGTATGCTATGATCCGTTTTGCCTGGAATTCATTTCCCGTGAAGGCATGAAAAATGCCCCTCAGGGAATCGTCGTTCTCCCGGTCCAGGATCCTGAACAGTGCTTCGAAGGAGTTTCTCGCATGGATGATCAGTGGCAGCCCGGATTCCCTGGCAAGCAGGATGTGCTCCCTGAACGATTCTTCCTGCTGCCCTGAATGGGAGGTGTCCCAATACAGGTCAATGCCGGTCTCTCCGATGCCCCAGTATTTTCTTTTATCCATGAGCCGGGTGATCTTTCTGATCTCCTCCCGGTAGCCGGCATTCACGGATGTGGGATGCAGTCCGATCATGGGCAGGCAGTGGCCGGGGTATTGATCCGCAAGCTCATGCATGGCATCGACGGTCCCTGCATCGACATTGGGAAGAAGCATGATCCGGATGCCATTCTGCAAGGCATTATTCACTACCTGGTCCCGGTCCGTATCGAATTCGGGAAGGTACAAATGGGTATGTGTGTCGATGAAAATCACCGGATTTCAGCCGTACAAATCTAAGAAAAATGGAGATACGCCGGGACCCGCCAACAATCCTGCAAAATCTGAGACCGCACTGGAGGTATAATTAAACAAGGCGCCTGCTAAAATTTGGGGATCTTCGACATTGTCAATTCGTCTCTGATTTTTGCCTGCGGCAAAAAGTAGGATCCTCATTTGACAATGCCTCATCAAGCAGGGAGGGTACCCAAATTTTGAAGCGCCGGTTTAACTTATGCCGACAGTCAGCAGATTTTGCAAGATTGAGGCGGGACTCAGACGGCTCCCTGGGCAAGCATGGCGTTTGCCACCTTCACAAATCCGCCTATGTTTGCTCCCTTCATATAGTTCACGTAGCCGTCCTTTTCCGAACCGAATTTCACACAGGTCTCATGAATGCTTTTCATGATCTGGTGTAGCCGGGTATCCACCTCATTGCGGGTCCAGGGCAGCCTCATGGAATTCTGGGTCATTTCGAGTCCCGATACGGCAACACCACCGGCATTGGCAGCTTTTCCGGGACCGTAAAGGATTTTCTTTTCCAGGTACACTTCAATCGCGCCCGGGGTCGAAGGCATGTTGGCCCCTTCGGAAACGACCTTGCAGCCATTGGCCAGAAGGTTCCTTGCATCCTCCTCATTGATTTCGTTCTCGGTTGCACCCGGGAAGGCTGCAAAGCCCTTTATGCCCCAGGGTCTTTCTCCCTCGTGGTACTCACAGCCGAACTTTTCGGCGTATTCCCTGATCCGGCCCCTGCGGATGTTCTTGAGCTCCATCACCCAGAGGAGTTTTTCCTTATCGATCCCTGCCGGATCGTATATAAATCCTCCCGAATCGGAAAGGGTGACCACCTTTCCGCCCAGTTGATTGATCTTTTCAGTCGTGTACTGGGCTACGTTCCCAGAGCCTGACACCAGGCAGGTTTTGCCTTTCAGGGAATCCCCCGTGGTAGCGAGCATTTCTTCTGCAAAGTAAACAGCGCCGTAACCGGTTGCCTCGGGACGGATCAGGCTGCCTCCCCATTCGATGGCCTTGCCGGTCAGTACGCCTGTGAATTCATTCCGGATCCGCTTGTATTGCCCGAAAAGAAAACCGATCTCCCGTCCCCCGACTCCTATGTCGCCGGCGGGTACATCTGTATCGGGACCGATGTGCCGGCACAGTTCGGTCATAAAGCTCTGGCAGAACCGCATGACTTCATTATCTGACTTCCCCTTTGGATCGAAATCGGAACCGCCTTTTCCGCCTCCCATGGGAAGCGTTGTTAGGCTGTTTTTGAATACCTGTTCGAAGGCCAGGAATTTTAAAATACCGAGATTGACCGTGGGATGAAAGCGGAGTCCGCCTTTATAGGGACCTATGGCTGAATTCATTTCAATGCGAAATCCGCGGTTGATCTGTATTTCTCCCTTATCATCCAGCCAGGGGACACGGAACATGATGACCCGCTCAGGCTCGGCGATCCGCTCCAGGATCCTGGCGTGTTTGTATTTAGGATTCTCTTCGATGAACGGGATGAGAGACTCGGCCACCTCCTGAACTGCCTGATGAAATTCAGGTTCTGCAGGATTTTTCGCTTGTATTTTTGACATGAACTGTTCGACTCTTGGATCCATTGTCAGAAATGGTTTAGTTAAGTAATGCCTGTAAAAACCCGAAAATTAGTCAGATCGGTATGCAGAATCCATGATCTTTATCAGTGGAAGTACATGTTGTTTAGCAGTGCTATTCTAAATCGGAGGGACAGAGATCTGTGTGGTGCGGTCATAAAGGGGGTATGGAAAAACTCTATATGATTGCCCTGACCATGGTCCCGGGGATCGGGAGCATTGGCGCGAAACGCATTCTCGTGCATGCAGGTTCTGCGGAAGCCGTATTCCGGCTCAAGCGGAGCGATTTGCTCGGGATACCGGGAGTAGGATCCCTGCTTGCGGACCGCATACTTGACCGGTCTCTCATTGAAAAAGCCGGTAAGGAACTTGAATCATCCGTTAAAAAGAACATCAGGTGCCTGTTTATCGATGAGGATGGTTATCCCGAAAGCCTCAGGAATTGCGAGGATGCTCCGCTGGTGCTCTACGTAAGGGGGGAACTGGATCTGGACGGAAGAAAAACGCTCAGCGTGGTGGGAACACGCCGCCCGACCTCATTGGGCCTTGAAACCTGCAGGAAGCTGATCAGGGAACTGGCCGGGAGGCATCCGGAGCTGGTGATTGTCAGCGGGCTCGCCTACGGGATTGACCATTGTGCCCATAAAACGGCCCTGGAATGCGGAATTAACACTCTTGCGGTGCTGGGACACGGCCTGAATTTCATGTATCCTGCGATACACCGGAAAACGGCAGCGAGGATCGAAGCAAGCGGGGCCCTGGTGACGGATTTTCCGGCCGGTGAAAAACCGGAAAAAAGCAATTTCATCAAAAGGAACCGGATCATTGCCGGGCTCAGCCAGGCAACCGTCGTGGTGGAGTCAGGCAACAGGGGAGGGGCACTGATCACGGCGGACCTGGCCAATTCCTACAACCGGGATGTTTTTGCCTTTCCCGGGAGAATATGCGACCCGGCCTCGGCCGGATGCAACGGTCTGATCAAGACTCACAGGGCTGCCCTGATCGAGGATCCGTACGACCTGGAATACCAGTTGGGATGGATGCCGATGGGTGAAAAACACCAGCCCGGGCAGACATCTATGTTCAGGGACCTGTCACCGGATGAACAGGCAGTAATCCGCGTGCTTCAATCAGAGGGCGATTCCTCGGTGGACCTGATTTGTTTCCAGAGCGGCATCCCTGTAAGCAGGATATCTGGAATTTTGCTGGGACTTGAACTGGAGGGACTCGTCCGGGTCCTCCCCGGGAATTGCTATGGTCTCATGTAGCCGGGGCTCGGGTAACCAGGACTCGGGCAGTCAGGGCTCAGGTCCTGACGTATTTGTCCAGGTACTTCTCCAACAGGTTGATCTCCCTTTCGCTGAGAGAAGTGATGCTGATGGGTGGATAGATGGCCACTTTACCCTTCACACTCTGCCTCAGGATAAGTACCTTTTTAAGTCCGAGAATGGAACTCCTGATGTCGTATCCGGCAAGTCCTGTTTTGGGGATCTGGATGGCACTCTTCTTTTGCACCAGGGGATGGATGGGATGATAACGTATGAGGATTTTGTCCCCCTCATCGCTGAAGTAAAAGAAATTCATCTGCCGTATCCTGGACAAAAGCACCAGGACAAGGTAGATCAGGGTGACCAGTATGACCCACTGGTATTTTGTAACACCCAGGACGTCCCTCTCAAACCAGCCCGAAACCAGGATGACCATGAGCAGGGCAACCGCGATGATGGCCTGGATCATCTTCCGAGAATATATCCGCATGGTGGTTTTCTTATTGTCAAAAACCATTATTTCAGGATTTTTGTTTCCTTCTTTTCCGTTCCTTCAGGATATGGGAGAGTTCCCGGCCTGTCTGACCCGCAATGGAGGTATTCTCTTCGGTTCTCCGGATCAGGTAGGGAAGAACATGGCGGACCGGTCCGTAAGGCAGGTATTTTGCCACGTTGTAGCCTTCGTTTGCCAGGTTGAAACTGATGTGGTCACTCATGCCGTAAAGCTGTGAAAAATAACAGCGGTCGTCATCCCTTGCAATCCCGTGCTCTTCCATCAGCTGGGCAAGATACAGGCAGCTTTTTTCATTATGGGTGCCGTTGAAAATGGAAACCCGGTCAAGGTTCTCGACGGCATATTGCAGGGCTGCGTCAAAGTCCCGGTCCGTACTTTCCTTATCCGGATGGATGGGAGAAGGATACCCGAGTTCGGCTGCCCTTTTGCGTTCGCGTTCCATGTATGCTCCCCTCACAAATTTAATTCCAAGATAGAAATTTTTCGAATATGCCGCTTCCAGGTCCCTCCTGAATATTTCCATCCGGTCCCGGCGGTACATCTGGTAGGTGTTGTAAACGATGGCCCTGTCCGTGTTGTATTTTTCCATCATTTCCATTACTACCTGGTCAACGAAATGCTGGAAACAGTAATCCTCGGCATCGATCATAATCCGCACCCCGTAGCTGTGGGCAGTACTGCAAAGTTTTTCAACACGGCTGCGAAAGCGTTCCGCTTCGTGCTCTTCTTCCGGGTCCAGAACCTCCCCGGCGCTTTTCTTCCTGAGCACATCGCTCTGGCAGAAAGCGGTCGGCTTGAACACTGCAAAGGGGATATTCTTATTCCCGGCGGCATTCAGAACGGTCTGGAGGGTTTCTTCCAGGTCCGCATCGATCTGCCCGATTTGCTCACCGCCTTCAACGGAATAATCCAGCACCGAACGAACGCCGTAACCTGCGAGTTTCTGAACGGTGGGGAGGCAATCCCCGATGGTCTCTCCCCCGCAGAAATGGCTGTATATGGTTGGTTTTACAATCCAGTTGATGGGTAAATGAATGCTGAGGGCCAGCCTGGAGAAAAAACCGCCGATCCGGACCAGCGCAGGGTTGGAGATCGCCCGGAAAAGGAAGCAGGCCTTCCTTAGTTCCCGGTCGGATTTTATCCTGAATGCTATTTCTGTGCTCTCAAACGAAACCATGACTCCTCTGGGGTTGGATTCAACGGGATACAAAGTAAAAGCCCGGGAACAATATAATCCATGACAAAGATCAATTCTGGATAAAATTCCTACTTTTAAGCCTGCTTTGCCTTATATTATACAACACATGCGGTATCGCTTAAAGAAGGATAAAAAGGAACTGACAGGCAGGGTTTTACTGCCGGCATCCAAATCAATCTCCAACCGCCTTCTTATCCTGAACGCCCTGTCGGAAGTGCCTGGAAGACTTGAAAACCTTTCGGACAGCGACGATACCCGGGTGCTGGAAAAAGCCCTTCAATCGGACGTAGGAACCATAGACATCGGGCATGCAGGTACTGCCATGAGATTCCTGACAGCATACCTGAGCATCCGGGAGGGGGATTTTGTCCTGACCGGCTCGGAAAGGATGCAGCAGCGTCCCATCGGCAAGCTGGTTGATGCCTTGAATGACCTTGGAGCACGCATCGGATACCTCCGGAATCCCGGCTTTCCGCCCCTTTCCATACACGGAAGCAGGCTGGCCGGAGGGGAAATATCGGTAGACAGCAGTGTATCCAGCCAGTACGTCAGCGCACTGATGATGATCGGTCCAGCTCTCGAAAAGGGACTGACCCTGCACCTCGAAAACGAAACCGCCTCCGCCTCCTATATCCATCTCACCCGGAACCTGATGCTTGAACTGGGAATCCCGGTGCGGTTTGCAGGCAAGACCGTGGAGATTCCCCATACCCGGTTCAAGGGGAAGGATATGAGGGTCGAGGGGGACTGGAGCGCAGCGAGCTACTGGTATGCCATAGCAGCCCTTGCCGGCGGGGGTGCCGGGCTTGAGATCGTGGGACTGTACAAGAACAGTTACCAGGGTGATTCGGTGCTGCCTGAAATGTTCGGGCGGATGGGAGTCAGAACAACATTTACTGCAGGGGGGATCCTGCTTACTTCTATTCCCATAAACCTGAAGAAATTCGAATACGATTTCAGCGACAACCCGGACCTGGTGCAAACCATGGTCGTGCTCTGCAGCCTGCTGAACCTCCCCTTCCGCATAACGGGGACCCGTACCCTGAAGATCAAGGAAACCGACCGGATACTGGCTCTTCAGGCCGAAATGAAAAAACTCGGAATCCTGCTGGAAGCTGATAAACAGGGGACCCGGATCTCATGGGACGGGGAAAGCCGTACGGATATGACCCGGACCATGCAGATAAAAACCTACCAGGATCACCGCATGGCCATGTCTTTCAGTCCCGCTGCCATCCTTCACCCGGGACTGACCATAGAGGACCCTGAAGTGGTGAATAAGTCCTACCCGGGATTCTGGACGGACCTGCAACGGGCCGGGTTCGCGATCGAAGAACTGGCATAAAGGTTCCCGATCTGGACTTAAGGATACTGATCTGGACTTAAGGAT
>CAYSJH010000028.1:0-48142 GCA_964431315.1 uncultured Bacteroides sp. | reverse complement strand
ACTGGCATAAAGGTTCCCGATCTGGACTTAAGGATACTGATCTGGACTTAAGGATCTCGGATCTTTACCGCCGTTCCCTGAAAAATTCCGAAAGAAGCATGGAACATTCCTTCTCAAGCACCCCTGATCTTGTTTCCGTTTTGGGGTGGAGTATGCCCTGGATGATCCTCCCGTAACCGGCTTTCGGATCCTTTGCCCCGTAAACCAGCCTTCCGAGCTGGGCCCATGAGGCGGCGGAAGCACACATGGTACAGGGTTCGAGCGTAACGTACAGGGTGCACTGATCAAGGTATTTGGCCCCCAGGAAGCTGGATGCTGCCGTAATGGCAAGCATTTCTGCATGTGCCGTGGTGTCGCGCAGGATCTCGGTCTGGTTGTGCGTCCGCGCAATGATCCTCCGGTCCGCAACAATCACCGCGCCAACGGGTATTTCCTGCTCTTCCCGTGCTTTCAGGGCCTCTTTCAGGGCCTCATTCATAAAATACTCATCGGAGTAAATCTTGTAGGACATGAATGATTACATTTGTACCTTAAAATCACCAGACAAATATATAATAAGATGTACAGAACACATACCTGCGGGGAATTGAGACTTGAACATGCCGGGCAATCCGTTACACTGAGCGGCTGGGTGCAGCGCTCGAGGGACCTGGGCGGAATGACCTTTGTTGACCTGAGGGACCGTTACGGGATTACCCAGCTTGTCTTTAATATGGAAGACAACGAATCCCTTTGCAGGAAAGCCAGGAAACTGGGACGGGAATACGTTATCCAGGCAAAGGGCAAGGTTGCCGAGCGTAGCAGCAAGAATCCCAGGATGCAGACCGGCGACATCGAGCTCCTGGTGAATGAGCTGAATGTCCTGAAATCGGCTGAATTACCGCCATTCACCATTGAAAACGAAACGGATGGAGGGGACGATCTCAGGATGCAGTTCAGGTTCCTGGACCTGCGGAGGCCCGCCCTGAAAAAAAACCTGGAACTCCGGCATAGGATGGCCCAGGAGGTCCGCCGTTACTTTGACTCCCAGGGATTCTTCGAGATCGAAACCCCCTTCCTGATCAAATCTACCCCGGAAGGGGCGAGGGACTTCGTGGTGCCTTCAAGGATGAACGAGGGACAGTTCTACGCACTGCCTCAGTCCCCACAAACCTTCAAGCAATTGTTGATGGTAGCCGGCTACGACAGGTATTTCCAGATCGTGAAATGCTTTCGCGATGAAGATCTGAGGGCAGACCGCCAGCCGGAATTCACCCAGATCGACTGCGAAATGGCTTTTGTCGAAAGAGAGGATGTGCTGGCCGCTTTCGAGGGACTTGCGAAGCATCTTTTCAGGCAGATACTCCACATCGAGATAAAGGAATCTTTCCCGGTGATGTCGTATGACCGGGCCATGGCTGAATACGGGACAGACAAGCCGGACATCCGTTTTGAAATGAAGATCGGTGAACTGACCCCGCTTGCACAGGGAAAGGGCTTCCGGGTTTTCGATGAAGCCGCTTACATCGGAGCGATCTGTGCAAAAGGCTGTGCAGCCTATTCAAGGAAGGAACTGGACGGACTGACCGCTTTTGTCACCCGGCCGCAGATCGGGGCAAAGGGACTCATCCATGTCAGCGTTGAAGAGGACGGCAGCTGTAAATCGTCCCTGGATAAATTTTACAGCCAGGAGGATCTGAAGGACTGGGCCGAAAAACTTCAGGCTGGTCCCGATGATCTGATCCTGATCCTTGCAGGAGAAAAGAATATCACCCTGAAGGCCCTTTCAGAACTGAGGCTCGAAATGGGAAATCGACTGGGACTCCGGGTAAAAGGCAGCTACAAACCTCTCTGGGTGGTTGATTTCCCGCTGCTGGAATGGGATGAGGAAACACAACGTTTCCATGCCATGCACCATCCCTTCACTTCCCCCAAGATCGAGGACCTGGAATTATTCGAGACCGATCCCGGCAGGGTCAGGGCCAATGCCTACGATATGGTTATAAACGGGGTCGAGATCGGCGGAGGATCGATCCGGATCCACGATGAAGCCCTTCAGAAACTGATGTTTAAAAACCTTGGATTCACCGAGGAAGCGGCGAGAAAGCAGTTCGGGTTCCTGATGAATGCCTTCCGATACGGGGCTCCTCCCCACGGTGGGATTGCGTTCGGCTTCGACCGGTGGGTGGCTCTTTTCGCGGGACTCGATTCAATCCGCGATGTGATCGCGTTCCCAAAGAACAACTCGGGCAGGGATGTAATGATCGACACCCCGTCGGAAATCTCAGTTGAACAGCTCGATGAACTTTACCTTCAGTTAAAGAAGTAAACCGGCCTTAACCATGCAACCTGTATTCCAGGTGATTTTCAAATCCCCTTGAAAAAATGCATGTTTTTGTTGATAAAATCAGATTAGTTATTTAATTAGCTTTTTTTAAACATTTATCTTTCAAGCTCGTATTTCCAACCATTTTGCAATGCTGAAACTGAATATTGAGGACGGAATTTACAGGATCTCATTTTACAGGACACGCAGGCTGAACACCCTGATCGCAGAACCCCTCCAGTCAGAATTAATGAAGATCGTATCCAAACCGGGAAGAGAAGTCGTCCTGAGTATGGAGGGAATAAATTTCATTGACAGTTCTGGTTTCAGGGCGATCATGGCCGTTGTAAACCAGGCCAGCAAGGCCGGCAGCCATTTCGTGATCTGTGACGTTTCACAGGAAGTCTATGAACTTCTGAAGCTTATGAAGCTCAGTTTTGTATTTGAGATCAACCCGGAGAAGGACAAAGTACTCTCGGGGGTGGCCTGAGTGCTATTTAACTGTATAAGACCTTTCTGCTCTCCCGATCTTTCCCTGGGGACTGATCCCCTCGGCCACGATATAAAATGTTGATGCCTTGCCCGAATTGTAAAAACGCAGCCTTGCGATTCCGTTCCCGTCGGTTGTTACCTCGGGATCCCAGTAGAGGCTGGACCGGTTATCCTCAATGAGGTAGTCAAAATCCGTTCCGTATTTCGGCGAATAAAATTCCTGGGGCCGGTGGTACCCCAGCATTTCAAAGGTAAGGACACCTTTTGTCATGAACCTGCCCCGCCTGGTGAATATGGCGATCACCCCATTCGCCCCCCGCACTCCGTAAATGGCCGCACTCGGTCCCTTCAGTACTTCGATCCGTTCAACATCATTCGGATTGAGCGATTGCACCGCACCCAGGTCCGTGGGTATATTATCGATGAGGAAAAGCGGTTCGTTGCTTCCGTAGAAGGAGGATGGCCCCCGGATCTGAACGCTGTTCCCTGTTACCACCACTCCGGGAATCCTTCCCTGGATCATTTCAAGGACCGAATTATAGGAACGCATGTTATCATCAACGTAAAGCACGAAATCCGGTGTGCGGTAAATCCCTTCAAGAGTCTGCTGCATGCTGTCAACATGCTCTTCAGGAACAGGTCTGAGGGTGTTGGAGCCCCTTACAATCATTTCGGACGAATAGGAGGAATAAATCTCTTCCGAACCTTCAAGTTTACTGTCCTCCAGGTATATGACAAGATTTTTCCTGCCGCTCGTCCTCCTGGCAGTCAATTCCACCTGGAGGGTATCCTCATAATCGGGAAGCTCAAATTCAAATTGCCCCCTGTTGTCCGTACGGGCAATAAAAACGTCGTTGAATTCACTCAACACGGTCAGGGTTACGGGCAGGTGTTTAAGCGGGATATCGAGGAATTCCTTGGTAACTTTCCCCCTGACAATGAGGCCTTTCTGGATCGGGTAATCGATCTCTCTGGACTTTTCATAGATGATGTCTTCCCAGTTGAACCTCCGCCATCCCTGGGTAAGCAACAGGTAGTCAAGTGCCTGCCTGGTATCGGCATCCTGGCTGCTGAAGTAAAAATCGGGTTGCTCGATCCTGCCTGAGAGGTCTGAGGAGAGGAGGAGGGTGGAAAGGATGCTGGACTGAAAATCCGATGCGTTATTCGGGAGGTCCCGGTCCGAAACGGAGACGGAGAACTGTCCCTCTACGGGCCGGCCGGAAGCATCCCTGGCAATGAGCGTAAGCTCGACCGGCTCCTTCTTATTGTATTCGTTTTTATCCTGCCGGATGCTGAGGTTTATCATATCGTCCCTCTGGATATAGGCAAGACGTTCGCAGCGCGGTTCCCGGTTGCTGTCGAAAAGGGTGATGTGCAGGATGCCGCTTGGAAAGTTCGCCGAGGGTATTTCCAGGACAGTGATCCCGGTGCCCAGCTTTATCTCCGATGCATAAAGCAGTCTCCCGCGGATGTGGCAGGCAAGCAGTACAGTGGGACTTTCAAATGTACTGCCAAGCTTCAGTTTTAACCCGTTACGGTCATTTCCGGTCAATTCCATATGATAGCCGGAGGACTGGACTTCGGGGAAATCGAACCGGTATTCCCTGCCTTCATCAACCGCCACCTCAGCCGTATATTTCTCACCGGTCGCAGGGGTAAAGGAAAAGGCTCCCATCCCGAGATGAAAGCTTTTAAATTCCGCCACAGGCTCATTTTTCCGGTTGAACAGGGTTCCTGAGACCGGGATCCCGAGGCCCAGGTCATTCACCGCCTTGAATCCGACATTAGAGGCTATTCCGCCGACGAGATATCCTCCCTCCGGGAAGAACTGTAAGTCGATCTTCCTGGCTTTGCGGCCGCTTATTCGTTTGTGTTTTTTGCTGGCAAGTTTGTCTTCCCGGTAGAGCTTGTCATACTGGCCGGGATTCCAGATATTAAATTCCCTGCGGAAATAATATTCCGTTCCGAAGTTACGCATCCAGTTTGTGTAGGCCCTGATCTGGTACAATCCCTCCCTCATGGTATCGGGTATATGGAAATCACCGCTGGCAAAACCATGTTCCAGTTTCAGCAATTGTGCCATACTTACATTCCCGTAGGAGTTCAATAGCTCCACCAGGAGGTTTTTACTGATCGTATCCGGTTTATGTGAGCGGGAATCCACGAGATAGGCCCTGTACCAGATCTTTTCCCCGGCACCGTATGCGAGCTTATCGAGATGCAGGTAAACTTTCTGCTGGGGATAGCGGCGGTAGTAATCCTCCATCTTGCCTTCGAGGTCCGGGATCACGTCGGGTGAGGCAAGGAATGCCGGTCCCGCGCCGGTCAATCCGATCGCCCCTGCAAGTATGGCCAGTTTCAGGATCCTTCTTTTCATATATGGCTATGTGATCAATGCTGGGTATCTCATACTAATGATTCCTGAGATATGGTTCACCCTACACCGGACAACAATGCACAATAATTATACCCCTTATTATAATTCTTCCCGGCATTTCCTTGGTTTTTGCCCGGATCGTTATTTCCATTATCAATGATAGGAATTCAGGAGGGAATTTCAAAATTTCAAAATCCCCCCCAATTTTGTAATTTTGCGCAGTTCAAATAAGTCTGAATTGTATGTCAGGACACAGTAAATGGTCAACGATCAAGCGGAAGAAGGGAGCCGCGGATGCCAAAAGGTCGAAAATGTTCTCAAGGGTTTCAAAGGAAATCCAGCTTGCCGCACGCGAGGGGGGAGCGGACCCGGATATGAATCCTCGCCTCAGGCTGGCCATCGCTAACGCGAAGGGTGTCAATATGCCCAAGGAAAATATTGACAGGGCCATTAACAGGGCCAGCAAGGAAGCGGATACGCTCCATGAGGTGACATTCGAGGGCTATGGACCCCATGGCATCGCCATTTTTATCGAATGCATGACGGATAATCATCTCCGCACCGTAAGCAGCATACGGGCGATCTTCAACAGGCGGGGTGGCAACCTGGGTACCAACGGTTCGGTTGCTTTTATGTTCGAACGCAAGGGGGTGATAACGGTTCCAAGGGGGGACATGGACCCGGAGGAATTCCAGCTCGAACTCATCGATGCCGGTGTGGAGGAGGTCGACCAGGAAGGGGATGTGTTCATCATTACCACGGCCCTGGAGGATTTCGGCAATATCCAGAAAAAACTGGAAGAGATGGGATTGGAGGCGGAGAATGCAGAATTGCAAAGGATTCCGCTGGAGACCAAGCAGCTCAAACCGGAAGCGGCCCTGAAGGTATTGAAGATCATCGAGGACTTTGATGACGACGATGACGTGCAGAACGTTTACCACAACCTGGAGCTGACCGACAGCCTGGTCGCTGCGATGGAATAAGATCACTGCGATTCAGTTGGAGAGCCTGGTCGCTGTGATGGAATAAGATCGCTGCGATTCAGTTGGAGAGCCTGGTCGCTGTGATGGAGCGTGGTGGCCCGTCAGGACAGGGGCAGTTGCAGGCTGAATACCGTGCCTTCATTCTTTAAGGAGGAAAAGTGCACCTTCCCGCCCAGGTATTTTTCTCCCAGCAATTTCATGCTGTAGGTTCCGAGTCCCCTCCCTTTCCCCTTGGTGGAAAAAGATCTCTGGAAAACCTGTTTTTTCACAGTTTCCGACATTACGCCGGGATTGTGTACACGGATGGTTGCCGATCCCGGCTGGCTGCTGCATTCGATGGTCACCCTTTCTTCCACCCTGATTGCCTCGAGTGCGTTCTTAATCATATTGCTGATCACCCTGCGCAGCAGGACCGGATCTGTGTGTATGGTGATTTCACAGGGATCATCAAGGAACACGATTTCCTTATTGAGTGCCAGTTCGTGCCGCCTGTATTCCTTCACGATGTGCCCGAGGGTTTCCCTCAGGTAGAATTTCTGCTTTTTTACGGCAAGTTCCCCGTTTTCTGCAGCAAGAAGAGATTTCTGGTTCAGGATCTCTTCGGTAAGATCCTGGCTTACCACCGAAAGCAGGTCGATGAAATTTTTAATTTTTTTCGGGTCTTCCAGTTGCTTCAGCATGTCCACGACTCCCTTCAGGGTTCCGGCCGTATTGATCACATCGTGAAAGAAAATGCGTTCCAGGGCTTCCTTGCGTTTCTCGCTGCTTATGTCCCGTACCGCGAAAATGATGAATTTCTGCTTGCCCCAGAGGAAAGGCGTTGCCGTGACTTCCAGGTCCAGGCAATCCTCGTATCCTTCCCGGTCATTGACCCTTATCCTGCATTCATCGGTAGCGGTCTGTCCGGTTTCCTGGCATTTGAGTATGGTATTGACTGCACCGCAGACCTGGCAGTTTTCCGAGGTCCCGCATCCTGCCTGCATAAGGTCGGCATGTTTGCAATTAAGCGCTTCCCCGGGTCTTTTCCCCAGGACTTCTTCTATATCGATCCCCATTTTCTTCAGAAGGGACTCATTGCTGAACACGATCTGCCGGTCCTGGTTAAGGATGGTAGCGACGTAAGGCAATGCCCCGATCAGTTCGCTCAGATAGCTGAGGGAGCTGAGTTCCCGGTAATCCCGGATTATCTGGTCCCTTGATGCCCGCCGGTAGGATGCATAATGGGTGTTCACGCTTTCTTTTCTTTCCGGACAAGTCCCCTCAGCAGAAGGAAACTTCCAAGTAATACCAGGGCTATGATGAAGAGCAGCCGTCCGATGGTAAACAGGATATGATCCGTGCTGATCCAGCCAAAACTGGCGTATATGAGTCCCCCGAAAATCGCCAGCCAGCCTATGAAGCGCGGAAGATGACCGGTGCTTGCGATCAGGAGTCCCAGGATCATCGAACTGAGCCCGGCCAGGGTATAGGCAGCCAGCTGCAGGTTGGTCTTGCTCACCATGATCTTGTATGCAATGCCTGCCATGATGTCGGTTTCTTCACCGGCCGATTTCAGGTAATCCGTTACCAGGAAGATGAGGTCATGGCCGTTTATGGAAAAGTTGATATAGAGGATACCCGTGGTACTGATCAGGAAAGCGGCCAGGTAGGCGGATGATCTGCCGTATGGCAGGAAACTCATCAGGAGGAGCGGTCCCAGCATGAGGATCAGGATGGAATTCACAAACCAGATCCAGGTGTTCAGACGAAGCCTTGTCATGTTTTCACCGAGGTAGGAAAGGTCCTCGTGGATGTTAACGAACTCCGGATGGATGTCAAGACTGGTAAAAATACCTGCCACCACCAAAAAGGAAATCAGCAGGGCCACGGTCCCTGCCAGCCTTTCCACTCCTCTCTTCTTATCCGGTAGTCCCGCAATCATTTCTGCTCCCTGATGAATACCCTGGAATTGGAACTGAAGGTGTAATCCGACGGTTCAAGAATATCCGGGGCAGTGAGAACTTTCTGATTCTCGTTCGAAGTGGCTTTCCCGGTGACCAGTATTCCCACCTTGCCTTGCAGGTCAATATGCCCTTTCTCGTCCGGGTACATGATGTCACCCGCCAGCAGCCATTGTCTGAATTCTTTCTGCTGCCAGTTGTCGTAGGGCTTTTTATGGCTCAGGAGGTTCATGGCAAAACGCATGCTTGCAAATTTCCAGAGCCGGTTTTCAAGATCCCTGGAATCTTTCATGATGGCTTTCATCTTTGAAGTGCTCATCCAGAGCACGGTCACCGGGGACTCCGCCGAAACGGTTGCAGTTCTTGGAAGTCCCGTCAGGACAGCCATCTCACCTATAATGCTTCCCGGACCGAGGATATCGATCACCACCCCTTTTAAGGTAATTTTAACCTGTCCCCTGACCACCACGAAAAGGCCGTCGCCAGGGCCGTTTTCCTTGACCAGGGTGGCATCTACAGCATAAACGCGATTCTGGAAATCATTGACCACGCGGCTGAAGGTTTTTTCTTCGAGCCCGACAAGCCAGGAAATATCCCGCAGCAATTCGATCGGCTTGGGTATTTCCAACGAAGGTGGGCTGTCCATGAGGATTTTCATCCGCTCTTCGATGCCGGAGATGATCTTGGCGGCTTCACCGGAGTCGATCCGCCCCTTGTTCAGCAATCTTTCCACCATTCGCTTTTCATAGTTCAGTACGGAGCGGATGGCCTGCCGGGTTGCGATGGCATTATAGATCTCGGGGTATGAATTCCGGAGGTTACGCAGGAAGGTCAGCCCGTGTATTTTATTCTCATTGATCTCCGCTTCGATCAGGGCTACGTTTTCCTCATCTATGGTTTCGTCCCCCTCATCCTGTGCGATCAGCATATTTTCAATGAGTTTCAGGTTTTCTTCCTGGGCATGCACAAATCCGCGTGCGGAATCGTAACTGGTTGCCAGGCGTTCAAAGAAGAAATGCTGGCTCAGCCTGCCGACGATGGGCATGGATTGAAGTCTGCCCAGTATTTTAGGGGTTTTCCATTCCTGCTCAAGGTCCTTGCGCTTGGAGAGGGATACCAGTCCTCCTTCATCCATGATCTCGTTAATGGCATCCGAGAGCCTTCGGACGGCGGTCGAGCCCAGCATGCCTTCCCGGAACTGGTTCCAGTAACTGCTCTTCTCGCGCTCGAGAATTCTTCTGCGTGTCTCGGCAATCTGTGAATCAAGCTGCAGTCCCTCCTCATTTTCAACTTCCGGTTTTTCCGGAAGGAAGGTCCTGACAATGTCCCAGTTGGCCCGGTTGAGGTAGCGGTCCTGCTTGAACTTCTCGATTGAATTCTCCGTGGACTGTCTCAGGTAACTTTTGGCAGAATGCATCATTAATGCCTTGGCCGGGGCGATACGGGTCAGACCCAGTCCGTTCACAACATATTTGATGGTGGTGGCATTGACCAGGGAGAAAAGGGTTACGAGTCCCGCTGTAAGAAACAGAAAATCGTCCCGGATTTCCTGGGCGATGCTGGCATCGGCGGCCACGATCAGGGCCAGTGCGAGCCCGATGGCACCGCGCAGTGCACCGTACCAGAGCACGATGGCATCTTTGACGGGCAGCCCGTAGCCGGCCCTCCGCATGACCGGATAGAGCACGGCGATCATGACGGCACGGACAATGTGCACCCCGATGTAGATGATGAACAGCTTCAGGATGTCATCGGCCGTAAACTGGGAGTTGTTGGCGATGACCACCCCGACGATGACGAAGATCAGCGTATTTGCGATAAAGGCGGCCAGTTCCCAGAATTCATGGAGGAAGTGTTCCACCTCGGGACTGATGCGTGTCCTTCCGACCCCTGCCATCATCAGGCCAAGGGCTACAAGTCCCAGCACACCCGAAACATGCAGGAAGTGTTCGGCAACAAAAAACGTCAGGTAAGCCGCAGCAACAATCACCGTGATCTCGATCAGGGCATCGTTGAAGACTTTTTTTACCCAGCGGATGGTCAGCCAGCCGAAGAATATCCCTACGGCAGCCCCTCCGAGCGATACCCTGACGAACTCCAGAAGCGGAGAGGTTTCCGCACCGCTGCCTGCTATGGACGCAAGCACCACCATGAAGATCACGATTGCAGTTCCGTCGTTAAGCAGGGATTCCCCTTCAATCAGGGTCCCCAGTTTCTTGCTGGCACCAAGCTCCTTCAGCAGGGCAACCACAGCTACCGGGTCCGTCGCGCTCACCACGGCTCCGAACAGCAGCGCAAGGGACCAGCCCCAACCGGTAAAACCCAGCCCGGATACCTTCATGATCATTATGAGGGCGGCCGTCAGCAACAGGGCGATGATGATGCCCGGGACGGCGAGCATGAACGAATTGGTGAAGGTCTTTCTGAAGGTGTGTACATCCATGGCAAAAGCGGCCTCGAAGATCAGGGTGGGCAGAAAGATGTACAGGATGAGGTGGGGGTCAATTTTCCCCGCCCAGTCGAGGGACTGTCCCAGGAAACCCACGTTCAGGCTGAGTGAACCCAGGTGCCAGACACCGAACCAGCCAAGCCGGTTAGCGGCTCCCAGTCCCAGTCCGATGATCAGCAAAGAAACGGTGAAAGGAAGGGGACTCCTGCGGAGCCAGTGACGCGTTCCGGCGCCAATCACCAGGGCTATGATCACAAACAGGAGCGGGTACATATTGCTCTGATGGCTACCTTCTGCATGGTCCCCGCTTTTCGTATGATCCCTGCCTTCCGGATGGGTATCCGTTTCCCCTGAAACGGTACCGGACACAACCTGCTGATGACTGGTATCCGCGGGGGTAACATGGTCCCCCTGTCCGGCCGGGAAAGCCATAACAGCAGGCGGAAATAAAAAGGGAACGGCAGACAGGAACAGGCATATAAGGGTTAATCGCACGCTTCTATTCATGTAAGGGAAGTGTTTTCATTTGCAAACGGTGTACAATTTACAAAATATTCATTTCGGTACGTTATATGTACAGACATCTTAAATATTTGGGGCCTCAATTTTTTTTATATTTTTGTTGCAGAATTTCCGGCCATGCATAAGCTACTGTATATTGCCCTGATTTTCAATTTTTTATCAATTTGCCTTGCGGCACAGGAAACCCAGCAGGTTGAAGCTGAATCCCCCCTGTTCGGCCAGCTGTTCGGTCCGGTCGCCGGGGAAGGCAGGGTCCATATCATACAGGAACCAAAACTTGACGAGATCCTCCTCACCTTTATGGAGCAGAACCGGAAGATGGGCGGCATTCCCTGCTACTGGATCAGGATATACTCGGGATCCTCGAATAATGCCAGGGAAGAAGCCTATGAGACCAAGGCAAAGTTCCTCAGGAAATACGAAGGCATACGGAACGACGTGATCTACGATGATCCGAATTTCAAGGTATACATAGGGGGATACCGCAGCAAATCCGAAACTCTTAAACTGCTTAACACGATAAAAAGAGATTTTCCGACCGCTTTCATAGTCTATGATGTGATCGACTTTCCGGAAAAATGAGCGAGCTGATCAAACATGAGTGTGGGATTGCACTGATCCGGTTACTGCAACCGCTGGAATACTACCAATACAAGTACGGGACCTGGAAATACGGCCTGAACAAAATGTACCTTCTGATGGAAAAGCAGCATAACAGGGGACAGGATGGGGCCGGCGTGGCTTGCATAAATTTCGATACTCCCCCCGGCGTCCAGTTCATATCACGCCACCGGTCTGCCAACGATGCTGCCATCAACGAGGTATTCAGAAAGATTTCCTCGGAATTTAAAAAACCTGAACGCAAGCACCCTGACCGTTTCAAGGATGCCAACTGGGCGAAGCTGAATCTTTCCTTCGCAGGGGAACTTTACCTGGGACACCTGCGGTACGGCACCTACGGCAAGAATAATCTCGACAGCGTTCATCCCGTCATGCGTCAAAACAACTGGAAATCCAGGAACCTGGTACTTGCAGGCAATTTCAACCTGACCAATGTCGATGAGCTGTTCCATATCCTGATCGACCTCGGCCAGCACCCGAATGACTTCTCTGACACCGTAACCATACTTGAAAAGATCGGCCATTTCCTTGACCAGGAAAACCAGCAGCTTTTTGAAAAGTTCAAGCAGGAGGGCCAACCGAATATCCGGATCTCGGATCTTATCGGCGAACACCTGGATGTCGCAAGAATACTGGCCGAGGCAAGTAAACGCTGGGACGGAGGACATATGATCGCGGGCATGATCGGGCACGGGGATGCCTTTGCCTACAGGGATCCCTGGGGGATCCGCCCCGGGTTCTTTTACCGGGATGACGAGATTGTCGTGGTCGCCTCCGAACGCCCGGTCATCCAGACCGTGATGAACGTTCAGGCGGAACAGGTCCACGAGATCGAGCCCGGCCATGCCCTGATCATCAAGAGGAACGGAAAGGTGTCGATGGACATGATCCGTGAACCACAGGAGAAACGTTCCTGTTCCTTCGAACGGATCTATTTTTCCCGGGGCAGTGACCAGGATATTTACACAGAACGGAAAAAACTGGGCAATCTGCTCACTCCCGCTATCCTGAAGGCAATTGAAAATGACATTGCCGGGACGGTATTTTCCTACATACCGAATACGGCCGAAACAGCCTTTTACGGCATGATACGGGGGGTCGAGGATTACATGATCGCAGAAAAAACCAGGATCCTGGTTAAGAAAGCCTGTGAGTTCTCCCCGGAAGAGATTGAAGAGCTCATCAGCCGTCGGCCAAGGGTCGAAAAGATCGCTGTAAAGGACGTCAAATTACGCACCTTTATTGCCCAGGATTCGGGCAGGGACGACCTGGTGGGACATGTCTACGATATTACTTACGGGACCGTAAGAAGGGGACTGGACAACCTGGTGGTGATCGACGACAGTATTGTTAGAGGCACCACCCTCAGAGAAAGTATTCTGAAGATACTGGACCGCCTGGGACCCAGGCAGATCTTCATCGTGTCGTCTTCCCCGCAGATCCGCTACCCCGACTGTTACGGGATCGATATGGCAAAACTGGGCGATTTTGTGGCCTTTCAGGCAGCCATTGCTCTGCTTAAGGAAAACGGCATGGAAGGGGTGATTAACGAAGTTTACAACGGGGCGGTGGCCGACGAAGAAAAATCCCGCGAGGAGGTCATCAACCATGTTAAAAAAATCTACGAACCCTTTACCTATGAACAGATCTCGGATAAGATCGGGGAGCTCCTGACCTCCAAAAAGATCAATGCCCGGGTGAAAATTGTCTACCAGACGGTGGAAAACCTGCATAAGGCATGCCCGGATCATCTGGGGGACTGGTACTTCACCGGCAATTACCCGACTCCCGGGGGGAATGTGGTGGCCAACCGCTCCTTTATCAATTACATCAAGGGCTGGAACGTAAGGGCCTATTAGGATCGGGGTTCAGGACTTCCCCCTTCTTAGTCTTCGTATCCTGGCAATCAGCCTGAATATCTGGTACTTGCTCTGGGGAATGTAACTGGCGATGTGCCTTTCCACTTTCTGCTTGTACACATCGTTAATGTTGATCATCATGGCCGTTTCCTCCACATCCCCGAAGGCCGGGTTGATCACCGTGCCGAAGGTTCGCATGGAGGGCGAAAGGTTCATGTAGGCATTGATAAGCGGCGGGATATTTTCTCCGAATGCCCTTATGCTCTGGGAAAGGATCTTATAGTCTTCCATGTAATCCTTTCCGGTAAAGATCTTTTCCATTTCCTCCCTGTCCATCTTGGTATCCAGGGGCACGATCGGCGTGACCAGGTTATCATTATCAGGGAAATGTTTTTCAAGAAAATAAAGGATGAGATTACGGGCCCTGTTGTTATAATTGGGGTACATGGTCACCTTCCCGAAGAAAAATATCTTGGTCGGATAATCGATAACCAGCGTTCCCAGTCCGTCCCACAGGTTATCGAGGGCATACAGGCCCTTGCTGTGGAGGCTGGTGGACTGGTAGGCGGGCTGAACGAATGACCTTCCCAGTTCAATGATGTTGGGCAGGAAATCATTCCTGAATTTATCGGAAAAATTAAAAAGCTGCTCGGTCGCCAGGGTAACCTTGGTACACTCCTTGCCCGTCTTGTTCATTTCACAGAGATGAAAACGGTATCCTCCCAGGATCTCTTCCTTTTCGGGATCCCAGACGATCAGCTGCTTGTAGGGATCCTCCATGGTGTCGAAATCATCGATATCGACCGATTTCCCCGTTCCCCCTCCGGCTGCCCTGAAGGTCAGCTCCCTGAGCCTGCCAATTTCCTGCATCAGGTTGGGTGAGTCATGGGCGGTGAAGATGTAGAGTTCATTGTCCGCCTTGTTGGTGATGCGAATGAACTTGTCCATGGTCAGTTCCTTTTCAAGGTCCTGTCTCGGGATCGCACGAATGATAGGTTTCATGGGAGAAGGTCTGGTTTTGGCAAAGTTAAGAATTATTCTGCACCGAGTAAGGATGCTTTCTCTTCCAGGGGGAGCCGGTAAACGAGATCCCTGACCTGCGCGGCCCATTCCTTCGGCTTGAAAGTCCTGTCAAAAGTTGTATAGGGGATGGGTTTCCCTATAGTAAAGGTGAAGGTCTTGTTCCTGTGCCGGTAAGATTCGTCGGGAAGGAAGAACATTTCAAGGTTCCATTTGATGCGGAGGAATTTACGGACGTTGGCAATCCGGTAGAAGCGATTGGTGTTATGCCCGCTAACGTGAATGGGAATCACATCCCGCTGGTATTGCACTGCTTTGACGATGAAACTTTTCTGCCATTCAAGATCCTGGATCACCCCTTTGATCTTCCTGGAAACATAACCGGAAGGAAACGAAAGGATCTGGGCATCGGAACGGTAGGTATCCTCGATCAGCCGCACGTTTTCCCTTGCCTGTCCCCCGTGCTTGTTAACCGGTATGAAGAATTCCTCCAGGTTCCTGATGTTCATCAGGATGTCGTTCACCAGGACGATCACTTTCGGGTAATGCCGGCGCAGCAGGTAGATCAGCATATTGCCGTCAAACCCCCCGAGGGGGTGGTTGGAAACAAACAGGAAGCGTCCCTTCTCCGACAGGTTCGCTTCTCCCTTTATGTTCATGGTAACATTGAATTCCTGGAAGGCCCCTTCGATGAATTCGAGTCCCCCTTTATGCCCATGCCTCTCCAGGAATCCGTTTATGAAATCCTGGTGGAGGATACGTTCCAGGTAACGGTATACAAATCCCGGGATTATCCTGGACATCCGGGGATTCTTGTCACGAAAGATCTTACGGATGTCAATTCTGGGGACCGGTAATGTTTCCGTAAAATCAGCCATTTGGATCTTATTTTCCAGAATCAGGCCTTTATAAGGGCGATGCAAAGTACGAAAAAATAGATAAAAAAAAGCAGCGGCAGAGGCAGGGGGAACCGCTGTGAACTTCCAAATATCAGAAATACAAGCAGATAAGATTATGGATTGAAAGTTTTTAACAAAGTGTCAAAAAATGGGGGAAAGTGGTGGAATGTGGGATTTTTTGTATTATTTTTACAAAATGTCCGGAAAACGCAGGAATGATAACGTTTATAGGAGAATATAGTTGCAGGGTGGATGCGAAGGGAAGGATCATGCTTCCATCTGCATTTAAAAAGCAATTGCCGGCAGGTGCCCAGGAGAAATTCGTGGTGAAGCGCGATGTCTTCGAAAATTGCCTTGTGATGTACCCGGTGGAGGAATGGGAACGGCAGAACAGGATCATAAGGAAAAACACCAATCCCTACAATAAGGAACACAGCCGTTTCCTCAGGATGTTCTACCAGGGAACGGCCGAGCTGATGTTGGATTCCAACAGCCGTTTCCTCATTCCGAAACGATTGATGGATTTTGCCGGCATCGAAAAAGAGGCGGTCCTGGCAGGGCAGTACGGGAAAATCGAGATCTGGGCCGAGAAGCTGTACGGGAAGGTCAGTGAAGCAGTACCGGATTTTGCATCCCTTGCGGAAAAGATCCTGGGCGGTGCCATTAATGACCTGGAGAACGAATAGATGTATCATCGTCCTGTTTTACTGGAGGAAAGCCTGGATGGCCTGAACATTCAGAAAGGTGGGACCTATGTGGATTTCACCTTCGGGGGAGGGGGCCACTCGGCGGGCATCCTGGAAAAGCTGGGAAAGGGGAGGCTGATTGCATTCGACCAGGACCCGGATGCTCTGAGGAATGCCATAAAAGATAAACGCCTGCTTTTAATAAGGGGCAATTTCAGATATGTCAAAAATTATTTGCGTTTCCACGGCATTACATCCATAGACGGCGCCCTTGCGGACCTGGGGGTTTCATCACATCAGTTTGATGTGCCTGAAAGGGGTTTCTCCTTCCGCCACGAATCCGGGATCGATATGAGAATGAATCCGGAAGCCGGCCGTACCGCGGCAGACATCCTGAATGAGTACACGGAGGGCCGGCTCAGGGAAATATTCCGGACCTACGGGGAGGTGAACAATGCTGGAAGGCTCGCATCGGCCATCTGTTCATTCCGCAGGAAGGAAAGGCTGGAAACGACGGGACAGTTGGTGGAGGCGATGGGGGACTGCATACCGGAGAGGCATCCGCAAAAGTACCTGGCCAGGGTTTTCCAGGCCCTGAGGATCGAAGTGAACGGGGAAATGGAATCGCTCGAAGAAATGCTGAGGGATACGGCCGGGTTCATGCACAGCGGATCAAGGTTCGTGATCATAACATATCATTCACTGGAGGACCGGATGGTGAAGCATTATTTCAGGACGGGGAACGCGGAGGGAACGGTGAAGAAGGACTTTTACGGGAACGTGGAAAGTCCCTTCAGGCCGGTCAACCGTAACGTCATCATTCCCGGCTCCGAGGAGATGGCAGAAAATCCCAGGGCCAGGAGTGCAAAACTCAGGATCGCTGAAAGAATTGGCATTCAATAAGATAGTAAAAGAAGATGGGGGATAGGAAAGGAAACATAGAGTTTGTCGACCAGAAGATCGAACAGAAGGAGATCCGCCGCGGGTCGATATGGGACGTGTTCGACGGATCGGTGCTCACCCGTGACCGGGTGGTAAAGCAGCTTCCCTTTGTATTGTTCATCACTTTCCTGATCATCATCTACATCGGCAACCGCTATCATGCAGAAAGGCTGATTCGGCAAACCATGGAATTGCAGACAGAACTGAAGGAACTCCGTGCACAGGCCATATCAACCGCCTCGGAACTCGAATTCATCAGCCGGCAGAGCCAGGTTGCCAGGCTGGTGGAGAGCAAGGAACTGGGACTTCAGGAAGCCGTCGATCCCCCCATAAAAATAAGCGTTCCCAAAAGCAGGAGAAGGAATGAAGACCATTAAGCAAATCATCGTTGGCCGGGTGATCGGTTTGTACCTGGGACTTTTCCTCCTGGCCCTGCTGATCGTGGGAAGGATCCTGCAGTTGCAGTTCCTGCAGGGAGAGGAGCTCAGGCAGAAAGCCGAAGAGCTAACGCTGAAGTACATCACCATTGATCCCAATCGCGGCGATATCTATGCGACAGGGGGAGGACGGCTCCTCGCCACTTCGGTCCCCTATTACGAGATCCGCATGGACCTCAACAGCAACGCTCTTGATGAGAAGGTTTTCCGTTCCGGCATCGATTCGCTCAGCCTCTGCCTTTCCGGGATGTTCCGGGATAAGTCCCCGGCCGCATGGAAACGCGAGCTCGTTCAGGCCCGCAGGGAAGGGAAAAGGTATCACCTGATACGCCGGCAGGTCAGCTACCAGCAGCTCCAGGAAATGAAAAGCTTTCCGGTTTTCCGGCTGGGCAGGTATAAGGGGGGACTGATCTACATCCAGAGCAACCGGCGTGTCCATCCTCACCAGATGCTGGCCGCCCGGACTATCGGCTACCTGAGCAAGAGCGAAAGCGGGAATGTGGTGGGCATCGAAGGTGCCTACGATCATTACCTCTCCGGCGTGCAGGGAGTCCGGCTGATGCAGAAAACAGCCGGGAACCTCTGGATCCCCATGCAGGATGCCAACGAGGTGGATCCCAAGAACGGCTACGATGTGGTCACTACCATCGACGTCGATATCCAGGACGTTGCGGAGAACGCCCTGCTGAAACAATTGTCAAAGCACAGAGCCCACCACGGCTGTGCCGTGCTGATGGAGGTCAGGACCGGCGCGATCAGGGCCATTGCCAATCTGACGCTCGATGAGCAGGGAGGCTACACCGAATCTTACAATTATGCCATTGCGGAAAGCACGGAACCCGGTTCCACCTTTAAGCTGGCATCACTGATGGCCGCCATGGAGGATGGGTACGTACAACCCGAAGATACCATTGATACCGGGAAGGGATCAGTCAGGTATTACGACAAGGTGATCCGGGATACGAAACCGGGAGGTTACGGCAGGATCTCGGTAAGGGAGGCTTTCGAGGTTTCCTCCAATGTGGCCATGGCAAAGATCATCTACGGGAATTACAGGGGAAAAGAGGAGGCCTTCGTAGAACGACTCTGCAGGATGCACCTGAACGAACCGCTGGGCCTCGAGATCCGGGGTGAGGGGGAGCCCCTGATCAGGTACCCGGGCGATCCCTACTGGTCCGGGATTACCCTGCCCATGATGGCACACGGTTATGAAGTAAGGATGACCCCCCTGCAGGTGCTTGCCTTTTACAATGCGGTCGCCAACGACGGCTGCATGGTGAGGCCCCGGATCGTGGAATGCATCCATTATTACGGCAGGAATATCAGGGAATTTGAACCCGAGATCATCGATCCTTCGATCTGTTCAAGGCAGACGCTTGAAAAGATGAAATCCATGCTGGAAGGGGTGGTGGAAAACGGTACGGCCAAAAACCTGAGCAACGAAAATTTCAGGATCGCGGGGAAGACCGGGACCGCGCAAATCGCTTACGAGAAATACGGTTACAAGGTTGATTCCAGGGCGAGTTACCAGGCTTCCTTTGTCGGGTATTTCCCTGCCGAAAACCCGAGGTATTCCTGCATCGTGGTGGTGAACTCCCCCACCAGCGACGTGTATTACGGGAACCTTGTAGCGGGACCCGTATTCCGGGAAATTGCGAATAAGATTTATGCCACCAGCCTTGACCTGCAGGAGAGCCTGAACCTGGCAGAAGGCAGGGGGACTTCCTCCCGGAAGGATAAGGGAACCCCCCGGGGAACGCCTCTGATTGCCGGAAAGGAAACCACGCGGGGCGCGGTTGTTTCCCGGGGCTCAGGTTCTACCCGGGGCTCAAATGCTTCCAATGGTGCGGAAACGGCTGCCGGGGAACCGGTCCCCGATGTCATTCCCTATTCCAAGAACGGTTACCGGAAAGACCTGGAAACAGTCTTCAGGGAGCTCGGGATCCCGGTGGAGGGAGAAAATCAGCGGGATTGGGTCTTGACCACCAAAATGGACGATCACATCCGGCTGGATCCCCTGAGCATCCAGCAGAACCTTGTCCCCAATGTGAAGGGAATGGGCGTAACGGACGCCGTTTACCTGCTGGAAAATGCTGGATTGAAGGTGGTTGTTCTGGGCCGCGGGAAAGTGGTGGAACAATCCCTCCCTCCGGGGACACGCATCCAGAGGAGACAGAAAATAGTATTGACCATGAGTTTCAGCTGAGTTTGAAACGACTGAATGACATACTGCAACAGGTAAAAACGGTACGGTGGAACGGTCCCCCGAACCCTCCTATCAGATCCCTCTGCTTTGATTCCAGGACCGCAGCGGAAGGATCCGCCTTTTTTGCCGTACCCGGAACCCTCACAGATGGCCATGCGTACATCGATGCGGCCCTCAAGGCCGGGTCGGTCGCCGTAATATGCGAACGGGTCCCCGTTCATACGGACCCGGGTGTCAGCTATGTCCAGGTCGAAGATTCCGCCCTCGCCCTTGGCCTTGCGGCGGACGCTTATTTCGGCCATCCCTCGCGGAAGCTGAAGGTCATCGGCGTTACGGGAACGAACGGTAAAACGACCGTCGCCACCCTGCTCCACAACCTCTTCAGCGAGTCCGGCCATCCCTCCGGCCTCCTGTCGACAGTCAGGAACCTGGTCGGTTACACGGAAAGCGCGGCGACCCATACCACCCCCGATCCCCTCCGGATAAACGCCCTCCTGGCTGAAATGCTGGAGGCAGGATGCAGGTATTGCTTCATGGAGGTCAGTTCGCATGCCATCCACCAGAGACGGGTAAGGGGACTGAATTTTGCCGGGGGGATATTCACGAACATTACCCATGAACACCTGGATTATCACCGCACCTTCAAGGAATACATAGCGGCCAAAAAGGCCTTTTTCGATGCACTTCCCCCGGAGGCATTTGCCCTGGTGAACCGCGATGACCGGAACGGACCGGTCATGGTGCAGAACTGCCGGGCAGCAGTGAAAACGTTCGGATTACTGGGACCTGCTGACTTCAAGGGAAAGATTCTGGAAAGCCACCTGGACGGAATGCAGATGGTGATCGAAGGAAGAGAGGTGTGGACCCGCCTGGTGGGGGATTTCAATGCCAGCAACCTGCTGGCGATCTACGGGTGTGCCGTGCTGTGCGGGCTGGACCAGGAAGAGGTACTGACTGTCCTGAGCCGGCTGTCTCCCGTCAGGGGGCGCTTCGAAACCCTCCGCTCCACCGGCGGGGTAACAGCCATCGTTGATTATGCCCATACGCCGGATGCGCTAAAAAATGTCATGAGTACCATTGCGCGGTTCTGTGCCGGGAATGCCCGGCTTATCACGGTTGTCGGGGCAGGGGGGAACCGGGATAAAGCCAAGCGCCCGCTGATGGGACAGGTGGCCGCGGAGTTCAGCCAGAAACTGATACTCACTTCCGATAATCCCAGGAATGAAAAGCCTGAAGACATCATCCGGCAGATGATCGAAGGCATCCCTGCAGAGAAAAGGAAGGGGGTTCTTTCGATCACGGACCGGAGGGAAGCCATTAAGACAGCTGTAATGCTGGCCTCGGGCGGAGACATCATACTTGTGGCGGGCAAGGGACATGAAAATTACCAGGAGATCGGGGGGAAACGCTACCCGTTCGATGATATGGAAGTGCTCCGGGAATATCTTATAACGAACTGAGACATCATGCTGATCTACCTGTTTGAATATTTGGACCGCCTGGGATTTCCGGGAGCAGGAGTGTTCCAGTACATCTCCTTCCGCTCTGCCTCGGCGGTCATCACCTCCCTGATCATCTCCATGCTGTTCGGGAAAAGGATCATCAATTACCTGAGGAAGAAACAGATCGGGGAGTCGATACGTGACCTGGGACTCGAAGGCCAGATGACCAAGCAGGGAACCCCGACCATGGGCGGGATCATCATCCTGGCTTCCATCCTGATCCCCGTATTCCTTTTCGGCGACCTGGGAAACACCTATGTGCAGCTCATGATCGTGACCACCCTGTGGCTTGGCCTGGTCGGTTTCGCTGACGATTACATCAAGGTCTTTAAAAAGAATAAAAAGGGACTGACCGGCAGGTTCAAGATCCTCGGCCAGGTGGTGCTGGGGATTTTTGTGGGACTGACCCTTTACCTCGACAACGATGTGATCGTCAGGGAAAAAGTCCTGCTTGAAAACGGTAAACCGAGGATGGAGATCATCCAGGAGGAAGGCGGTACGGAGGCAAGCAGCCGGTACGTTACCCGCGATCTAAAATCGACCAAGACAACCATTCCCTTTGTCAAGAATAATGAATTCGATTATGCCTACCTGATCGGCTTCCTGGGCGACAGGGCGAAAAAATGGGCCTGGCTGGTCCTGATCGTTGCCGTGATCGTGATCATCACCGCGGTATCGAACGGGGCGAACATGACAGACGGGCTGGACGGGCTTGCCACCGGCACCTCGGCCATCATGGGGGTGACCCTGGGAGTACTTGCCTACGTTTCCGGGAACATCCTGTATGCGGATTACCTGAACATAATGTACATACCCTTTGCAGGTGAGCTGGTGATCTATATGAGCGCGTTCATCGGGGCCATGATCGGTTTTCTCTGGTACAATTCCTATCCCGCCCAGGTATTCATGGGCGATACCGGCAGCCTGTCCATCGGGGGCATCATCGCGGTGTATGCGATCGTGATCCGCAAGGAGCTGCTGATTCCCATACTGTGCGGAATATTCCTGATGGAAAGCCTCTCGGTGCTCATGCAGGTCAGTTATTTCAAATATACCCGGAAGCGGTTCGGGGAAGGAAGGAGGATCTTTTTAATGGCACCGCTTCATCATCATTACCAGATGAAAGGATACCCCGAGCCCAAGATCGTCACTCGTTTCTGGATCGTGGGTATCATGCTGGCAGTAATAACCGTAGTCACATTAAAAATCAGATAACAACAACCCTAATTCTCACTATGCTTATGACAAACAGAATCGTAATTCTCGGTGGAGGCGAAAGTGGAACAGGCTCGGCAGTTCTGGCAAAAAAGCAGGGATACGAGGTTTTCCTCTCCGACCATGCGACCATCAAGGACAAATACAGGGAAATGCTTTATAACTACGATATTCCCTGGGAAGAGAAAAAACATACCGAAAAACTGATCCTGGATGCGGAGGAGATCATTAAAAGTCCCGGGATCCCGGAACGCTCACCCATCGTCCAGGCCATTCGCAAACACGACATCCGGATCATATCGGAGATCGAATTTGCAGGCAGGCATACCATGGCCAAAAAGATCTGCATTACGGGCAGCAACGGTAAAACCACCACGACTTCCCTGATCCACCATATGCTGAAGAAAGCGGGACTGAATGCCGGCATTGCAGGGAACGTGGGCAAAAGTTTCGCCCTTCAGGTTGCAGAGGAAAATTATGATTACTACGTCCTGGAACTGAGCAGCTTCCAGCTCGACGGCATGTACGAATTCAAGGCTGATATTGCCATCCTGCTGAACATAACGCCGGATCATCTGGACTGGTACGCAGGCAACATGCAGGACTACGTCGAATCAAAGTTCAGGATCACACAGAACCTTTCCGAGGATGAGTTCTTTGTATTTTGTTCGGACGACGAGATCACCGTCAGGGAGCTGGAAAGGATCGTTTTGAAGGCCAAGGAGCTTCCTTTTGCCATGAGGAAGAAGGAAAAGGAGGTGGCATACATCGATGAGGATGACAACCTCCGGGTCGACTACGGGGACAGTCCCTTCAGCATGCCTGTGAGGGACCTCGCACTGCCGGGGAAACATAACCGGTACAACAGCATGGCGGCAGGCATTACGGGGAAAGTGCTGAACATCCGCAAGGAACTTATCCGTGAAAGCCTGATGGATTTCCAGGGCGTGGAACACCGCCTGGAGAAGGTCCTTCGCGTACACGGGATCCAATTCGTCAACGACAGCAAGGCCACCAACGTCAATTCATGCTGGTATGCCCTGGAAAGCATGACCACCCCGGTGATCTGGATCGCAGGAGGGGTGGACAAGGGAAACGATTATTCCGAACTGAAGGACCTGGCAGAGGACAAGGTAAAGGCCCTGGTGTGCCTGGGCAAGGACAATTCGAAACTGCACAAAGCTTTTGAGAAACGGGTGCAGACCATTATCGATGCCTTGAGCATGGACGAAGCGGTCAGTAAGGCTTATTACCTGGCCACCAAGGGAGATACCGTCCTTCTTTCGCCCGCCTGTGCCAGTTTTGACCTGTTTGAAAACTATGAGGACCGCGGCTGGCAGTTCAAGGACGCGGTAGGAAAATTATAAATGGTACAGATTAAAAAATACCTTGGGGGTGACCGGATCATTTGGGCGGTGATCATCGTTCTGTCCCTGTATTCCCTTCTGGCGGTCTACAGCACCGCCGGGATACTGGTTTACAGGCACCCGGGAAGCAGTCCCGCGTACTTCATCCTCCGCCACTCCATGTTTCTGGCGGCAGGGCTCCTGCTGATCTATTTTACCCACCTTGTCCCTTACCGGTATTTTTCACGCCTGTCCCAGTTAATGGTTGTCATTGCCATCCCCCTGCTTGTCATCACCCTGTTCTTCGGGAAGAACATCAACGAGGCAAACCGCTGGCTTGAACTTCCCCTCATCGGACTGACGTTCCAGACCTCCGACTTTGCCAAGCTTGCCCTTATCATGTACCTGGCCAGGCTGCTCTCACAGCGCCAGGATGAGATCGGGGATTTTTACCGCTCATTCCTGCCCATGATCATTCCCGTAGGCATCATCTGCCTGCTTATCCTGCCGGAAAACCTTTCCACATCAATGATCCTGCTTGCCACATGCGTCATCCTTATGTACATCGGCCGGATCAACACCCGTCACCTGCTTCTGCTTATCATGGGCGGGATGATCGTGATCGGCTCATACGCCGGAATCTCCCTGCTGGTGGACAGGGAAGGAAGGGTAAGCACATGGAAGAACCGGATCGAATCCTACCTGGAAGGTGGAACGGAGAATTACCAGGTGGAACAGGCCAAAATTGCGATCGCCAGGGGAGGATTGCTGGGCAGGTTCCCGGGCAACAGTACACAGCGGAACTTCCTGCCCCATTCGTATTCCGATTTTATTTATGCCGTCATTATCGAAGAATACGGTCTCCTGCTCGGGGGGATCCCTATCCTTCTGATGTACCTGATCCTGTTGTACCGGGCCGGAGTGATGGTCCGGAAAAGTACCCGGACCTTTCCTGCCTTCCTGGCCATCGGACTGACCCTGGGACTGGTGTTCCAGGCCATGGTTCATATGGCCGTCTCGGTTAACCTGCTTCCCGTAACCGGACAACCCCTGCCCCTGGTCAGCATGGGGGGAACCTCCCTGATCCTGACCAGCCTGTCGCTGGGCATGATCCTGAGCGTAAGCAGGGGGATAAAGGAGCAGCGCATGCAGGCGGAGGCAGCAGCGCAAAGTGAAAATGGTTTAAACGATCGCTGATGCAGCAGAAGGCGGCACATAAAAAGATCATCATCAGCGGTGGAGGCACCGGGGGACATGTATTCCCGGCCATTGCCATCGCCGATGCCCTGTGCCTCGAGCTCAGGGATCCGGAGATCCTTTTTGTCGGGGCAAAAGGAAGGATGGAAATGGAAAAGGTCCCCGAGGCCGGTTACCGCATCGTAGGATTGCCTGTTGAAGGATTCCGCCGCAAACTTTCCCTTGCAAACCTCAGGGTGATCGTGAAGCTGGTATCCAGCCTGAATATGGCCGGTAAAATAATACGCGAATTCTCCCCCGACGCGGTCGTGGGCGTTGGCGGATACGTAAGCGGACCGGTACTGCGTAAAGCTGCCGGGATGGGAATACCAACCCTGATCCAGGAACAGAATTCCTTTGCCGGTGTAACCAACCGCCTGCTGGCCAAAAAAGTCCGGAAGATCTGCGTGGCTTACGAAGGGATGGAGAAATACTTCCCGGCCGGGAAACTGGTCCTGGCCGGAAACCCGGTGCGGCGGGAAATCAGGGAACTGGCCGGGAAGGGAGACTGCAGTGAGGCGAGGGCGGCCCTGGGGATCGATCCCGCCGCGACTGTCCTGCTGGTCCTGGGCGGTAGCCTGGGGGCACGCAGCATTAACCGGGCGGTTGCAGGGGGACTGAAACTGATCATCGATTCAGGCATTACGCTTATCTGGCAGTGCGGGAAATATTATTTTGAGGAAGCCAGGCAGTCGCTGCGGGGAATCCCCTCTGGCAGGATCATCCTGAAGGATTTCATCAGCCGCATGGACCAGGCCTACCTGGCGGCGGATGCCATCATTGCCAGGGCCGGTGCCATAACCATCTCGGAACTCTGCCATGTCGGCAAACCGGTCATCCTGGTGCCTTCCCCGAATGTCGCGGAAGACCACCAGACAAAAAACGCAGAGGCCCTGGCCATCCGCTCCGCGGCAATTCTCATCCCGGATCCTGAAGCTTCGGAAAGGATGATACCAGAAGCCCTGGAACTGCTTGGCGATAGGTCCAGGATGAACAAATTATCAGGGAATATATCCGGTCTGGCTATCGATGATTCAGCCGGCCGGATCGCCAGGGAGGTAATTGAAATCATGAGCACATGAACCTGGAAGAAATACATAGGGTTGGCAATATCTATATGATCGGGATCGGCGGCATCGGCATGAGCGCACTGGCCAGGTACTTCCTGGCGCAGGGCAAGAAGGTGGCAGGGTATGACCGGGTATCCACGCGGCTTACGGACGATCTTGCCAGGGAGGGCTCGGACATTCATTTTACGGCGGACCTTACCTACATTAAGGAGAGTTTTCCAGATCCGGGCAACCTGCTCGTGATCTACACGCCGGCCGTGCCGCCGGATCACCTGGAACTGCAATACTTCAGGAAGGGAGGGTACCGGATCATGAAAAGGGCCGAAATGCTCGGAATACTGAGCAGGGACAAAGACTGCATCGCCGTTGCCGGCACCCATGGGAAAACCACCATCTCGACCATGATCGCGCACCTGCTGAAAGTGGCAGAAATACCCTGTAACGCTTTCCTGGGAGGTATTTCGAAAAATTACATGAGCAATGCCATTCTTTCGGACGAGGGGAAATGGATGGTGCTTGAAGCGGATGAATACGACCGCTCCTTCCTGCACCTGTTCCCCCGCCTGGCCGTGGTATCCTCCTGTGATCCCGACCACCTGGATATATACGGCACGAGGGAAAGGATGGAAGAGGCTTTCTGTGAATTCATCAGCCATATCCGGCCGGGGGGCCGGCTGGTTCATCACAGGAAATTAAGCCTGTCATGCCTGAAGTCCCCGGGTCCGGGGTTACAATCCTACGACCTGGAGGGTCCGGCTTACTGCCACGCAGGGAATATCCGGACCACCGGGGGACGTTACCGTTTTGATGCGGTTGCCGGGGAAAAGGTCATAGGGGACATGGAACTGGGCATCCCGGGACTCATCAACATTGAAAATGCTCTGGCTGCCATCTGCATCGGGAAACTCCTGGATATCGGTGATGACCGGATTCGTGAGGCACTTGCCACCTTCAGGGGCGTAAAACGGCGTTTTGACGTGAAGATCCAGCGCGACGACCTCGTTTACATCGATGATTATGCCCATCATCCGAAAGAACTTGAAGCATGCATCCGCTCGGTCAGGGAAAATTACCCGGGAAGGAAGATTACCGGCGTTTTTCAGCCCCACCTGTACAGCAGGACCCGTGATTTCGCCCAAGGGTTCGCAGAAAGCCTTTCCGCCCTGGATGAACTGATCCTGCTTTCGATCTATCCGGCAAGGGAAGAGCCCATAGAGGGTGTGACCTCGGCCATAATCTTTGACCGGGTCAGGCTGAAAAAGAAGGTCCGGATCGGGAAGGAACAGCTTATGGAGGTCCTGTCCGGGAAAAAACCCGAATTGCTCCTTACACTCGGAGCCGGCGATATCGACCAGTTCGTGGAACCAATCGTGAACCTGTATAAAAAGGAAAAAACAACTTGAAGACCCTTGTCAAAATACTGATGTTGTTGTTCATCGGCGCCTATATGATCGTCGTACTGGGATTTGCAGGGAAACAATACGAAGGTGTGCTATGCAGGGGTTTGGACGTCGTGGTGCGGGACAGCCTGGAAAGGGGACTGGTAACTGCCGGGGATATAAGAAACAGGGTACGCCTGGAGCATCCCGGGATTGCGGGGATGCCCATAACACAGGTGGATGCCGGGAACATCGAGGAAAACCTGAATCGTATCCCGGCCATCTCAAATGCCCAGGTGTATACCGATATCAAGGGCCGGCTGATCATAGAGATCACACAGCGCACACCCGTTGCAAGGATCGAAGACAGGGATCATAACCAGTATTACCTGGATGAAAAGGGTTATGTCATTCCGGTCGGCCTGAACTATACGCCACATCTTCTGCATATAAACGGGGAGATCCCCGCAAAGTTCAGGAAAGAGAAGAATATCTTAAAGGCGGAAAACAGGGAAGGCTCCGGCAATCTCATGCCTGACCTGCTGAAACTGTCACTTTACATCGATTCTGATCCTTTCTGGAGATCACAGATCGTACAGGTCTATGTAAACCGCAACGGGGAATTTGAACTGGTGCCAAGGGTGGGTGCACAGATCATCCTTTTCGGGAACGGGGAACAGATGGAGACCAAGTTCTTCAAGCTGAAAACCCTTTACCGGGAAGGTTTCAGCCACACCGGCTGGAATCAGTACGAGATCATCAACCTTAAATACGATAAACAAGTAATCTGTACTAAACGATAACATCATGGCAAATAAGGAACATCTTCTGGCGGCGGTCGATATCGGTACTACCAAGATCGTTGCCATTGTCGGCAAACAAACCGAGAACAGGAAACTCGAGATCCTGGGTATGAGCAAAACCGCTTCGAAAGGAGTAAAGCGGGGAGTTGTGCTGAATATTGAGGAAACGGTGAGTGCGATCAACACCACGGTAAGCGAGGTGAAAAAGCAAACGGGCATTAACTTCAGGGATGTGTTCGTGGGGATTGCGGGACAGCACATCAAAAGCGTGCGAAACCGGGGTTATTTCAACCGCGATTCCTACGACGACGAGATCACCAGGCATGACATACAGCGCCTGATCGATGATATGTACAAGATCCCGATCGATGCGGGCGAAGAGATCATCCATGTGCTTCCCCAGAATTTCATCGTCGACAATGAAACCGGGGTTAAAAATCCGGTTGGAATGTCAGGTAAAAGGCTGGAGGGAAATTTTCACATTGTGATCGGACAGATCGCATCGGCAAAAAATATCTCAAAATGCATAAACCGGGTCGGCCTGAACGTCGAGGAACTGATACTGGAACCTCTGGCCTCATCCGAGGCGGTCCTGACGGAGGATGAAAAAGAAGCCGGTGTGGCCCTGGTTGACATCGGGGGCGGGACTACCGACATCGCGGTTTTTTATGACGACATCATCCGCCATACGGCGGTTATCCCATTCGGAGGCAACGTCGTTACCAAGGATATCAAGGAGGGATGTTCCATCCTTGGCAGGCAGGCGGAATCCCTTAAGGTGACCTTCGGTTCGGCTTTGGGGGACCTGGCACAGGAAGACAAGATTGTTACCATACCGGGGATCAGCGGTCGTGATCCCAAGGAAATATCCTTCAAGAGCCTGGCCTACATCATACAATCCAGAATGGAAGAGATCATCGATGCCGCAATGTTTGAGATCGAGAATTCCGGGGTACTTGACAAACTTTCCGCCGGGATCGTTTTCACCGGTGGAGGGGCTTTGCTGAGGCACCTGCCGCAGCTGGTCAAGTTCAGAACGGGACTGGATGTGAGGATCGGTTACCCGGTTGAGCAACTGGCGACCGAAAGCATCGAAGAGGTTAACCAGCCCATGTATTCGACGAGTGTGGGATTGCTGCTCAAGGGATATGAGAACAAGAGGAGGCAAACCCTCGGGGAAACAGATGAAACACCACGGGAGAAAGAGGCCGGGGAACAGAAAAAGGAGGAAGTTGCGGCCAAGCCAAAGGTAAGCCTGTTCACCAGCCTGAAAGAGAAGATCAATGACATTTTCGAGGAAAACGATACCTCGATGTAAAAAATGCCTCGATTTAAACGTAGGAACCAAAATGCAATATCATGGCGGAAGAATTGATAAATTTTGAACTGCCGGTGAACCAGTCCAGCATCATAAAGGTGATCGGGATCGGGGGTGGAGGCAGCAATGCTGTTAACCATATGTGGAAACAGGGGATCAAGGATGTCGATTTCATTGTTTGCAATACGGATGCACAGGCACTGTCCAATTCTCCTGTCCCGGTCCGGATACAGATCGGGGAATCCCTGACCGAGGGACGCGGGGCCGGGAGCAAGCCGGAGATCGGCAGGCAGGCAGCCATTGAGAACCTGCAGGATATCAAAGAGATACTGGAAGGCAACACCAAAATGGTCTTTCTGACCGCGGGAATGGGTGGCGGTACCGGTACCGGGGCGGCACCGGTAATTGCGAAAGCGACCAAGGAAATGGGACTTCTGACGGTCGCCATTGTGACCATTCCATTTCGCTTTGAAGGCCAGCTGAGGATCAACCAGGCCATCGAGGGGATCAAACAGTTGAAGGAATACGTGGATTCCCTCCTTGTGATCAATAATGAGAAACTCAGGGAGATCTACGGTGACCTTAAACTGTCCGAGGCTTTTGCAAAGGCCGACGATGTGCTGGCCATCGCTGCAAAGGGCATTGCCGAGATCATAACGGTACACGGTTACATCAATGTTGACTTTGCGGATGTGGAGACGGTCATGAAGGACAGTGGCGTAGCCATTCTGGGTACCGGCCTGGCTTCCGGGGAGGACCGTGCGGGCAGGGCCATGGAAGCGGCACTGGCTTCTCCACTGCTGAACAATAACGACATCACGGGGGCGGATAATATTTTGCTCAATATTACTTCGGGGGAGAATGAGCTCAGCATGGATGAAATCGGAGAGATCACCGACTTTATCAGTCATTCCGCAGCTAAGAATGCCCATATCATCTGGGGTACAGGCCAGGATAAACGCCTGGGCGAGCAGATCTCCGTTACGATCATTGCCACCGGGTTCGAAGCTCACAGCATTCCTGAATTGTACATCAGGAAACCGAAAGCAGACAGGGTAAAACTGTCCGAACCCTCCGAGGTCAAAGAGGCCGACCTGCAAAGCCGGGAAGAGAAACCCGAAGGTGAACCCTTCGAGCGTTCAAACGTTCAGCGAACCTTTGAATTTGATATCCAGGGTGAAAACCGTCAGCTGGAGTTCTTTGTGAGCGATGCGAGGGACCAGGGACCGGAGGCAGACGAGAAAAAATCCAGGGAGCTTGCTGAACGGGTGAAAAAGCTTCGCAAATCCCATGAAAAGATGAAAGAGCAGCTTTACAACAGGGCCAGCAGCAATGAATCCATAGATGAACTGGAAAATGAACCGGCCTATGTCCGGAAAAAGATCAGGATTGATGATGCCAAACCATCGGAGGAATCCAGGATATCCAAGTACAGCCTATCGGAGGATGATGAAAAGAACTCCAAACTTCGGGAGGACAATGCCTACCTTCATGATAACGTGGACTGATCAACCCCGTCTGCATTCACTCACCGTCGGTATCATTTAAACCGGCGCTTCAAAATTTCCGCGTAATACCGATAGCATTGTCAAATGACGAGCCTACTTTTTGCCGCAGGCAAAAATCCGTGAGGAGTTGACAATGCATGAGGTACGGAAATTTTAGTAGGAGCCTTGTTTAAATATGCCTCCGGATGATCAGTGAATGCAGACGGGGTTGATTCGTACTAGAAGAATTTGGCCCTGTTGTCCTTGATGTTTGCAGCATCCCTCAGGGCATTGTAAGCCTCGAAATTGGCCTGTGATTCCCTCTGGGTGGTCATCCTCATCCGGATGCCGGCAAGGTCCGGCCGGCCGGATTCATCGATCTTGGTCACCACCAACACATAAACGCCGTTGTTTCCCATGATCGGTTGCGAAAGCTTTTCGGCCGGCAATACGGTTGCAGCGGCAATGATCCTGGGTTCAATTCCCGCACCCGGCAGCGAAACCGAAGAAAAGCTGATGTTGTTTGCCGTCTGAACGGGAAGTCCGGTTTCGGTCCCCAGGGCACTGATATCCGTAACAGATGCCAGCCTGGTTTCCAGCTCAGCGATGATTTTATCCGCTTTCTTTTCCTTCTTTACTTCCAGTTCAATTTCCGCCCGGACCTGCTCGAGGGGGGCTACTCCTTTTTCACGGATCCCGGTAACCACGGCAATGACGTACTTGTTTCCGAATTCGAAGATCTCGCTTGACACATCGTGAAGATCTGCCTCAAAGGCCCAGCGGATCAAGGGTCTGGGATTATCCAGTCCGGTGATGGTTTTCTGCGACTCGGTCAGATCGCTGGCATACCTTTTGGTCAGGTTCTGGGCGGCTACCGCCTCATTGAATTTTTCATAGGTATCGTTCACGCCGGCAAATTTAACCGCCCGGCTGTAAACTTCACGGTAGGTTTCTGAACTGGGCTCGATGTTACGGGTCAGGTAAGCCACCTTGACTTTCTTGACCTTCGGGCTTCGGGCCGTTACCTGGACCAGATGGATCCCGAACTGGGTCTGAACCTTCTTAACCTTGCCCGTTTCATCATAAAAGCAGGTGTCGCTGAACGGTTTAATCATGGCTCCTTCGGTAAACCATCCGAGATCCCCTCCCTGTGTAGCTGTTGCATCCGTACCGTACTGGCGCGCAAGCAAATCCCAGTTGCCTCCCTTGTTCAGGATATTCTGGAGGCTGTCCGCCAGTTTAATCAGATTCTTCGGATCGGAGGATGCATCGGGCTGGAGGAGGATATGCCTGGCCCGGAGAGAATCGGGCAGGTAGTTGATCTTTACCAGGCGGGCAAGGCGATAGGATGATTCATCCTCGTAGGGTCCGTATATGGCTCCCACTTCCGAGGAGAACATGAAATCGTTGATAGTTTCCGGCAGGCTGCCGTTGGTATAATTCATATCATCAAAAGGCGTGTCGGATTCCATACCGACAAGGGCAATGGGGTCATCGACGATCTCGAACTCACCTTTCATCCGGTTGATCCAGTCCTGTGCGGCCTGGTCGTCCTGTTCCGAGGGTTTGACCTCGAATACCAGGTATTCAACATCACGGGAAGCCTCCTGCAGGTAGTCTTTTTCGTGATTCCTGTAATACTTCTGGACATCGTTTTCAGCTACTTTCACGGATGTATCCGGAACGCTGGAAAACCTCCTCATCACATAGCTAATATCGGTCCTTTTACCGGTTTCTATGGCATTGTTATCTGCCTCAAGGTCGGTAACAAACAATCCCTTTTGAATGAGGTTGTTGAATTTGGAGAATTCCCGGTCCCGCAGGATCTCGTTTTCCAGGTAAAGCCATATGGTTTTCTGCGCGCCCGAGGGATCCTCGTTCATGGTGCGGATGAACTGAACGAGGAAGGTACGGTTCAGTATGCCGGTTTGCGGGTCTGAGAAAAGACTGGTAATGATGGGATGGGGATTCCTGCCCTGCACCATGTCCATCAGTTCATCCGTACTAACGGAGATCCCGAGTTCCCGGTATTCGTCCATGGTAACGTACTCCCTGACCATATCCTGCCAGGTCTGTTCACGTATGCTCTCCATGGTTTGTTCATCCAGGGAGGATTTTCCGATCCTGAGCTGGTAGTACTCCGACAGTTTGTCAACCCTGGATGCGTAATCATCATACTGCAGGGATTTGCCATCGATTTCCGCGAATGTAAGCCGGGTGCGCTTGAAGGCCGTTCGTCCGCCGGTCAGGAGATCCTGCAGTACAAAGGCAAAGATGGCCATTCCGATGATCACTGCCACCAGCAGTCCCGCACGGTTACGGATTCTCTCTAAAGTTGCCATAAAGCTCTGATTAAAACAGTAAAAAAAACAGGCTACGAAGATAATAATTATAATAATAAACCATTATGGAGAGCCTTAATTTTGATGCTCCCCGAGTTTCGTCAGCTGTACCAGTTCAATCCTAGTTTCGCTGACATCAAGTATGCGGTAGGTAATGTCGTTTATGGTAATCCGGTCATTGACTTTAGGGATGCTTTCGTAATGTGTCAGGATCAGTCCCGCAAGAGTCTCATAGTCGTCCGTTTTGGGAATATCGAGCTTGTATTTCTCATTCAGGTAATCAATTTCGTGCCTGGCGGAGAAAAGGTATTCATTCTGGTTCAGCTTTTTCTCAGTCAGGCCGGAGACGTCATGCTCGTCTTCGATCTCCCCGACGATCTCTTCCAGGATGTCTTCCATGGTAACCACCCCGCTGGTTCCGCCGAATTCATCCACCACAACAGAGACGCTCCTGTGCTCCCTGATAAAGGATTGCAGCAATTTATTGGCAGGCATGGTTTCGGGGACATGGGGAATGGTCATGATCATGGATTTGAGATCGGGCGGGTTCTTAAACAGTTCCTTGGAGTTGATGTATCCTATGATGTTATCGGTTGATTCCCTGTAGATCAATATTTTTGACAGGCCGCTCTCGATGAACCGCTGCCTGAGTTCTTCGATGGAGCTCGATTCTTCCAGTGCCACAATTTCAGTCCGGGGCACCATGCAGTCCCTCAGCCTGACATTGGAAAAGTCCAGTGCCTTCTGAAAGAACTTTATCTCGTGTTCCTTTTCATAAATCTCCCCGTTGTCAGGATTGCTTTCACTCACCAGGTGATCCAGGTCGACCTTTCCGAAAACCGCGGGATAAGAGTTTCTTTCCCTTGGCACGCCGAGGATCCTGGTCATGATGAATTCGGATATGAGTATGATCAGCCAGGTGACCGGGTAAAGAAGGATGTAAAACAGGCTGACCGGAATGGAAAAAAGCTTGAGGGCGGTATTGGGACTGATCCTGAAAAGGGTTTTGGGAAGGAATTCCGCCATGAAAAGGATGATCAGCGTGGAGATAAGGGTTTGTATAGTAAGGATCAGGACATCCGACCCGGAATAAACCCGGATCAGCGGCTCGAGCAGAATGGCCATGACGGAACCGAACACCACCAGAGATATATTATTGCCTACCAGCATGGTGGCGATGTACTCGCCGGGCCTGCCTGTGAAGAAAGAAATAATGTGCGACCCGAACGCGCCCTGCTTTTTGTCGAGCTCGATCCGCAGCTTGTTGGAAGAAATAAATGCGATCTCCATGCCCGAGAAGAAAGCGGACAGCAGAACGGAGAGAAGTATGATGGCAAGGTTACTCATCTTTGACAGTTACTCATCTTTAACAGTCACAATGCCCTTGGACTTTTTCAGCCTGTACCAGGACAGGTCCTGTTTGGCCTCAAAACCATTTTCCCCGTAGAAAGTCCCTTCTTCGTTCACGATCCTTGAGCGGGTGTTAGAGTAGATCAGGTGTTTCCGTTCGTCCCAGAACATATGTTCGGTATTGATCTGGTTCCCGTTTGCCAGGTTCCTTCCCTCTACATTGTTTTTTGCCTCCCAAAGATTATCCTTCTCGAAATAAACCACATCCTTTGCCTTGATGTAGGCCTCAATCTTCATGCTGTCGTTGTAAAAATATGCGGTCATTCCCTTGGGGAATTTGGTGCAGGGCTCTTCCAGCCTTGTATACCGTTCAATCTCCGGTGCAAGGATGCGTACCCTTACCCTGAAAGAATCGCTGTAGAGGATTTCATACTTCTTGCCCGAGGCGTCCGGGATATGATCGATGCTCGTAACGGTATGGATCTTGTCCAGGTCGTTCTCACAGGCCGTGAAACAGACCCCGGCAATCATCAGTATCAGGGTGATGGTGCAGATCCTGCCGAACGAACCCCCGGGCCGCATGGGAGGCTGGGGTTCTTCCTTATCTTGTTCTGACTGTTGTGGTTTCATTGATCCAGCAACCAACGGTATAGGGGTCGCCTTGCTTCAGGCTGTAAAAGAATATAGTTTCCACATCCGGGAAATATTTCGAATAGGTACTGATCCTCTCATTTGCTTTATCAGCAACGGAGGGATCAACGGCTTTGGCTTTGGCAAACTTATCAACGGCCGCCCAGTAAATGGTGCTTTTTTCAAATTCGTCGTCGAAGCAATCCTTGCTCCCGGCATAGGCATCCCCGATCAACAGGTACGGATCGCCCCAGTCAGGCTTCAGTTTTATGGCTTCCAGGGCATAGGACCTTGCCTGTTCAGGCTGGTTCATTTTTGCATAGATGATGTAGGCGAGCTGGTAATAATATTCGGCTTTTTTCTTCGGATCCTTTTCTGATTTGATCGCTTCCTGGTAGTATCCCATGGCCTTGGTATACTGTTCCTTTGTCACGAACAGCTTGGCCAGGCCGAATGCTGCTTCTGCCGATGGTTCCTTTGCATAGAGGGCTTCCGCAACCCGGGTATAAAATGGCTCGGCCTCGCACTGCAGTGCACTCAGGAAGCTCACCGCCTTGCGCAGGTAGGCAAGGTCTTCTTTTTTCTCCTCATACTGCGGCTTGAAGTAATTCAGGAGCGAGGTACATGATGGTGCACCGCTTGCTATAAAATTGGCGTCGTTTGCTTCCTTGACCTTCAGCAGGGAGGCATCGCCCGGATCATGTTCAAGCTGGTAATCCAGGATTTCGGCAGTCAGGGCATAATCCTCGATGACCTGCATATCACTGATCCGGCCTTCCTGGAAAAGCAGGAGGGAACTGGTCATGTAGGTGGCGACCACGGCAACCGATGATTTGTCCTTCAGGATATTCAGGGAGCGGTTCATGTACCCGTATGCTTCCTGGACGATGTCAGGATTCTGCCGGTACTCCGGGTGGCGAAGGATATCCACGGCTTTTCTGCCCAGTATGGATCCTTCCTGCTTATAATATTTTATTCTCTGGTCGTAGATCATCCTCAGGGTATCCATCATCTGCGCCTTACGAACCGGGTCTTTTTCATCATCGATAAATGCGTTCCACATTCTCACCCCGTCAATGTAAATGTTCTGGGTAGCCGTGGGACATTCGTTGAAGACCTTTCTCCAGGGACCCAGGGCATCATGGAAATTGTCGTATTTGACATATTCACGGTAAAGCGAAAGATTCCTGATGCATTGAATACTATCCTCACCATGACCGTATCGGCTGCCGTCCTCAACTCCTTTCTGAGCTGAAGCCGGAAGAGCAATCGCCCCGAAGAGTAAGGGCAGGAGGATAATTTTTGAAATTTTCTTCATTTCGAACGAGATTAGTCAAATTTCCGCTTCATGAACCAAAAATCGTGTAAAGTTACACTAAAACTTAAAAACATGTAATTCTCACGTATCAAATTGTTCTCCAGGGTCCCCCTGCGGCCGAGCTCACAAGCCAGGTTAAACGAGCTTTTCGTGTTCCTCAGCGGTAAACCTACTCCAAAACTTATGCCATAATCTTTCAGCTGCTCCCCTTCGAGCTGCAGGTAGGAATTCTGGTAATGCCCTCCAACCCTGTAGGCGATGTGCTTATGGTAACCTTTCAGGGCTTCCGGGTCAGGCACAACTTCAAGTCCCCCGTAAAAGGAATTGCTGTTGGCCAGGGGCTGGTCCGAATAAAAGAAGGTTGATTTGGACCAGTCCTGGTTGTAATAGTCAAAACCGAGCCGGATCTTGTTTGCATAGCTGAAAGTGAACCCTGCTCCCAGGTTGGTCGGGATGACGATGTTCCCCTTGACGGTCGATTGGTCGATAACGAACACCGGGTTCAGTATGGTGGAGTCGGTTATGGCGGTGGTACTTCCGGGGAAAATGTTTTGCTTGAGGATCCGGTTTTCAGCAGAAATACTTGTTTTATTATCGAAGATCATTCCCACGGTTAGATTATATTTTTCAAGGAAATCCTGTGAATACTGGATCCCCAGGTCAATGATGAAATCGCTGACAATCGTCCTGCTCTCCACCTTCGTATAGGATCGCGTGTCGTCCTTTGGAAAGCTGACGGACCTGGTCAGATCAATGGACCCGAAAAGGTATTTGAAGTTGGCCCCCAGGGAGAAACGGTTGAACAGTTCGATGGAGGTCCCCAGGTTCAGCTGATTTACTCCGCCGTTTCCCGTATAGAGATACTCAATGAAACCGATATTTTTGTTGTAATCCTCTTCCTGTATGGAGTAACCAACTTTTGAATAGGGAAGCACGGAGATGCTTGCGGCCCACCATTTCGTTATGGGGAAGGCAAGCGCCAGGTGATCCATGTTGGCACCATAAAATTTGTTGTTCCGCTGGGAGGTTTCCGTATAGGTGTAATGTCCCATGATCCCGAAATCAAACAGGAAGGACATGGTGTCGATTGCAGTACAGGAGGCGGGATTCAGGTAGTTGATATACCTGTTGTCCCTGAGTCCGATCCCTATGCCGCCCAGGGCACGGTTCCTGGCAAATCCGGGCTGGTTCATCAATCCCAGGCCAAATCTCGAATAAGGCGAGTCTGCATTGGTCTGGGCCAGAACAGGCCCGGCCAGCGCAAAAAGCAGGAAGAATACCTGAAACCTTCTAGATGTCAACATTATATTCCAGAATTCTGTGAAGCCCGAGTAAATTCAGATCCGGGTCCACAAAGATGGAATTTTTTAATTTCTTATCAAAAAATTTGGCATCGCCCCCAGTCATGATCACCCGCAGATCAGGATAACGGTTTTTTTGCCGGTTTATGTATTCATCCAGTTCAAAGATTATTCCGTATTGCACTCCCGCGCGTATGGCCCCCGGGGTATCTTCGCCCATCAGATAGGATATGTCGGCCGGTTCCACCAGGGGAAGGTTATGGGTTTGCTGGTGCAGGCAGCGGAATCTCATGGACAGTCCAGGGGAAATGTTTCCCCCCAGGTATTCATTGCCGGCACTGACAAAATCGATTGTAATGGCCGTTCCGGCATCGATTACCAGGAGGTTTTGCCCGGGGAACCGGAAATTCGCCCCCACAGCAGCCGCAATCCTGTCCCGCCCCAGGGTCGAGGTGGATCGGTAGCGGTTTGCAATGGGCAGGGGGGTCCGGTCATCCAGCGCCATCACCCGAATACCGGCCTTGTCAAGCATTCGTTTTAAACCGGCATCGTCTTTCCTGGTTGACGAAAGTATGGCCCGGCCAATTGCCGGAAAATCGGCAATCCATGCCGGAAGGGGACCGGTCTCCCCGTCCTTCCAGTACCCTGATGAAATGATGGCCCCTTCCCTGAAGAGGGCGGCTTTAAAGGCCGTATTCCCTATGTCGATGACCAGATCCATTCCAGCGAATGCAAATTAAGATATTTTCAGCATTTTATTCAGCACCTCCATAGCCTGGGTGACGGAACCTACAGCGTCGGTTGAAAGTCTCAGTTTCCCGTTCATTTCCTTCAGGCTGAATTTCCTACCCTGTTCCTGGATGAACCCGAGCACGGACCTGAATACGGGGGATGAAAAGTATGCGGAATCGGGGTTGCTTACGAAATGAATGATCATTTTATTCTTTTTCAGGATGATCTTTTCAAATCCCAGCTGCATGGCCAGCCAGCGCAGGCGGACGACGTTCAGGAGTTCCCTGGTTTCGGGGGGAAGGGGACCGAAACGGTCCTCCAGTTCCTTTTCGAATGCCCCCAGGCGGTCTTCGGAGGAGATCCCGTCCAGGATCCGGTACAGCCTGAGCCGCTCCGAATTATTGCCGATGTAATGGTCGGGGAACAGCAGGGTGAGGTCCGTATCCACCTGGCAGTCCGGAACGAATTTCTGGATCTCCCCGGGCTCTTCCTGACCGGGCCGTTCGTGGAACAGCTCCCGGAATTCCCCCTGTTTCAGTTCCATCAGGGCTTCATCCAGTATCCTGTGATAGGTTTCGAAACCGATCTCCGCTATGAACCCGCTCTGTTCCGCCCCGAGAAGGTTGCCGGCTCCACGGATATCCAGGTCCTGCATGGCGATGTTCAACCCGCTGCCGATCTCGGAGAATTCTTCCAGGGCTTTCAGCCTCCTTCTTGCTTCGGGGGTCTGAAGGGTCAGGGGAGGGGCAAGCAGGTAGCAGAAAGCCTTCCGGTTCGACCTTCCGACCCTTCCCCTGAGCTGGTGAAGGTCACTCAGCCCGAAATGATGGGCCTGGTTGATAATGATGGTGTTGGCGTTAGGGATGTCGAGTCCCGATTCAATGATAGTCGTGGAAATGAGCACATCGTAATCGCCGGCGATGAAACCGAGCATGATCTTCTCCAGTTTCGATCCTTCCATCTGCCCGTGGGCTACCACGGTCCTTACATCGGGACATATCCTTCTGACAAGGTCCTCGATTTCGGCAATGTTCTGGATCCTGTTGTGAATGAAAAAAACCTGCCCGTTCCGGCTGACCTCATAATAGATGGCTTCGCGGATAATGTCCTCGTTAAAGCTGTGGAGTTCCGTCACGATCGGATACCGGTTCGGAGGAGGCGTCCGGATGATGGAAAGATCCCTGGCCCCCATGAGGGAAAGCTGCAGGGTCCTCGGGATAGGCGTGGCGGTCAGGGTCAGGGTATCCACATTGAGCTTCATCTGCTTGAGTTTCTCCTTCATGGCCACCCCGAACTTCTGTTCCTCGTCTATGATCAGCAGTCCCAGGTTTTTAAACCGGACATCCCTGCTCACCAGGCGGTGTGTGCCGATGATGACATCGGTCTTCCCTGCTGCGAGCTCCGAAAGGGATTTCCGTTGGGCGGCCGGGTTTTTCAGGCGGCTGATGTAGTCCACCCTGCACGGGAAATCCCTGAGCCGCTCCGAAAATGTATTGAAATGCTGGAGTGCCAGGATCGTCGTGGGGACAAGCACGGCCACCTGTTTGCTGTCACTGACCGCCTTGAAGGCCCCCCGGATGGCCACCTCGGTCTTGCCGAACCCGACGTCGCCGCAGACCAGCCGGTCCATCGGGAAACCCGCCTCCATCCCTTCCTTCATCTCCCGGGTTGCCCTGAGCTGGTCTTCGGTATCCTCGTACATGAAGGATGCTTCAAGTTCGGTCTGCATGTAGCTGTCGGGGGAAAAGGAGAAACCCTTCTGGGCTTTCCTCCTGGCATACAGATCGATCAGTTCACGGGCAATGTCCTTGACCTTCTTCTTGGTATTGTTCTTGAGTTTCTGCCAGGTGCCGGAACCCAGCTTGTAGATCCTCGGCGGCTGGTTGTCTTTTCCTTTGTATTTGGTGATCCTGTGGAGGGAATGGATGTTCACAAAGAGCGTGTCCTGGTCCCTGAACACCAGTTTGACCGCCTCCTGCTCACGCTGGTCAAGCCGGATCTTTTCGAGTCCCCCGAACTGCCCGATCCCATGGTCGACGTGAACCACGTAATCACCGGGATTCAATTCCGTGAGTTCCCTGAGGGTGAGGCCTTCCTTACGGGTGAAATGTTCCTGCAGCCGGTAGCGGTGGTAGCGGTCGAATATCTGGTGATCGGTGTACAGGCATGCTTTCAGGTCGTGGTCCGTGAATCCCTGGTGCAGGGTGGTAAGCATGGGCTCGAATTGCACCCCTGCACGAATATCCCGGAATATGTCCCGCAACCTTTCAATCTGCTTCGGGTTATCGGAAAGGATGGAGACGGCATAACCTTCTTCGGAACGGAGATTAAGATCGTCTGCCAGGAGCTCGAAGTTTTTATTAAAGGCGGGCTGGGGGGAGGTGTTGAACGTAAGGCTCATATCCGGAGGGAAGTAAACCTGCTGGCCGAATTCCAGGACACGGAAGTTTGCGAGTGATTCCGAGAATTGTATACCGTCGATCAGGTAATCCCCCTTGTTGGTGTCGGTAATGTGGTCCTCCCCCTCTTCCTCGCGGTGCCCGCGGGTCCGTTCATAAATATCGTCCATGCGGTCCCTGATGAAGGCCAGGTCATGGGTCCAGTACAGCACATCCCTTCCGAGAAATTCCGTGAAGGGCACCATGGCCGGGATTCCCCCTCCCGTTCCGGTCCTGATTTCGACCAGGTCGGGGATAAGGCTGACGTCTTCGAATTTTTCGATTGAAAGCTGGCTCTCCGTATCGAAGGAGCGGATGGAGTCGATCTCCTCGCCGGAGAAATCGATGCGGTAAGGAAACCTTGCGGAAAAGGAAAACACATCGAGGATGCTTCCGCGCAGCGCGTACTGACCGGGTTCGTAAACAAAATCCACCAGCTGGAAACGGCATGATTCCAGGAATTCAGACAGGAAACTCATGGACAGCCTTTCCCCTTTACGGATCCTGAATGCATTGGTTTCCAGGAAGTTGAGGGGGACGGTCTTTTCCACCAGGGCCTCGGGGTAAGTTATGATGGTCAGGGGACCGGGATCCAGGCTGATCCGTTTCAGGATCTCGGTCCGGCGGATGATCTGGTCCTTGCTTTTCTGGTAAAACTGGACCGACCTTTGGTAGGAGGAGGGAAAAAAAAGAAGACCGGGTCCGGAAAGGAAATTTTCAAGATCGTTCTGAAAGTAGGCTGCCGTTTCCTTGTCCGGCAGGACGAAAATATGGTTCTGTCCCGTATCCTGCAGGATGCAGGCTGCCACCACAGCGAGGGAGGATCCCGACAGCCCTTTCAGGTGGAGTACCCTGTTTTTCTCCTGAGACAGCCATTGCTTCAGCTGTTCAACCTGTTCCAGGCTACTGTACCGGCTTCGGAATTCCCCGGGTGTCATACGCCAGAGCTCATAATCTGCATGTATTTTTCAGCTTGTTTGACCATTTCCCTGGAACCCACGAAAAAAGGCACCCGCTGGTGGATCGATTCGGGAAGCATCTCCAGGATCCGGTTCCCGCGGCCGTCGGTTGCCATTCCCCCGGCCTGCTCGGCCAGGAACGCGATCGGGTTGCATTCGTAGGTGAGGCGAAGCTTTCCCTCCGGGTAGGTGGTTATCTTCGGGTAGATGTAGATACCGCCTTTCAGCATGTTACGGTGGAAATCAGCCACCAGCGATCCTATGTAACGGGAAGTATACGGCCTGTGGGATGCAGGGTCAATCTCCTGGCAGTATTTGATGTACTGCTTGACCCCAGCAGGAAAATTGACATAGTTTCCCTCGTTGATGGAATAGGTCCGGCCGCTCTCCGGCATGATTATTTTCCGGTGGGAGAGGAAGTATTCCCCGATGGACGGATCCAGGGTAAAACCGGTTACCCCAAGTCCCGTTGTGTAAACCAGCATGGTGGAGGAACCGTACAGGATATACCCGGCGGCCACCTGTTTTGTCCCAGGCTGCAGGAAATCCTCTTTCAAAGAAGGACTGCCGGTTTCGCTGATCCTGCGGTAGATGGAAAAGATCGTTCCGATGGAGACATTTACGTCGATGTTGGAGGAACCGTCCAGCGGATCCAGGCAAACAATGTACCTGCCCTCTTTCGAAAGATCGCTTTCAAAGGAGACCAGGTCCTTTTCCTCCTCCGTTGTCAGTCCGCATACTTCGATACTGGATCCCAGGATGGATTTGAACTGTTCATTGGCAAAGGTGTCCAGCTTTTTAACCGTTTCCCCCTGGATGTTCTCGGTGCCCGTTTCACCCAGGATGTCCACCAGTCCCGCCATATTCACCTCCCGGTTCACGATTTTCGAAGCAATGCCGATGTGGATCAGCAGCCGGGTCAGGTCCCCCTTGGCATAGGGAAAGGCATTCTGCTGCTGCACGATGAATTCGCCCAGTGTAAGGGCCCGGAACCTCCTGGTCATTGAAGAAATAATTTGGCACAAACGAGGAAATAAATGTAGTACTTTTTTTACGTAACAAGAGTTTATAAATTTGCTGGTCCGTTAAAAATCCCAAAAAGAACGCAAATGATAGTCTTTAAGTTCGGTGGCGCCTCGGTAAAAGATGCCGATGCCGTCCGGAATGTGGCGGAAATCCTGAAAAGGTATCCGGACCATGAAATTGCCGTTGTGGTGTCGGCCATGGGAAAGACCACCAATGCCATGGAGGTGATCACCGACCACTTTTTCCATAAGCGGAAGTCCGAAATGCACAAGGCCCTGGAAGAACGCAGGGAGTTTCACGGGCAGATCGTCAATGCCCTGTTCCCCGATACGGGACATCCCTTTCATGGGGAGTTCGCGAAAATATTCGCAGAGCTTGAGAAAAGACTTGCCAGGACTCCCACCCTGAATTACGATTACGATTACGACCAGATCGTCCCCTTCGGTGAAATGATCTCGACCCGGATCGTCTCGGCTTACCTCAATGAGGAAGGGATTGCGAACAAATGGATGGACATCCGCCGTTCCCTTAAAAGCAATAATGCCTTCAGGGAGGCCCGGATCGACTGGCCCCTGTCCACCCAGCTCACGAAAAAGCACTTCCATTTCCGGGATGCACACATCTACGTGACCCAGGGATTCGTTGCCTCGACCATCAATGACCAGACGACCACCCTGGGAAGGGAAGGCTCGGACTTCACAGCCGCCATCCTTACGCATATCCTGCAGGCGGAGCACGTGACCATCTGGAAGGATGTGCCGGGGGTGCTGAATGCCGATCCCAAGTGGTTCGACAATACCGTTAAGCTGGAAAGGATCTCTTACCAGGATGCGATCGAACTGGCTTATTACGGGGCGAGTGTGATCCATCCCAAAACCATAAAACCCCTTCAGAACAAGAATATAAATCTCTACATCAAATCCTTCATCCACCCGGACCAGGAAGGCACCCTGGTGGGGAACCTTGAGTATGAAAAGCTGATCCCTTCCTTTATTTTCAACATGGACCAGGTCCTGATCCGGATCTCACCGAGGGATTTTTCCTTCATCGCGGAAGACAACCTGGAAACCATTTTCGGGTACGTATACAAGCACGGGGTGAAGATCAACCTGATGCAGAATTCGGCCATCAGTTTCCAGATCTGCATCACGAATGACAAACGAAAGGTCCGTAACCTGGTCGATGACCTGGAGAAGGATTTCAGGGTTGCCTACGAAACGGGACTGGAACTGATCACCATCCGGTATTTTGACCAGGGCACCATCGATCGCGTGATGATCAACAAGGAGCTGATCCTCGAGCAGACCTACAAGCAGAACATTCAGCTGATCGTCCGGGACAAGGGCTGAATCCCGTCAATAATTTGCCTTCATCCGGCATTGCTTTGCTCGTCGCTGATTCTTGCGCAGTAACGCAAAAAAAGGCTCCTCCGCAAACAATGCCTGCTGCAGGAATGCGTATTTCAGAAGATGACCGGCAGCATTGGGTGCTGCTTCTCAGAGGACCACCCGCAGCAGGGGTGTGTAGCCGGTCAGTTCCCCTGTCTCGTTGAACTTCTGGAGGCCCATCCGGATCTCGGTAACCTTCTTGGTGAAGCTCATGTTAACGGTGTCGAGAATCCATTCTTCCTGGAACTGGAATTTGCCGATCTGCTCACGTGAGAATTCCCCGTTTTCCTCCATCCTTCGTATCTTTTTGGCTGAGATGGCCGTCCCTTCAAAAATATCGTAGGCGGTAAAGCGGCCGGAATAAAGGCCTTCGAAAACAAAATCCACGAGGGCCTTATGGTTAAGATCCTTCAGGCATTCCACCGTCCATGCATCATCCGGGTAGGGATTCAGGATCTCCACATCGTAGACGATCTGAGGGGCCACTTCCAGGGTTCCGGGGGAGGTGGCGGTACCGGCAGATGCGGATTCCATGGCATTTCCGGACTTGCCGGGGACCGGGGATGGCTTTTTATTCCCGCTGCAGGAGAAAAGAATAAGACCGGCCAGGAAAATCATCATGAGCCGGACTGCATGTTGGGGAAGCATCTTTTTCATGATCGGTTCGGGTGATTATCTGTTAAAATTCAGCCTCATTCCAGGGGTCCCTTCCGTAAAGAGATGTTCCTTGCGTTGCTTATCCCAGCGGTAAACCACTTTGCCGTTCACCAGCGTGCAGGCAACCCTGGTGCCGAAGGTTTGTCCCCCGAAAGGCGACCATCCGCATTTATATAATATATTATCATTGCTCACCTGCCATTCCTCATCCTCGAGGATTACCAGGTCCGCATAGCAGCCTGCGCGGATGAATCCACGATCCCTTACCTGGAAGATCCGTGCCGGGGCATGGCACATTCTCTCGACCAGTGCAGGCAGGTCCATCAGTCCCCCCCTGCAAAGTTCGATCATGGCCACCAGCGAGTGCTGCACCAAAGGTCCCCCCGAAGGCGCTTTGAAATAGGTCCGGTTTTTCTCCTCCAGGGTATGGGGTGCATGATCGGTGGCGATGACATCCAGCGATCCTGCAGCCAATCCCGCTCTCAATCCTTCCCGGTCGCCTGCCGTTTTTATGGCCGGATTCCATTTGATCCGGTTTCCCAGCCTTGCGTAGTCGCCCTGGTCAAACCAGAGATGGTGAACGCATACCTCGGCCGTGACCTGTTTCTTTTCCACCGGAAGCGTGTGATCGAACAACTCGAGCTCTTTATTGGTCGAGATGTGAAGCACATGCAGTTTTGCCCCGTATTTATGCGCAAGTTCAACGGCCCTGGCAGTGGAAAGGAAGCAGGCTTCCTCGTTGCGGATCTCCGGATGGCAGGCAATGGGGACCTGCTCACCGTATTTTCCCCGGTAGATCTCCGATTGTGCGCGGATGATCCCTTCATCTTCACAGTGTGTGGCAAGAAGGACGGGGGATTCGGCAAATATCGCCTCAAGGGTTTTCTGGTCGTCAACCAGCATGTTGCCGGTTGAAGATCCCATGAAGATCTTGATCCCGGGTGCCTGCCCGGGGTCCAGTTTCCGGATCTCACCGATGTTGTCGTTGGTTGCACCCAGGTAAAACCCGTAATTGGCCAGGGATTTTTCAGCGGCGATCGCATGTTTTTTTTCCAGCTCTTCAAGGGTGGTGGTCTGGGGAAGGGTGTTAGGCATTTCCATATACGAGGTAATGCCCCCCGCGACGGCCGCACGGGATTCGGTGTAAATATCCCCTTTATGGGTCAGTCCCGGTTCCCGGAAGTGCACCTGGTCATCAATGACCCCCGGAATAACGGTTCTCCCGCCTGCATCTATGATTTCATCTGTATTACCCGGCAGGGGATCGCCGGGGGGAAGAATCGCATGTATCTTTCCATTGCGCAGGAGGATATTGCCGTTAAAAACCCTGCCTTCATTTACGATTCTGGCATTTTTTATCAGTCCCTCGGACATTGGATTCAGGGGGATTTATATATTGTTTCAGCCTGTTTGGGCCGGTTTGGCATAGGATTTAAACCAGGAGCCCACCTTCATGGTGACCACACCCCAGACGGCCTCATAGACGATCATGCCCGACATCTTGGATTTACCTTCCCGCCGGTCTGTGAAAATTATGGGAATTTCCACGATGTTGAAGCCGTGTTTCCAGGCGTTGAATTTCATCTCGATCTGGAAGGCATAACCCTTGAAACGGATCCTGTCGAGGTTTATGGTTTCCAGGACCTTCTTCCGGTAGCATACAAATCCGGCAGTGGAATCCTTGACTTTCATCCTGGTTATAAAACGGACATACTTGGATGCAAAATAGGAGATCAGGATGCGGTTCATGGGCCAGTTGACCACGTTCACCCCCGTGATGTACCTTGATCCAACGGCAAGGTCCGCACCATTGCTGCAGGCATCGCAGAGGCGGACCAGGTCCTCCGGGTTGTGCGAGAAGTCGGCATCCATTTCGCATATGAATTCGTAACCCCTCTCCAGGGCCCAGTTAAAACCCGTGATGTAGGCGGTCCCCAGACCAAGTTTCACTTTGCGTTCCAGCAAATGCAGCCTGCCATCGTACTCCTTCTGTAATTCCTTCACCACATCCGCCGTTCCGTCGGGTGAACCATCGTCAATGATCAGCACATCAAATTCCGGTTTAAGGCTCATCGCCTTCCGGATGATCTTCCCGGCGTTCTCAATTTCGTTGTATGTGGGTATGATAACCAGTCTGTTGTTCAAAGATCCGGTCCTCCTTTTAGTTTGAACGAATATAAGACATTCTGATTAAATATTTTAAAAACGGATCCTCTACCATATTATTATAATATTATATGCCTGGAAAAATAAATTCCAGAGACGGGTATTGCATATCTGAAAATGCTAATTATATTTGCAGCCGCTTTCGGGGAAATTGATCTTTTAAAAGCAGGTAAAATTTTTCAGGGATCTGTTGCTGGATTTAAACAAATGTTTTTATATTTGCAGCCGCTTTTAAAACAGAGTTCATTTACAGACTGAGGAAAAAAGTTGCACGGATGAGATTTGATTCTTATCTTTGCATTCCCTAAAATACCAAGAGTTCTTTGAAAAATTGAAAAGGTTAGTACACAGCTAGTAATAGCAAAGAAGAACCTCGTTTATTCTTTAAGGTTTTGAATCTTGAGAACATTTCAAATTCTTAATTACAATGAAGAGTTTGATCCTGGCTCAGGATGAACGCTAGCGGCAGGCCTAACACATGCAAGTCGAGGGGTAACGATGTCTTCGGACAGTCGACGACCGGCGCACGGGTGAGTATCGCGTTTGTAACCTACCTTTAACTGGAGCATAGCCCGAAGAAATTCGGATTAATACTCCATAATACTATGAACTGGCATCTTTTTATAGTTAAAGCTCCGGCGGTTAAAGATGGGCATGCGTGACATTAGTTTGTTGGTGAGGTAACGGCTCACCAAGACTACGATGTCTAGGGGGTCTGAGAGGATGATCCCCCACACTGGT
>CAYSJH010000027.1:28605-56179 GCA_964431315.1 uncultured Bacteroides sp. | reverse complement strand
GCCGCAATGAAAGAAAAGCTCAAAAAGCCCTTTATGAGCGGTATGCTTCAATATTACTCGGGGTTTGCATCCGGTATTCCGGAAGGAGGGACGAAGCGGAAGATATCCTTCAGGACGGCCTGATCAAGGTATATTTCAATATAAAGGAGTTTGCAGGCAAGGGGTCCTTTATCAACTGGATGAAAAAGATCATGGTAAACACGGCCATAACGCATTATCACAGGAACCTGAAACATCAGTACCACCAGGATATTGAGGATATCCGTGAAACGGATATCGATGGGGTTTCCCTGAATACGTCGGAGTTTACCCGGGAGGAACTGTTCAATGTCATCAGAGACCTGCCACATGGCTACAGGCTGATCTTCAACCTCTATGCCATCGAAGGATACAAGCATAAGGAAATTGCAGAAATGCTCGAGATCGATGTCAATACCTCCAAGTCACAATATTCCAGGGCCAAGGCACTGATCCGGAGAAAACTGGGAACACTGAGAAAAATTGCAGAAAAAACCCATGAGCAGGAATGATCTGAATATGGAAGACCTGTTTCGTACACGGATGGAATCCTTTACGATGGATCCCTCTCCGGGTTTATGGGAGAAGCTGTATGCCAGGATCCTCTGGAAGCAATTCCTGACCTTCAGCTTCCGGACATTCAATGTGTACTACCTCGCAGCGGCGATCTCGCTTGCAGGGATCGGGACCTGGATGTTGCTCGGTGAACAAAAGGGCGGGGAACAGCAACAGGCTTCATCCGTGCCGGTTGAAACTGAAGCACCCACACCTTCGACCGGGCTTTCGGAACCCGGACCCACCATGGATGTCGCCAAAGAACCTGCAGGGGTCAGCAGTACAGAAACCCGGACGGTTAAGAAAGAAAGGGTAAAGCAGTCCCGCACGACCAGGAAAGACGATGAAAGCGTTCCGGGCCTTAACGTTAAGCCTGAAAGGAAAGCTGATCAACCCTCCGGACCGGAATCCGGAACGGAAAAATCCGACATTAAGGCCAGGAAATCCGCACCCCTTACATTCTCGGCCGGTTTCGAAGCAGACAATCCGAGCGGTTGTTCCCCGCTTGCTGTACGCTTTAATAACCTTTCCGAAAATGCCGTTCAGTATAACTGGTCCTTCGGTGACGGAGGAAGTTCCGTCGAAAAGGATCCTTCCTATGTTTTCGATGAACCAGGCGAATATACCGTTGTTCTCAAGATCCTCGGGGCGGACAGCCTTGAATACACTGCCGGGCAGACGGTCCATGTCTACGATACCCCGAAGGCCCTCTTCGAGATGGATGAGGAAGTGGAATTATCTCCCGGGCAGCCGGTCTATTTTTACAATTTTTCCCGCGGAGCGGATTTTTATGCATGGGATTTCGGGGACCATCAGCATTCGAACCTCGAGGAGCCCATCCATTATTATGAGAGCCCCGGAAGCTATAACGTAAAGCTGAGGGTCTGGACCATGAACCAGTGCTACGATTCGCTGACCATCATGAATGCCTTCACAGCAACGGAAAACAGCATCCGTTTTCCAAATGCATTCACCCCGAACATGACCGGACCGACTGGCGGATATTATGATGTTAACGACGTCCACAATACCGTTTTCCACCCGGTTGTTTCAGGCGAGCTGACTGAGTACCAGCTTAAAGTATTCAACCGGCAGGGATTGCTGATCTTCGAAAGTAATGATGTTCCCTTAGGCTGGGATGGCTATTACCAGGAAAAACTTGCAGCACAGGCCGTTTACATCTGGAAGGCAAGGGGAAAATTCAGCAACGGCAAGACCTTCGTCAAAAGCGGTGACGTCACGCTGATCAGGCAGTACTGATATTCAGCGATCCGGATTCCCGTTCTCCCGATTGATGTAAATTCCCTCCAATTTGCTCATGTAATGGACCGCTTTGATGGAAAACATGTGCAATTTGAAACAAATAACCGCTGCTTTCGTTTAATTTAGTGCTTTCAGAACCTTTTCGGAAAAGAAGTTGTTAATATCTTTTTTAAGGCGTTGCATTAAAATTCGATATTTTCAAACTTACTGATTTTGGCTATCTTAGTAGATTAATTGATTCTCACCCAGACACGTGAAGAGACTGATCATCATATCATACCTGCTTTACCTATCGCTCTCTTCCTTTGCACAGGATCCCCAGCTGACCCAGTTTTATTCCGCACCGCTCTACCTGGCACCTTCCTTTGCCGGCGCCACACAGGAGCACCGCCTTGCCGCTACCTACAGGAACCAGTGGCCCGGGATCCCGGGTGCCTACGTCACCTATCTTTTTTCATACGATCATTATTTCGAGAATTTCAACAGCGGAGTGGGACTCCTGATCATGCGCGACGAGGCAGGTTCGGGTGACCTGAGCACAACCAACGTCGGTGTACAGTATTCCTATGATATAAAGGTCAGCGACCTCTGGCATATTAGGCCGGGCATTTCTTTCCTCTACACCCAGAGGGGCATCAACTTTGCAAAACTGCTGTGGGGCGACCAGATCTCCCCCAGCGGCATCACCCCGACCATCGAGGTGCCCTCACTTCAAAGTAAGGGTGCGATCGACGCGTCGCTCTCGGTTCTTGTTTACTCGGACCGGATGTGGGCGGGAACTTCGGTCGATCACCTGTTCCGCCCGAATTACTCCCTCTACGATGACGACTTCACGCGCCTGGCAATGAAAATCAGCGTTTTCGGAGGATACCAGGTGGTCCGGCGGGGCAGGCTGCTCAAGCCCATAGACGAAACCCTCTCCCTGGCCGGCCTGTTCAAGTACCAGGACCATATCAAACAGCTTGATATCGGTGTGTACTGGTACAAGAATCCGCTCGTATTCGGACTCTGGTACAGGGGTTTGCCGATCATCAGCAATGAAATGAGGGGAGATGCCGTATGCTTCCTGGTAGGGTACAAGGTGGAACAGTTCAGCATTGGTTACAGTTATGACTTCACCATCAACAAACTGCTCACAAACACCTGGGGATCACACGAAATCGCCCTGATCTATGAATTCACAACCCACCGGAAAAAGACCAAGCGGCACATGATCCCATGTCCCGAGTTTTAACCGCTTACCGGATGTTTATCTGAGAAAATCCATATATTTGCATGGATTTTTACAAACCCCTATAAATCACTGATGATGAAGAAATATCTTTCGCTTATTCTGAATGCTGTCCTTATAGTTGCCGTGGGAGTCCTGTACTACCTCCATTTCAGTTCCGGGAAAACTGCCGAAGCCGGATCATCCACATCCGGGAATGTCATGCCCGTGAATCCCGGTGATATGACCATCGTCTATGTAAACATCGATACGCTCCTTCACAGCTATGCCTATTTCCATGACATGCAGGACGAGTTCCAGGATAAGCAATCGGAGCTCGAGGCCGAGCTGAACCAGCGTTCAAAACAGTATGAGGCATCCGCCATGGATTACCAGAACAAGGTCCAGAAAGGTCTGGTTACCAGAAGGGAGGCAGCTGAACTTGAACAGCAGCTGCTGCAGGAACAGCAGGGACTCCTTCAGCTCCGGGATGAACTCACCATGCAGCTTGCCGAGGAGGAACAGGTCCACAACAGGAGGCTGATCAACAAGATCATGGAATACCTGGAAGTTTACAACCAGGATTATCATTACCAGTTCATATTCAGCAACAGTTTCGGCGACAACCTGCTCTATGCCAACGACAGGCTTGACATCACCAACAGCGTGCTGAAAGGCCTAAACGAGCAATACCTCCAGGAAAAAGAGGGGAAATAATGTCCTTCGCCGGGGCTTATCTTGAAAAAGTCAGCCTTGATCCACGCATTAACAGCCAGGCTCCCAGTCCCGCTTTAACCCTGGTTGTCGCCATACCGGCATGCAATGAACCGGATCTCCTCAGGACCCTTGATTCCCTCAGGAACTGCTCGCTTCCGAAGGGAGACGTCGAACTGATCATTGCCCTGAACTCAGGTGAATCTGCCGGCGAAGCAGTCAGGCATCAGAACCTCCTTTCGGAGGCTGAGATCGTGGACTTTTCCCGTAATCATTCGGATGAACGCTTCAGGATTCTATACACCCACAGGTCCGGCATAAGGGACCGTGAGGCAGGTGCGGGATACGCCCGGAAGCTTGCGATGGACCATGCCCTGAGTAGATTCAATAAGCTTGACAGGCCGGACGGTGTGATCCTTTCACTGGATGCGGACACGACCTGTGAAGGGGACTATCTTATTGCGGTGGATAAACATTTCCGTTCGAATACCGAATCCAGGGCCTGTTCGGTATACTTCGAACATCCCCTCGAAGGGTCCGGGTTTCCGGCCAGGGTTTACCACGGGATCACCCAGTATGAACTCCACCTCAGGTATTACATAGAGGGATTGCGATACGCGGGACATCCGCATGCCTTTCATACCGTGGGCTCGGCCTTCTGCGTAAGGGCCGGCGTCTATGCAGGCCAGGGTGGCATGAACCGGAGGACGGCCGGCGAGGATTTCTATTTTCTCCAGAAAATCATCCCCCTCGGTAATTATCATGACCTGAATTCAACCTGCCTGATCCCCTCCCCCAGACCTTCCCAGCGGGTGGCATTCGGGACGGGCCCGGTTGTGGGCAGGTTCCTGTCCGGTGGGATGGAATCGTTGGACTCTTATGATCCCAGGGCATTCTGCGAGCTGAGAGAATTCATTTCCTTCATTCCCCTGCTTTACTCGCGGCCGGAGGGCGAAATAATGAAAATGTACACTTCCTGGCCCCGATCGATCCGCCAGTACCTCGGCGAGGAATTCCATGTCCGGCTGGAGGAGATCCGGAGAAATTCGGCCCGGCCGGAGACCTTTTATAAAAGGTTTTTCCGATGGTTCAACATGTTTCGCACCCTGAAATACATGAATTTTGTGAACCGGGAAATCTACCCGCCTGTTCCCGTTCAACAAGCGGCTTACGATTTTCTCAAAAGGACAAGGCCCGGAGAAGAAATCCAGACAGACGCAAGGGAATTGCTGGTGTACCTGAGAAAAATCCAGCGGGAAAGCATCTGGCCGGGTTAATCCTCCGGCACGATCACAAAAACGTCCTCGTTTTCCTTTTTCATCAGGTACTGTTCGCGTGCAAATTTTTCGAGGTTGTCCCGGTCGGTCTTGAGTTCATTCAAACGCCGGGAATCCTCATCGATCCGTTCGAGATAATACTGTTTTTCGGCTTCCAGGTTGTGCCTGGTCCTCAGGTATTTCACCCGGTCTATCAGGCTGTTCTGGTCAAAGACCAACAGCCAGACCAGGAATACAAGCACGGCCATCAGGTATTTGTTCCTGAGGCTGCGCATCAGTATGGAATCGCGGTGGAACATGGTTCACTGTGCAGCGCTAAGTTAGGAAAAGAAGGATGAAGGGGGAAAGTGTTTTATCAACAGCCTCACCCTGCATCAGTCAGGATCCCTGCGGCCTGTATCTTCTCCCTGCGGTCTATCCTTTCTCCCTGCGGTCTATCCTTTCTCCCTACGGCCTATCCCTCCATGAAGGGATACGGGTAATCCTCCGGTGGAAGGAAATTCTCCTTGATGACCCTGGGGGATACCCAGCGCAGCAGGTTCAGGTATGAACCGGCCTTGTCATTGGTCCCCGACGCCCTGGCCCCTCCGAAGGGCTGCTGTCCCACCACCGCCCCCGTGGGCTTGTCGTTTATGTAGAAATTACCGGCAGCATTCGATAGCCTTTTCGTGGCCGACTGGATCACGAGCCTGTCCCCCGCCATCAGCGAGCCTGTCAGGGCATAACCCGAGGTGCTGTCAAGCAGGTCCAGGGTTTCTTCCCAATGGTCATCCCGGTATACGTATACGGAAAGAACGGGACCGAAAAGTTCCTCGACCATGGTGATGTAGCGGGGATTTGTCGTGAGGATGACTGTGGGTTCGATAAAGTATCCGGTTGATTTGTCGCATTTCCCGCCGATGATCACCTCTGCATCCTTATCTTCACGGGCCCTTTCGATGTAGTCCCTCAGCTTGTCGAAGGAAGGTTCATCGATAATGGCACACATAAAATTGGTAAAATCCTCGGGGGGACCCATTTTCATTGAGCCCAGATCCTCTTCAAGTCCCTCCCTGATCTGCGGCCACAGGCTTTCCGGGATGTAGGCCCGGGAAGCGGCGGAACATTTCTGTCCCTGATACTCGAACGCCCCCCTTACAATCGCAGTGACCGACTGCTTCACTGAGGCGGATGGGTGCACCAGGATAAAGTCCTTGCCGCCGGTCTCTCCCACCAGTCTCGGGTAGCTCCTGTATTTATGGATATTTTTGCCGACGGTTCTCCAGATATCCTGGAACACCTCCGTCGAACCGGTGAAATGGATCCCTGCAAAATCGGGATGGCTGAGGATGACCTCGCCCATAATTGGACCGGAAGCGAATACCAGGTTGATCACTCCGTCCGGAACTCCCGCTTCACGAAACACCTCCATCAGCACATGGGCGGAATATACCTGTGTCCTCGAGGCTTTCCAGACCACCACGTTCCCCATCATCGCCGGTGCCGATGGCAGGTTGCCGGCAATCGCGGTGAAGTTAAAGGGCGTAAGAGCGAAGACAAAACCTTCGAGCGGGCGCTGCTCCATGCGGTTCCATTCATGTTCCGCTGAATCCGGCTGGTTGTTGTAGATCTCCTCCATATACTGAACGTTGAACCGGAGAAAATCAATGATCTCGCAAGCCGAGTCAATTTCAGCCTGGTGTACCGTCTTGGACTGGCCGATCATCGTGGTAGCATTGATCTTCGCCCGGTAGGGACCGGATAGGAGGCTGGCAGCCTTCAGGAAAATGGAGGCCCTCTGCTTCCAGCAAAGGTTCGCCCAGCCTACCCGCGCCGAAAGGGCTGCTTCTATGGCCATCTGCACGTGTTCGGCATTGCCCTGGTAGTAGTAGCCGATCTGGTGGTTTATCCGGTGAGGGGGAAAGACCGGCACCTTCTTGCCGGACTTGATTTCCCTGCCCCCGATGAACATCGGGATTTCGACAATTTTGGAATAGGCTTCATCGAGTGCTTTCTGCAACTCCTCCCTCTCCGGGGAGCCGGGCCGGTACTCCAGTATCGGTTCGTTCACGGCCCTGGGTACGAATACGGTTTTATCGGACATATTCAGGTGAATTAAACAGGAAATGGTTTAGCCAGTAGTTAAGATCAGCTGCTAAATTAAAGGATAATCCCCTCAACAAAAATGATAAATAGCATGTGTTAAAAAACAATTAAATTCCAGTATGACTATTTTTATTTAGTCTAAATAATTATATATTTGTGTCAGAATTTAAAACATTACAGCAATGGCATTCAAATTACCTGATCTCCGATACGATTTTAACGCACTGGAACCTTACATTGATGCAAGGACCATGGAAATCCACCACGACAAGCACCACGGCGGCTATACCAGCAAACTGAACGCTGCCATAGAGGGAACGGCACTGGAGGGACAGAGCATCGAACAGATCCTGTCCGGGGCCGGGAGCCACGGTGCCGCGATCCGGAACAATGGTGGAGGGTATTACAACCACAACCTGTTCTGGGAAGTGATGGGTCCAAATGGCGGGGGAAAGCCTGCAGGTGCACTGCTGGGCGCCATTGAGAAGGCATTTGGAAGCTTTGATGATTTCAAAACAAAGTTCTCGGACGCAGCCGCCACGCGGTTCGGTTCGGGCTGGGCCTGGCTGGTCAAAACCGGCAGCGGACTGGTGGTCACATCGACCCCCAACCAGGACAATCCCCTGATGGACGTTGCCGAGGTCAAAGGAACTCCTTTACTGGGACTCGATGTCTGGGAACATGCCTATTATTTAAAATATCAAAACCGGAGGCCCGAGTACATCGAGGCATTCTGGAACGTGATCAACTGGAACGAGGTTAGCAAACGATTTGTTTCATGATTTAGTTATTAGTTATTGGTTGGTTGAAAAGGGGTTGCCGGCAACGGCAGCCCTTTTTTTTAAAAAATCCACCTTCTGCCAGAGGTATTTTCAGACAAGGCGCCTAACAAAATTTGGGAGTCTTCGGAATGTCAGAACGTCGCTGAATTCTGCCTGCAGCAGAATAAGGCTCCTTTTCTGACAATTCCTCAGACAGGGTTCCCAAATTTTTCAGCGCCGGTCTGGAAGATGCCGATGGCTGGTGGATTTTACGAAGTGGATGCCGCTGCCTGCTCCACCTCTTTCATGACGCGGAGGAGGTTGCCGCTCCAGAATTTTTGCAGGTCGGACCTGGAATACCCTCTCCGGAGCAATTCTAGGGTGATGTTCGGGAGTTCTGATTCGTCAAAGCAATCTGCGAGCCCGGCGCCCCCGTCGAAGTCAGACCCGAAACCGACGTGATCTATCCCGATCAGGTCCACGATGTGGTCTACGTGATCACAGAACTGCGAGACGGTGGCAAGCCGGGGAGGGAATTTCTCATCAAGCGCATACCATTCGGTGAATAAAAGGTTCCGGGTACTGTCGTCCAGCATTTCCCAGTCCCCGTATTTATCCATGACCGCCTGCCTGGCGGAATCCCTCCCGGGGTAAGGTTCTGTCTGAGCCGTGTAATCGCTCAGGACACAAAGTTGTATAACCCCTCCGTTCGCGGCCAGTTTCAGGAGCATGTCATCACTGAGGTTGCGGGGATTATCACAGACTGCACGGGCATTGGAATGGGAAGCAATAACGGGAGCGGAACTCATTTCGATCACATCGTAGAAGGCCTGGTCGGAGATGTGTGAAACGTCGACCATGATCCCCAGCCGGTTCATTTCAGCCACCACTTCCCGGCCGAATTCACTGAGTCCCCCGTGCTCCGGTCCCCCTTCATCTGTGGAAGAATCACAGATGTCATTATTGCTGGTATGGCAGAGCGTGATGTACCTTACGCCCAGGCTGTAGAACCTGCTGACCATGGAAAGGTCACGTGCAATGGGAAACCCGTTCTCCATCCCGATATAGACGGCCTTTTTACCCCGTTTGTTGATGGCCCTGAGATCGGAAGAGGACAGTGCAATCTCGGCATACTCGGAGTTTCTAACGACCACGGCATGGATGGAATCGAAAATTGCCAGGGCCCTTCCCCTGGCGTATGTATTCCCTTCGGGTGTGCGTTCCCGCTGCGCCACGAACACGGCAAAGAAAACCCCGTCGAGTCCCCCTTCCTCCATCCTTGGAAAATCCAGCTTGCCCCCTCCCCTCCGCGGATCGGAACGGACGGAGAGATCGGTGCCCGGACGGAAAAGCCTGAGTGGAGTATCCGTATGGCTGTCCACGGTCAGCAATCCCATGTGCAGTTTCAGGGCTTTCGCCCTTCCGCTTTCCCCGGAATAATCCGGTTTGCAGGAATTAACAGCCAGAAGGGCGGAGATCAGGAGAATGGAAATTGTTTTACGTGTCATGGGAAGCACATTCACTGGTAAATACTAGTCATTCCTGTCCTTCCCGGGCGCCTGTAAAGGATCCTTCCCCGGCTGCCCAAGATCGGAGGGGGCGAAACGTTCGAGTATGCCCTTATCGTCCACCTCCTTTGAAAGGGCTGCAATGGTGATGGTAGGAACATCGAAAAGATCAAGGACCATGAGGCCGTCCAGTGCATTATTGAACTTGGGGTCGATGTTGAATCCGACGATCTTCCCGTTCTGCTTGAGGTATTTCTTCAGCAGCACGGGCATGTTCTGCTGTGCCGTTTCAATGTCCTTTATAATCCTGTCCAGTTTGTTCAGATCGCTTGCCGATTCGATCAGGATATCCGTATCCAGGTGGTGGAGGGAAACGATGAATTTCTTGCGTGGGCGGATGTACCGTGCAATCTGATCATTGTAATAATATTCCCTGATGAACTTGATGATCAGTTCCTTGGAGAAATTTGAAAAACGGTTGCTGATGCTCACCGGTCCCACCAGGTAACGGTATTCGGGATTCTTCAGCAGGAAGTAAAGGATGCCCTTCCAGAGCAGAAATAGCGGCAGGGGTTTACGCTGGTATTCCGGGATGATGAAGGATCTGCCCAGTTCAAGGGACTGCGTCAGGAGATGATGCAGTTTCCGGCTGATCCGGAAGAGGCTCTGAATATAAAAACCCCGCACCCCGAAAATGTCCATGATCTCCTGCCCTTTTCCGACGCGGTAGGCACCAACGATTTTCCGTTTCTCCTCATCCCATATGAACAACTGGTTATAATACAGATCGTACTCATCGATATCCATCTGCCGGTTGGTACCCTCCCCGACCTCCCGGAATGTTATCTCCCTCAGCCGGCCGATCTCATTCATGATATTAGGGATCTCAACTGAAGGTACACAGATCACAGAAAAATCCTCTATCCTGAAGAGCTGGTAATTCCCAATAATTTTGGAGATCTCCGCTTCAATCAGGTCGACCGGCACCGGGGCAATGATTTCTTCCGCCTTTTTGAGCTGCCGGGGACTGACCTTGAAGAATTTCTTTACCTCAAGGGAGGTCCCCAGAGCATAGGTTAAGGTCCGGAGGTATCTCCCGTAACGGTTGATGCCGCTGAATTCATTCTGTTCCCTTACCGGGATGGGAGTGCCGATCCGGATGTTGATCACCCGTTTCCTTTTATTGAATAATTCGGTCGGCAGTTTGACGGTCTGAAGCTTGGGATGGATGCGACCGAGAAAATGGAAAAGCCTGCTGTTTTTCCCCTGGAAATAGACCGGGACAACAGGTACCCTTGCCATTTTCAGCAGACGGAGGGTACGGTACTGCCACTGCGGGTCGGTAACAGCCTGGATCTCCTCGTCAAAACTCGACACTTCACCGGCAGGGAAAATTCCCATGGCATTTCCGCTTTCCAGGTATGCCAGGGCTTTCTTCAGTCCGCTGAAACGGATATTGTCCCCCCCGGGACCTTCGGGTCCCTCGAATTCAAACGTATGCCCGGCCACCGGTTCCATGCGCCGCAGCAGGAAATTGGGCACGATCCGGTAATCCGGCCGGATGGTCCCGATGAGTTTTATGAGCAGGAGCCCGTCTATTCCCCCGAAAGGATGGTTCGAAACCGTTATGAAGGCCCCTTCCCTGGGGATCTTCTCCAGCTCTTCAGGCCGGACCTCGTAACGGACACCCAGCTGTTCCATCATGGCATCTATAAAATCGATCCCGGTCCGGTGCTCGTTTTCCTGGTAGATCTTGTTGATCCGCCTGAACCGCATCAGGAGCATAAGGAATTTAACCGCACTCTCACCGGCGAACCCGTTCATCTTGGCAGCCTGGAGCAGTGCATCTGTATCGATCAGTTTCATGCCTGTAAAGACCGTGTAAATCCAGCCTTAAAGATAAGGCAAAAATGTATATGCATCCTGATAATTGATCCAAAATTGTCCGGGGATCGCATGTTACCGGACCACCCAGATCGAGATGATAACCGCAAGTCCGAACAGGAAGACCACGGACCCGGTGATCTTGTTCAGCCACCAGATGCTTTTCAGCCGGATCTTCTTCCTGAAACGGTTTGCGATGGAGGCAAGTACGAACCACCAGAGGATGGCCCCGCCCGCAATGCCTGCAACCATTATGGAAAGTTCGAATATGGAAAGCAGGTCGTTGGCTACCTTGATTGCTGCCATGATGGCAATGAATAGCAGTATGGCCATGGGATTGGACAGGGTCAGCAGGAAAACCGAGACAAAATCCTGTGAAAGCCTGGTCCTGTTCAGCCGCTGGAGCCTTAACTGCTTGACGGGATTAGTACTGAAGATCCTGTACCCGATGTAGAGCACAAACAGTCCTCCCAGAATCTGGAAATAGATGTGCCTCTCCTCAATGAAATTGATGATGATCGATAGCCCGAAACCGGCAATTACCGCAAAAAGTATGTCGGCCGCCGCGGCCCCCAGTCCGCTAATAAAACCCGACATGTAACCCTTGTTCAGGGTCCGCTGGATGCACATGATCCCGATGGGACCAAGCGGGACGGACACCAGCAGGCCGATGATTATACCTTTTATGAAAATGGCCGGGATCATTTCTTAGCTGAATAAAACGTTAGCCAATGCAAAATAAATAATAATCCTTACAAAATGCTAAAATCCCTATATTTGCGTCTTCAGTTTCCGGGAATGCAGAGAATACAGCTTGAAAATAAATCCGTGCAGTGGGCTGTCCTGCTCTTCCTCTCCCTCATCTGGGGATCTTCATTCATCCTTATGAAAAAAGGCCTGGAATCCTACAGCAACATGCAGGTAGCGGCATTCCGGATCTTCTTCAGTTTTATCTTCCTGCTCCCATTCATCATCCGGCACATCGGGGCAGTGAAAAGGGATAATATCCGGTCCCTTATTATAGTGGGATTTGTAGGGTTTGCCATACCGGCGGTCCTTTTCACCAAGGCCCAGACACGGATCGACTCCTCCCTTGCCGGCATGCTTAATTCCCTGACCCCGCTTTTTACGCTTGTAGTTGGATTGCTGATCTACCGGAGCCCGGCAAAGTGGATCAACGTGGCCGGCCTGCTGATCGGGCTTGTCGGGGCACTTGGACTGATGTGGCAGGGGGACCTGAGCGTATTCCGGGGGATCAACCTCTTCTCCCTGTTCGTTGTGGCAGCAACCCTCTGCTACGGCATTAATGTGAATGAAGTCAAATACAAGCTTTCCGGTCTGACCAGCATCCAGATCACCAGCCTGGCATTTCTTTTCACGGGTCCCATTGCAGGCATATACCTGCTGATGACGGACCTGTCCCCCGCCTCCGCAATACCCGGCCACCTGCTTAACCTCGGCTACATCGCCCTGCTCGCACTGTTCAGTTCCGTGATCGCGGTCATTGTCTTCAACCAGCTGATCAAGCAGACCACTCCCCTTTTCGCGTCCTCGGTCACCTATATCATACCCCTGTTCGCTGTCATGTGGGGGATTGCCGACGGGGAACAGGTCCGACTTCTGCAGCTCGCATGGATCGGTGTGATCATGGCCGGTGTCTGCCTGGTGAATAAATAGTTATATTTGTTCATCCGGTGCCAATCATGAAATCACGCCTCATAAACCTTTCCGTTCTCAGCGGATTACTGCTGATCCCGGCCTGGTACCAGTTTGGAACGGGACTCGTATTGCTTTTTGCCTTCATCCCCCTGCTGTCGGTTGAGGACTACCTCTTCGAGAACAAAACCGAACACCGTCCCCACAAGGCATTCCTCTACGCGGCTCTGGCCTTTTTCATCTGGAACGCCGGTACCACCTGGTGGCTGTGGAACGCAACCCCGGCGGGGATGTTCGTAGCCTTCACGATCAACACACTCCTGATGTCGCTGATCTTCTGGTTATTCCACATCACCCGAAGGAACGCGGGCTCTTCGATGGGATACGTTGCCCTGATCGCCTACTGGCTGGTTTACGAACACTTTTACATGAACGGGCAGATCAACTGGCCCTGGCTGAACCTGGGCAACGGATTTGCCAACAATATCCGCATCATCCAGTGGTACGAATACACCGGATCATTCGGAGGAACCCTATGGGTCCTGCTTTGCAACATCCTCGGATATCACCTGGTCAAGCATGTGATCCGCCATCACAGCATGAAAGGACATCTCTGGAACACCGGCATACTGGCCGCCCTGGTCCTCGTTCCCATCCTGGCATCCCTCATTATTTTCAGCAGCTATAGGGAGAAACCGGATCCCAGGGAGATAGTTGTGCTCCAGCCCAACATCGATCCCTACCAGGAAAAATTCGGGGGAATGGCCATGATGCAGCAGATGGATATACTGCTGCGCCTGGCGGATTCACTCGCTACGGGAACAACGGATTTCATCGTGGCCCCGGAGACCTTCATCAACGATGATGTCTGGGCAGACGATCTGTATGCCAACCGCAGCGTGGAAAGGATCTACGAGCATCTGTCCAGGTATTATCCCCGGGCCACTTTCATTGTCGGCCTGACGTTTTACCAGTTCTATTCCTCAGCAGCGGAAAAAACCCCGACCGCCCAGGAGATCAGGGGAAGTGGCACTTATTACGACAGCTATAATGCCGCCCTTCAAATTGACACTTCGCGGATACCGCAGGTCTACAAAAAATCCAAGCTCGTTGTCGGGGTTGAAACAATGCCCTATACGCAGTACCTTGGTTTCCTGCACAGGCTGACCATCCGGCTGGGGGGAACCTTCCGCAGCCACGGGACACAGGAGGAAAGGTCAAACCTTTACACCCGGGGCGACAGCATGGGCATTTCCCCGGTGATCTGCTATGAATCGGCCTTCGGGGAATACGTCACAGACTACATCAAGAAGGGTTCCGGGTTTATTTTTGTCATTACCAACGACGGCTGGTGGGGAGATACCCCCGGATACAGGCAGCATCACTCGTATTCCCGCCTGCGTGCCATTGAAACCCGCAGGAGCGTCGCCCGGTCCGCCAACACCGGTATATCTTCGCTCATCAACCAGAGGGGAGAAATCCTGCAGCGGACGGGCTACTGGGTACCCGCTGCCCTTCGTGGCACCCTGAATGCCAATGACAAACTCACCTTTTACGTCCGCAACGGGGACTACCTTGCACGGATAGCCTACTTTTTTTCCCTTCTAATCCTGCTTTTCACCCTCACAAGGCTGATCACCGGCCGTAAAAAATAGTCCATGATCATCATATGGACGCATAAACATGCAACCCTGCTTCCATTTCCCTGTCATTAACTACTGAAAATACGAACCTTACATTGGCTGCGGTTTACCAGGACATACACCGTGAAATCATCGAACTAAGTAAAGAGGGAAATCCAAAGGCTCAGTATCAGCTGTATAAACTGTATTCCAAGGCCATGTTCAACATTTGCATACGCATGTTAAACAACAGGGAAGAAGCCGAAGATCTGCTGCAGGAATCCTTTACCGATGCCTTCATGAAGCTGGGAACATTCCGGTATGAATCTTCATTCGGGACCTGGATGAAAAGGATCGTCATCAATAAATGCATCAACAGCATCCAGAAAAAAAAGGTTGACCTGGTCCTGTCCGAACAGCAGGTGGAGGCAGCGGATCCTGAAGAAACGGTTGATTACAGCAGGATCGAAATGGACGTCAGGAAGATACATCATGCCATGGAGGAGCTCCCGGACGGATACCGGGTAATCTTCAGCCTCTACGCCATGGAGGGGTACGATCATACTGAGATCGCCCAGATCCTGGGCATTTCCGAATCCACCTCAAAAAGCCAGTACCTGAGGGCAAAACAGAAAATAAGGGACATAATCGATAAAAACCATGAAAGACCGGCTAGAACAATTTATCAGTGATAACAGGGGGCAGTTTGATCTGTACGAACCGGACGACAGGCTCTGGGCAGGGATAGAATCGGGTATACGGCAGAAGAAAACGCTGCGGATCGGTTGGAAGGGACTTCTCTGGCGGGCGGCGGTGGTGGTACTGATTTTCGGCGCATCTTTCCTTTTGCAGGAGTACCTCCATCAGCGCAGGGGGATGATCTCAGAAAGGGAGCAGACGAAGATCCTGAGGGAGATCCCGGAACTGGAGGAAGCGGATATTTACTATACCGGACTGCTCGATGAAAAGCTGCGCCTGCTTGAACCGCTGATCTCTGAACATCCTGAGCTGGGGGTCAGCCTGAACCAGGATCTTTCCGAGCTTGACAGCATTTATCTTGAGCTTCAGAAGGACCTGAGGGACAACATTGCCAACGACGAGGTGGTCGAAGCAATGATTCAGAATTACGTCCTGAAAATCCAGATCCTGGAGGACCTGCTAAAGTGTATGGATGAAACTTCAAAAACACAGGAAGATGAAAGTTCAGCTTACGATATTTAAGATGATCCTGACGATCCCCTGCATCCTGACGGCGGCCGGAATGCAGGTCCGGGCTCAGAGCTATACGGAAAGCCAGAAGATCGTCCGCACGTTTGAAGCTGGACCGGAAACAAGGCTGGACCTCACGAATAAGTACGGGACGGTCCACGTCATCCCGTGGAAAAAGGACTCGGTCCGGATCAGTGTTGATCTTTTTATCCGGTCCACCAGCACCTCCCGGCTTGAAAGACTCAAGAATGACGTCGATTTCGAATTTACCGGCACCCGGTACTACATCATAGCCAATACCCGCTTCGGGTCCCCCGGCAGCAATTTCTTCTCGGATCTGAGGGACCTATCCGGGACCATTATCCCCAGCAAAAATGAGGTAAAGATCGACTATACCGTACAGGTTCCTTCAGGACTGAACATCAACATTACCAACAAGTATGGCGATGTTTACATCGATGACATGAAGGGAAGCGTGAGCGTTAACCTCTCGAACGGAGACATCAAAGCCAATTCCCTCATGGGTGAGACAAGCATCAGCCTGAACTTCGGGAACGGGATCATCAACCAGTTAAGCAATGCCAGGCTGAACATTTCCTATGCCGACATCGAAATCCAGAAAGCCGGGCAGCTGAAGATTGACAGCAAATCTTCCAGGATCCGCATCCGCGAGGTTGAGATACTCAAAACCGTTTCGAAAAGGGATAAATACACGGTCAGCAGGATCGGCAATCTTTTCGGGGAAAGCTGGTTCTCGGATATCTGGCTGTACCGCATCGACGAGGAGATCAATTACACTCCGTATTACGGGGCGCTGAAGGTGGATTCGGTCCCCGACAATTTTTCCAACATCAACATCAACACGGAGTTCACGGACCTGAACCTGGTCTTCAGCAAAACAGCCAGTTACCAGCTTGAAATTCTCAGGCATAACGACGTCATACTGCGCCTGCCGGATGAATACGGCGAACTGGAGGTCATCGACCAGGACGAGGATGCAGTCCACCTTAAAGGCATGGTCGGTCCCGCGCACAATCCCTCCTCCAGGGTCAAGATCACGGCACCCAAAAAATGCATCATCAATATACAAACAAGGTAATCAAGGCATAAATATTAAAAACAATGAAAGCAAGAACATCCATACTTATCCTGGCTCCGGTGATGCTGGCGCTTCTCCTTACAGCCTGCGAAAATTCATACTTCTCCTGCCTGCGGGGGAACGGGATCCTCGAAACGGATACACTGGATCTCGGCGAATTTACCGGGATCGTAACCGAAGGGGATTTCGAGGTCTTCTATATCCCCGACACCGTCTACTTCATGGTCCTGGAAACCGACCAGAACCTGATCCCTTACATCCGTCGCTGGGTAACGGGGAATACGTTTTACGTGGATAACGGTACCCGGAAATGCCTGCGCTCCGAATACCCGATCCGCATTTTCGTGCATGCCCCTGAAGTAAAACTCATGAGGCTTGCCGGATCGGGGATGATCAGTGCGGAATCCGTTTATACCGATGAGCTGGACCTTCAGCTGGAAGGTTCCGGGGTGATCGACATCAGGGGAATTGATGTCCTGCGCCTGCATGTCCTGATCACCGGTTCCGGGGAGGCCGAGCTCTGGGGCAGGACGGATGTTGCCGGTTATGCCATATCAGGATCGGGCACCATCTCGGCACAGAACCTGCAGTCCAAAATCTGCGTTGCAGATATTTCCGGTTCGGGAACAATTTACTGCAATGCTACAAAAACCCTTGAAGCGGTCATCTCCGGGAGCGGGACCATTTATTACCGGGGCAACCCTCAGGTCAGCACAAAAATATCGGGTTCTGGATCCGTTAAAACACTGAAATGAAACAAACCATCCTGATCGCTTTACTGTTAATATCCCTGAAGGTCGCGGCACAGGACCACCTGAGATCAGCAGGGATACGGGGGGGACTGACCTCCGGGCTGACCTTCCGGGGCTACCTGGATCCGCAGCTGGCCTATGAGGGAATCATGAGTTTCCGTGAAAACGGTCTTCAGTTCACCGTCCTGCGGCAGCATTTCCAGTCCACGCTGTGGAATATCAGTGACGGATTTTTCCTGATATACGGTTACGGGGGACACCTGGGATTTACCAACAGCCATTCATACGAGCTCCTGTTCCGTACGGTCCACAATCCGGACAGGAAATTTTCGCCGCTGCTGGGACTTGACGGGTACCTCGGCATGGAATACCATATTCCGGGTATCCCGGTCCAGGTAGGAATCGATTACAAACCCTTTTTCGAACTGTCCCTGTACCAATATTTCCAGATGAGTGCCTGGGACCTTGCATTTACACTGAAATACAAATTCTAACATAACCCAAAATGAAAAAAGCAATTGCCTTAATGATCTGCATTTCCATGGCCGTTCCTGCGCTGAAGGCACAGGAGACGGATTATGCGAACGACGAATTCAAAACCCTCTTCGGGGACCGGAACGTTTCCTACGGCGGATACGGGGCCCTGACAATCAATTATTCACAGATCCATTCCATGGATGCCATCGTGATCGGCGCCAGGGGCGCATGGATCATCGGTCATGGGATTGCACTCGGAATGGCGGGTTCGGGCTTCATGAACGACTACTCCTGGAATGAGAACCTGGCAGGGGGCAGGAATGTCAACCTGACCGGGGGATACGGCGGACTGCTGATCGAACCCATCATCCTGCCCAGGTTCCCTGTACACATTTCGATCCCGGTGCTCATCGGTGCGGGAGGGATCGCCTATACCTCGACCTTTAATCCATACCCCTATGATTCCCAGGATTTTGATCTGATGGTGGAGGATGCAACCGGCTATTTCCTGGTCGAACCGGGCATTGAGGTCGAACTGAACGTGGTCCGTTTTTTCAGGCTGGCAGTCGGCGGATATTACCGCTTTACCACGGACATCCAGCTCTACGATACCCCAGGGAATGTAATGAATGGCTGGTCGGCGGGCATCACGCTGAAATTCGGTAAGTTCTGAGCAACCATTACACCGGCCAGCAGGTCACTGATCGAGATACATCTGTATGTATTTCCGGTCAAGCTCCTCGGAATCCTTGTAGAAAGTTCTCATTTCAGCCAGTTTTTTCTGCAAATCCTCCACGACCCCGGCGTAGGCCGGATCGTTGAAGACATTCTTCATCTCATTCGGATCCTTCTTCCGGTCGTAGAGCTCCCACTCATCAATGTCATAATAAAAGTGGACCAGCTTGTAATCCCTGGTAACGATGCCGTAATGCCTTTTCACCATATGGACGGCGGGATACTCGTAGTAATGGTAATAGACGGCATCACGTTTCCATTTCTCCTCTTCCCCGCGGAAAAGAGGGATCAGGCTCTCCCCCTGCATATCCGCTGGTGCTGCCACACCCGCGGCCTCCAGCATGGTCTGGGCAAAGTCGAGGTTCTGTACCATCCGGTCAGAGGTACTGCCTTCTGCAATGATACCCGGCCACCTGACCAGGAGTGGCGTCTTGAAGGATTCGTTATAGATAAAGCGCTTGTCGAACCAGCCGTGTTCCCCGAGGTAGAATCCCTGGTCGGAGGTATAGATGACAAGGGTATTTTCCGATAGTCCGCTGGCATCAAGATAATCAAGCAGGCGGCCGACACCCTCGTCCACGGCCGCAATGCAGCCCAGGTAATCCTGCATGTAACGCTGGTACCGCCACTGCATTTTTTCCCTGTCGGTCATTCCCGGGTACTTTTTAATGAATTCCTCGTTCATTGGACCGTAGACTGCGTCCCAGGCCGCCCTCTGTCCGGGATTCATCCTTCCCACCTCGCGTTCAAACGCTTTTTTGTCCCATCCCGATGCATCAGGGATTCCCAGCTTATCCATTACTTCCGGGTAAATCTTTGAATCCCCGGCCCAGTTCATATGTTTCAGCAGGTTCATTTCCGCCTCTTTTGCCGCCGTACCCCTTCCTTCATAATCATCGAAAAGTGTGGCCGGCTCCGGGAAGGTCTTGTGGATGTATTCCCGGTAATGCCTTTCGGCCGGGAGCCATTCCCTGTGGGGCGCCTTATGCAGGTAGGCAAGAAAAAAAGGTTTTGACCGGTCCCGCTCCCTGTCCAGCCATTCCAGGGTCATGTCCGTGATCAGGTCCGTGGCGTAGCCTTCCATGTGTATCATTCCCTCGTATTTCGTAATGAAATCAGGATTGTAATAGTTCCCCTGTCCCGGAAGGATCCTGAACTGGTCGAATCCTTTGGGATTGTTCCCGAAATGAAGCTTCCCGAACATGGCGGTCTGGTATCCCGCATCGTGAAGCAGCTGGGGAAAGGTCACCTGGGTGGTGTCAAAGGGAAATCGGTTGTCGATCTTCCCGTTCAGGTGGGAATGCTTCCCGGTCAGGATCACCGCCCTGGAGGGTGCACAGATCGAATTGGTCACGCAGGCATTGGTAAACAGCATTCCCTCCTTTGCGATCCTGTCGATGTTCGGTGTCCTGATCAGGCGGTCGCTGTAGGCAGAGATCGCCTGGTAGGCATGGTCATCGGACATGATGAAAATGATGTTGGGCCTTCCGGTCCCTTTTTTCCCGCTTGTCCCGGGTGAACAACCGGGAAGGAAAAGACCGGCTGCCATGATTGCAAAGGTTGACAGGAACAGGACGGTTTTTTTCATTGTTTTTCCGGTAAATATAACATAAAGTCAGTTTTTGCTCTGCCCGGTTTTAAGGGAAAATGGCCAGACTGCGAGACGGCCGAAGTGCTTACAATTTTACTAACCTGTTCTTGTAAAGATTTTTGGACAGGTAGCAGATGCATATTCCCGTGCCTTTCCAGTAATCATCCGTGTCACTTTTCATCAGTTGCATGTGCAGATGCGGCCTTTCCGACATCCCGGAATTACCTGCTTCTCCGATGGGATCCCCTCCATTCACATATTCCCCTTCCTTAACTTTGATACTCCCCTCCTTTAAGTGACCTAATAGGAAATAGTACTGTTCCTTTTTCAGAACCACCGTGTTGCCGGTATTGTAGGGGTACACCCCCGAAAAAGGCGTGTTGTCTTCTATGTTATTGATAACTTTTATAACCGTCCCATCAAGGGGACTGTACAATTTCTCCCCGAAGATCGGGTAATCGTCATTTTCTTTTGGCAGGAAGGTTTTGGATCCTCCGTATAATTTCACAACATCCGTGGCAAATAACATGGATTTGCTGGTATGTTTCTTTCTGTGGACCCTGGAATGGTAGTGGTAATTCATCAACCGGCTGATCCTGGAATTTCCTCCGTCCGTTACCAGGTAGTTGCCCTGTCTGAAAGGAAACTGAATTTCGACTTTTTCTTTTTCGTTTTTAAAAACGACAACGAAGATGCTGCCCAGGATAAAGATCAAATATAATTGCAGCAAAGCCCAGACCGATAACCAGAAATAACCCGGCATCGCCACATCACCCATTGTTAAAGTTACTCCTGAGGATACGAGGATCAACAGCTCGGTAAACACAAAATAGATCCATTTGAACCGGTTCGTAAAAAATTCCCAGTACCCGGCCAGCAGAAGAATGATCAGGAAGGTCTGGGCAATGAAAATGACCAGGAAGTTACCCTGTTTAACCAGAAAGGATGCCAGTACAATTCCTGGCATTAATGCAAGGTGAGTTACCAGTAATTTGATCATTATCTGATATCTCTCTTTCATACCTCTGAAGATGATTCCCGGCTTTTAGGAACAGGACAAAAGTCGATAAAATTTTCGTGCCCCGGTAAATTTTAGATGAAATGCTGGTGAAAGCTTAGTCCCTGAACTTTTCGAGGCCTGAATCGAGCCAGGCGGCAAAGGCCTGCACGTCGAGGTTGTGTCCCCTCGGTTCGGCCAGGGGCTTGCCATCGGGATCTACCAGAACGTAATACGGCTGGGTATTGGTGTTGTAATGGGTGATCTGCAGGTCCAGGTTTTTCCTGCCTAGTGTTTTCTTGACCTTTCCGTCAAATTCGGACGTGAACCATTCCTCTTCAGGGAGTTTCGTCCGGTCATCCACGTAAAGGGCAATGATCAGGTAATCGTTACGCAAACGGCTCAGGACCGAAGGATCTGACCAGACCCTGCCTTCCATTTCCTTGCAGTTGCTGCAGGCATGTCCCTTGAAATCAAGCAGGACCGGCAGGTTATGCTCACGTGCGTAAGACATGCCCTCGTCGTAGTCAAAAAATCCTTCCAGCCCGTATGGAAGGTGGAGAATATCGGAATACCTGGCCCTCGAAAAGGCATCCCCACCTGTTTTACCGTCCGAATCGCCCGCCGGAAGGGATGAAGCATTCCCGGTTCCCAGCCGGAATTCCTGGTTTGACTGCGGCGGAATAAGGCCTGAAATGGAGCTCAGGTTTGCGCCGAACAGCCCGGGGACCAGGTAGACCACGAAACTGAAAGATGCGATGGTCAGTACAAGCCTGGGCACGCTGACATGGGCAAGGTCCGAATCATGGGCAAATTTTATCTTGCCGAGCAGGTAAAACCCGAGAAGGGTGAATATCACGATCCAGATGGAAAGGTACACCTCGCGGCTCATGATGCCCAGGTGGTAGGTCTGGTCGATGGTACTCAGGAACTTCATGCCGAATGCAAGTACAATAAACCCGAGAACCACTTTCACGGAGTTCAGCCAGCCGCCCGATTTGGGCAGACCCTTTAGCCATGAGGGGAAAATTGCGAACAGGGTGAAAGGCATGGCGAATGCCAGTCCGAACCCGAACATCCCCAGGATGGATTTGAGTGCCAGACCCCCTGCCGCTTCGACAAGCAATGCCCCGACGATCGGCCCGGTGCAGGAAAAGGATACCAGCACAAGGGTGAATGCCATGAAAAATGCGCCCAGGTACCCACCCTTGTCCGCCTGTTTATCGGCTGAATTCACCCATTTACTCGGGAGCACGAGTTCGAACATCCCCAGGAAGCTTGCGGCAAAAACCATGAACAGAAGGAAAAAGATCAGGTTGGGGATCCAGTGGGTGGAAAGGCTGCTGGTGAATTCGGCCCCGGCACTGGATATGGAAACAATCACACCGATGGCCGTGTATATAGCGATGATGGATATGCCGAAGATCAATCCCTTCACGATTGCCTTCCCCCGGTTCTCAATGCCCTGCATAAAGAAACTCACGGTCATTGGTATCATGGGAAATACGCAGGGGGTAAGGATGCCCGCGAGTCCCGCCAGGAAAGCGATCAGGAAAAAGACCCAGAGGGAAGAATTTCCCGCTCCGGTACCACCTGCCGGGATGGCGGATTCCCCCATGTCGGTCCCCTGTACGGTCGCCTCAACTTCGGTTTCACCCGGGTCGGTCCCTGCTCCCTGGAGTCCCGCTCCCAGCGTGGTTTCGGCCTGCTGTATGCCAGTGGTTCCTTCGTTTCTGCCAGTTCCATCATTACCGGTAGTACCAGTGTCGCCGGCAGCATCACTGGCATCTGCAGCGCTCCGGCCAAGCATAAAACTGAATTCCTCCTCCCTGGGCGGAAGGCACCGTTCGTCATCACAGCACATGTACTCGAGGCTTCCTGAAAGGGAGAAATTCCCGTCGGTGAGTGCTTCCACCTTCTGTGTGAACACCGCTTCCCTGCTGAACATCGTCAGGTCCATTGCAAAACTGGGATCGTATTTTACCTCTGCTTTGGAAATTTCCTCGACCCCGCCAAGCAGGTGGTAATCACCGGAAGCTTCAAAGCTGAACGAGGTGGGGATGGGTCCCCCCTCGGGTAGATGCTGGGAATAAAGATGCCATTTGTTCTGGATCTCGGCCCTGAAGGTCAGGGTATATTCATTCGGGCCGGTTTTTTCCTGCGAAAATTTCCAGTCCACCGGATCCAGGATCTGTCCCCCGACCTGCAGACCTGAAAATAACAGGAACATCATTATGGCAGGCAGTATGGAGGCTCGGAAAATTAAACGGTGCATGCTCAGTTTTTTTGCAAAGATACCGGTTTGAAAAAAGCATTAAAACCGGGTTCCTGTTAATAAACGGTTAAAGGCCCCGGGAAAGTCCCATTAAACGGGGATCTCCTCGCCGTTCTCAGTGAAAAGCGCGTATTGCAGCATCTGGAAGGAGGACATACCCGTAATTTTAATTTTACATCCGAATTCTTTAGACCATTGCCTGCGGGGAGATTTCCAGCCCTTGTTCAGGTAGGCTTCGATAAACGGATGAACCTGCAGTTCCATTTTTTTTAGTTTGTATTCCTCCACGCGCTCGCCGATCTGGCTTTTCAGGGCATCCATGTAGAGGAGACTCGGGCCTATCTGTCCCGTTCCGTTGCAGGTCGGGCACTTTTCCGTGACTTCGATGGACATCTCGGGGCGCACCCGCTGCCTGGTGATCTGCATCAGTCCGAATTTGCTCAGCGGGAGTATGTTATGTTTGGTGGAATCCTTGTCCATTGCTTCCTTCATCCGGTCAAAGACCCTCTGGCGGTGCTCCTGGTTGTTCATATCGATGAAATCGACCACGATGATACCGCCCATGTCCCTTAACCTCAGCTGGCGGGCGATTTCGTCGGCCGCGGCGAGATTGGTCTCAAGTGCATTGGTAGCCTGGTCCGAAACGGTCCTGGAACGGTTGCCCGAGTTCACGTCAATTACATGAAGTGCTTCGGTATGTTGGATGATGAGGTAAGCCCCATTCTTGAAAGAGACGGTTGTACCGAAAAGTGCCTTGATCTTGCGGTTGATGCCAAGCTGTTCGAATATGGGCTGGCCCCCTGAATAAAGCTTCACGATCTTCTTTTTTTCCGGGGCGATCGTGCTTATGTATTCCTTGATCTCCCGGTAAAGGGATTCGTCGCTGACAATGATGCTGTTGAACGAAACATTCATCACATCACGGAGCAGGGCGGTCGTGCGGTTCAATTCGCTGACCAGGAGTTTCGGGGGATTGACATCAGCTATGTTCTGGAATGCGGATTCGAATTTTTTTACCAGTCCCCTGATCTCCCCGTCAAAGGTCGCCACTTTCTTATCCTCCGCAACCGTCCGTACGATCAGGCCGTAATTCCTGGGTTTGATGCTCAGCAGGAGGCGCTTTAAACGGTGTCTCTCCGCCTCGGATTCAATTTTTGAGGAAATCGAGACTTTGTCCGAAAAGGGGATCAGGACGACATTCCTGCCCGGGATGGAGATCTCGGAAGTAAGCCTCGGGCCCTTGGTCGAGATCGGCTCCTTGACCACCTGAACCATCACTTTCTGTCCCGCTTCAAGCGCATCCGCAATTTTCCCGTCCTTGTTGATGTCCGGCAGGCGCTTGAATTTCTGAAAGGTGATGCCTTTCCCTTTTTTCGAGAGATGAAGTTTGAGGTATTTGCTGAAGGAGCTGAACTGGGGACCCAGGTCCAGGTAGTGCAGGAAAGCGTCTTTCTCATGCCCTATATCGACAAAGGCTGCATTCAGCCCGGGCATTACTTTTTTGACTTTCCCTAGGTAAATATCGCCTACTGAAAACTCCAGGTTGCTCTTGACCTTATTCAGCTCAACCAGTTCCTTGTTTTCCAGTAAGGCTATTGCAATCTCCTGGGAAGCGGCATCGATGATCAGTTCTCGAACAACTTCCTTATCCTTACTCACGTGTGAATATCTTAATTATCGCCGGACAATCAGCCCGGAGATTATACAGTAAAAACCTAAAGACCCATGCAGATCTTTAGGTTTTCTATCATTTCTTAATCCATTAAAGATTTTGCGGTAAGAATGCAAAGGTTCTATTTCCTCTTCTTATGCCTGTTTTTTCTCAAGCGCTTTTTACGCTTGTGAGTTGCCATTTTGTGTCTCTTCCTCTTTTTTCCGCTTGGCATGATAACTACCTCTTTACTTGATTCTTAACCTTGTTTACAAATGACTTAGCAGGTTTGAACGCGGGTATGTGATGCTCAGGAATAATAATGGTGGTGTTTTTCGAGATGTTCCGGGCCGTTTTCTTGGCTCTTTTTTTCACGATGAAGCTTCCAAAACCCCTGAGGTAAACGTTTTTATCCTTTACCAGAGAGTCTTTAACGGTTTCCATGAAGGCTTCTACTGTCTTCTGAACGGTTACCTTCTCAATACCCGTATTCTTTGACACTTCGTTTACAATATCAGCTTTGGTCATTTTTAAAAATCTTTAATTATCAATTAATTACAATAGAATTTCAAATTTGAATTGCAAATATATATTATTTCGGCCTATTTACGAAATGAATCCGATTAATTTTATTTATTTGTCTAAAATTTAGAATGTTTCAGGGTTTTCATGGTGGAAATCAGAAAAAAATTGAGGGACTGGTACATGGGAAACAGGAGGCAGCTTCCCTGGAGGGAGACCACCGATCCATACCGGATCTGGGTCTCCGAAATCATCGTCCAGCAGACCAGGGTTGACCAGGGAAGGGACTACTACCTGCGGTTCCTTGAAAGATTCCCGGACCTGGAAAGCCTTGCCGCCGCAAAGGAGGAAGAAGTGCTGAAGATCTGGCAGGGACTCGGGTATTATTCCCGTGCAAGGAACATGCACGCGGCGGCAAAGCAGGTAAAGGAAGGGGGAGGGATATTCCCCGCTTCCTATTCCGGCTTGATTGCGCTCAAAGGGATCGGTCGTTATACGGCTGCGGCGGTTTCTTCCATGGCTTTCGGCGAACCCAGGGCCGTGGTCGACGGAAACGTGCACCGGGTGCTCTCCCGCCTGTTGGGAATTGAAGAAGCTGCGGGAGGGTACCGTTCCTCCTCCGCGATCTTGCAGGCAGCGGAGAAGCTGATTGACCTGGAGGATCCGGGTACGCATAACCAGGCCATGATGGAACTGGGCGCCCTGGTCTGTACGCCCCGCCAGCCCGACTGTCCTTCCTGTCCCCTGAACGAACATTGCGTGGCGCACCGTGAGGGAAGGACCTCTGAACTCCCGCCCAGGGTGAAGTCCCCTGCCCGGCGCAACCGTTATTTCAATTACCTGGTCATCCGCAGCGGGCAATGCCTGTGGATGGGACCAAGGAAGAAAAAGGACATCTGGAAGGGACTTTACGAATTTCCCCTGATCGAGACCCCACGGGCGATTTCAGCCGGATCGCTGGTCCGGACCCGGGAATGGACAGACCTGTTCGGCAACAACGGCCTCAGGCCCTCCGGTGTGTCGGGTCCCGTCAGGCACATCCTGAGCCACCAGGAGATCCATGCCTGGTTCTACCTGGTCCCGGGTGAAAATCTCCCGGTCCTGTCCGGATATGAAAAAGTCTGCACCGGGGAAATGGATCGCTATCCCGTCCCGAAACTTATCAGCAATTACCTGGACCGACTCAGCGATTAATTTTGTAAATTAGCAGTCCAGAAATTCAAGCAGAAAATGTCAGTGAATAAGGTAATACTCATAGGAAATGTAGGCAAGGATCCCGAAACCAGGTACCTGGAAGGTGGTACCGCCGTATGTTCCTTCCCCCTCGCCACCAGCGAGACATACAGGAACCGTGACGGTGAGAAGATCACCACCACCGAATGGCATAACGTGGTGCTCTGGAGGGGACTGGCAGAAGTGGCGGAAAAATATGTTAAAAAGGGTTCCCAGTTATATATTGAAGGGAGGATCCGCACCCGTTCATGGGATGACAGGGATGGCAACAAGCGTTATACTACAGAGATCGTCGGAGATAACATGCAAATGCTCGGCAAACGGGCTGACGACAGCGGTTTCCAGCAGGAAGCATCCGGACCTTCACAGGCCAACGGTTCGCAGGATCCAGGGTCCCGGGCTTCGTCTTCCAGGACCTCTACTCCCAGTTCAGCCCCTGCCCGGGCAGACGAGGGTAGCCCCGGAGAGGGTAGCCCCGGG
>CAYSJH010000027.1:0-28505 GCA_964431315.1 uncultured Bacteroides sp. | reverse complement strand
GAGGGCGGTCCCGGGCAGGCGAACGATTTCAGCGACCTCAAAGGTGAAACCGGAGGAACCGATGATCTTCCTTTCTGAGTTATTCAATTCAACCTGCAAGCTGTGGATCCTGAGCCTCCGTTAAGTATAACCTTCCTACCGTTTACGGCGGGCATCCTGGTGGGACTGATCCTTGTACTGCTGCTGTTTATCTTCTCGGCCCTGATCTCCGGATCGGAGGTCGCCTTTTTCTCCCTATCCCCTGCCGATAAAAAGAAGCTCCAGGAGAATGGCGGCAGCCATTCTAAAATGGTGCTGGACATGATTGCAAGACCTGAAAGGCTGCTGGGGACCATCCTGATCGCCAATAATTTCGTGAATGTGGGGATCATTATCCTCTCCGCATTCCTCATGAACCATATGTTCGAGTTCGGCAGCTCAAGAACCCTTCAATTCATTGTCCAGGTCGTGATCGTCACGTTCCTGCTCCTGCTGTTCGGGGAGATCCTGCCAAAACTCTATTCCCATATCTACTCGGTCAGGGTCTCCATGTTCATGGTATACCCGATGCGATTCCTGGAACGGGCTTTCTATCCCTTATCCTCCATTCTCATTTTCTCCACCTCCCTGGTGAACAAAAGGCTTACAGGCAAAAAACAGAACCTTTCCATGGATGACCTGTCGGGGGCGCTGGAATTAACGGCCGATGATATCTCGGAGGAAAAGACGATACTGGAAGGGATCATCAAGTTCGGGAACATCGATGTGAGGGAAATCATGAAATCCCGGATGGACGTGGTATCGGCCGATATCAATACCAGGCTGGATGAACTGATCCAGATAGCGGTGACTTCCGGATATTCCAGGATCCCGATCTTCAGCCAGACCTTTGACAATATCAAAGGGATCCTCTACGTCAAGGACCTGCTGCCCCACCTGCCGAAAAGCAGGAACTTCAAATGGCAGTCCCTCATCCGGCCACCCTATTACGTGCCCGAAAACAAAAAGATCGACGACCTGCTGAATGAATTCCAGACCAAAAAAATTCATATGGCGATCGTCGTGGATGAATACGGGGGAACAAGCGGGATCATTACCCTGGAGGACATCATCGAGGAGATTGTCGGGGAAATTACCGATGAATCCGATGAGGACGAAACCTTCTTCAACAAGATCTCGGAGACCGAATACCTGTTTGACGGCAGGATCCTGTTGAATGACCTGTATAAGATCATCGGTGTGGAAGACGATGTGTTTGGCGAGGTCAGGGGAGAGGCCGATACGCTGGCGGGACTCATCCTGGAGCTGAAATGGGAATTCCCGGAGAAGGGGGAAAAAACCTCCTGCAAGAATTTTGAATTTACCATCGAGGCGGTTGACAAGCGAAGGATCAGGCAGATCCGGCTCACGATCCATCCTGCAAAAAAAAGGAAGCATGAGGATGAATAGTCCCTGGAGCAACAACGGGCTGATCCCGGCGGTCCTTGCCCTTGCATTCCTCACAGGAATGGCATGCCATCGAAGCTATACCCCGAAACCCAGGGGATACCTAAGGATCGATTTCCCGCAGAAGGAATACGTGCGTTTCGATTCCACCTGTCCCTTTCAGTTCGATCACCCGGTCTATTCCAGGGTTGTACCGGATACGGATTATAATTCGGAACCCTGCTGGATAAACATCGAATTCCCAAAATTCGACGGCAAAATCCATATTTCCTACAAAAAGATCGATAACAACCTTTACCAGTACACCGAAGACAGCCGGGCACTGGCCTATAAGCATACCATCAGGGCTGACGCCATCAAGGAAACGGTCTATTCGAATCCCGGTGCCCGTGTTTACGGCATCCTGTACGACATCAAGGGAAATGCAGCCTCGAGCCTCCAGTTTTACCTGACCGACAGCATACGGCATTTCCTGCGGGGCTCCCTTTACTTTAACGTCGAGCCGGATAAGGATTCACTCGCCCCGGTGATCGCATACTTCAGGGAAGATATTGTCCATATGATTGAATCGTTTGAATGGAAATAGTTAATTTGGTCAGGATTTTCTGAGAACAGCATCGATGGGTGTTATCGTTTTAAACGACCTGGAGCAGGGCTGCAGGCTCGGAATCTGGGAGATTACGGAAAAATATGATGAACTGCGTTCCAGGCTCAGCATGGAATCGGAAGAGGTCAAGACACTCGAGGGATTCCGGAACCACAGCCGCAAACTTGAATGGCTGAGCGTGAGGACGCTGATCAATGAAATGACCGGGAAGAATACCAGGATCATCTACAATGAGGACCGGAAGCCATTCCTCCTGGAAAATTCCTCCCACATCAGCATCTCACATTCACATGATTACACGAGCATACTGCTGAGCCGCTTCAAGCGGGTGGGGATAGACCTGGAATACATGTCGCACAGGATATCCGGCATAGCAGACCGGTTCATTAACCGGAACGAGCGGATCACCCGCTCCCCAGACCTGCTGAGGTACCATCTTTACATCCACTGGTGTGCCAAGGAATCGCTGTATAAGATCTGCGATAAGAAATTTATAAATTTCAAGAAAAACCTGACGATCAAACCATTTGAACCGGAAGACGAAGGGATGATCACCGGTACGGTAGATAATGTTCACGGGATCGACACCTATGAGCTTTTTTACCGCAAGATGGGCAATTATATTCTTGTCTGGACCTGTAAATAAGTCTGCATGATCTATTCGAACATCCTGGAGAAACTGAAATCGGGGAAAATATTCGCCATCCTGGTGGATCCCGACAAGCACGACGGGAAATCCCTGCGCGAAATCGGCAGGCGGGCAGGCGGGAATGAGGTGGACTTCATACTGGTCGGGGGCAGCCTGGTTTCGGGTTCCGTGGATGAGACCGTGGCCCTGCTGAAGGAACACAGCGCTGTGCCGGTCATCCTCTTCCCGGGGAATGTCCTCCAGATCTCACCCAGGGCAGACGGCATCCTGCTGCTGAGCCTGATCTCCGGGCGGAATCCGGAATTTCTGATCGGCAATCACGTGATCGCCGCACCAATCCTCCGGAAAACTAATCTTGAAATCATCCCCACGGGATACATCCTCATCGAAAACGGCCGTACCACCTCGGTTGAGTATATGAGCAATACAAAACCCATCCCGGCTGACAAGATCGACCTGGCGGTTGCCACGGCAATGGCAGGGGAGATGCTCGGGCATAAACTGATCTACCTGGAAGCAGGCAGCGGGGCCAGGGACCAGGTGAATGCCAGGATGATCAGGGAGGTCAGGTCGCAGATCAGCATCCCCCTGGTGGTGGGAGGCGGCATTGAAAACGGGGAACAGATAAGGGATGCATACAGGGCCGGGGCCGATATCATCGTGGTGGGTTCTGCGATCGAGAAGGGAGCAGGGGGACTGGAAAAGCTTCTGGGTTCGGTTGCCGGCCTGAAAAGGGAAAGCTACTGATTCACGGGTCCTAATTCACCAGCTCAAGGATGATGTTGCCGGTCGAAACGTTTGGCCTGGCAATATCCAGAAAATAGGAAATGGTCGGTGCAATGTCGATCATTTTCACCGGCCGTGTAAGGACCGACCGTTTGATCTTCCAGCCATACCAGATCAGGGGAACATGGTTATCACCGAGATAGGATGAATGGTAGGAATCCCCGTTGATCTTTTCGATCCAGCCGGGTGCAAGGTTTATGATCACATCCCCCGAACGTTTCTGGTGATAACCGTTCTGCATTTTCTGAAAGATGCCATCTGAGAAATTGGAAGTCTGCAGGGTATACGAGGTAACCGCATTCGAGACCCCCTCGAACTGTATGAGGAACTGGGCCGTTCGTTCCTGTATGTCCTGGTAGGATATCCCGGATGTTTCGATCAGCTCATGGTTGAGGTAGATCTGCTGCCCGTAATAAAACCGGATCCAGTCACCCTTGCCGTAAACGGCGTTAAGGTATGACCCGAGGAGTGACAGGGAACTGTACGGGTTGAAATCCCCCGAGGGGATCTTCCTTGAGGAAAGGTATGCCGGTGTGTAAGCCAGCCCGTGGTCGGAGGTCAGGATGACCAGGGTGTTTTGTATCCCCACGTACTGGTCGATGAAATCCAGGAAATGGGCAATTTCCTGGTCCAGGCGCAGCATGGCATCCTGGATCTCCACGGAATTCGAACCGAAATATTTTCCGATGTTTTCATTGGCCGAAAAGCCGATGGCCAGGTAGTCGGTATAATCGTCCTGTCCGAGTTTCTCATTCAGCACAACGGCCGTGGCAAAATCACGGGTGAGGACATTTCCGAAGGGGGTAAACCTCAGGAGGCTGTAATCGCGCTCGTTGCGCTTCTCCCTGCTCATTTTGTCAAGGTTGTACGGGAAAACGCTCCTCCCTTTCAGTCCCTGTTCAAATACACTGGTATCACTCCCGCTTTCGGTATAGGTGGAGAGTGGATAGAGAGGCTCCCAGGTGCGCGAAAGGTAGGATTCGGGGATCTTCTTTCCATTGAATTCCTTCACCCAGGACGGCAGGGAGTCGGTATAGTAGGAACTGGTAACCCAGTTGCCGGTTTCATTGTCATACCAGAAGGCGTAATCGGCGGAATGCCCGGCGGAAAGTATGGCCGCGGCGGGATCCAGGGCGATGCCGATCACTTTAGAGCGGAAATTCGATGCCAGGTGTATCTCGTCACCGGTCGTGGAGGCCAGCAGGTTTTTGGGTGAGAAACGGCCGGACTCGTAGCTTCCGCCGACGGTCCTGACTTTTTCATCCCCCACGCAGTAGACCACCTCGTCCCTCAGGTTATTGTACCATTTGTTCGAAATGATCCCGTGGTCGGCCGGGATTGCCCCGGTGGCGATGGTTGCGTGTCCCACCGCGGTTTCGTTGATCAGGTAATTATAGGAAGCATTCTTGCAGAAAGTGCCGGAGCCGACGAGTTTCCTGATCCCGTTCTCGCCGAATTTATCCCAGTAGCGGGAGATGAAATCATACCGCATCTGGTCCACCACCATGGTGATGATAAGCTTTGGTTTTTCCGGGGGGATCCTGGAGGGGGACTGAGCCTTCAGTCCCGCTGAGAACCATAAAACTGCAAGGAGAATTGAGAAATTCAGGGTCTTCATATCACGTCAAGCGGGAAAATGATCAATATTGCCTATTAACGGGCAAAGATACTTTTTTATTTCCATTGTGATTTGAAGATCTTTTCAGTCCGGGTTCCCGACGGGGTAACAAGTTTCAGCAGGTATACACCCGTTTCGAGCCGGCTGCCATCAAGCGGATAAACTAGATCAGTTGCTGACGCGCAATCAAGGTCGGCACGGTGACGCAGCCTGCCCTTCAGATCATAGACCATTAGGATGTAAAGTCCGGGACCGTCATCAGGGAACGAGATTACAGTCCCATCATAAAATGGATTCGGTGAGGCCAGGGAAACTGTCCCCTCCCCTGCCGCGGTGGCCCATGGATTGAGCGAGACCTTGATCCGTGTGGCCCGGCCCGCCTCAACCCGGATCCCGCTTGCCAGGAAGGTCTCGTAACCGGGCGCCGAGAACTCAAGGTCCCAGGTTCCCGGTTCGATCAGCCGGGCAAAATACCCGGTCAGGCTGTCTGAGTTCACCTCTGAATTCAGCCTGTCATGATCCTGAACCCGGACGGCGGCCTTCAGGGGTTCCCCGCTGGACCTGTCGCGCACGGTACCCTGTATCCCGAAAATGCTCTGTTCCATATACCGGAGTATGGAAGGATAATTGTAGTACCAGTAATACGGCAGGTCCCCCGGCGGAGGATCCTTGTCCCTGCTGATCTCGAGGGTAACCTCGCGTGCACGGTTGTAATAATTCACCCAGTCCTGCCTGCTGCCTTCCACCTGGTACCACTTCCACCCGTTAGTGATCCCGCTGTCCAGCGCGTTCATATACAGCAGCGGAAAGGCCCTTTCCCTTGCCAGGTCGGCATACTCACGGGAAGTCAGGCGGTACCACGCATCGTCGGCGTGGAGCTGTTCCCAGCTGTCGAACGGGTAGTTGACCACTTCCTCCCCACCGTGGATGTTCGCCCCCATGACCATGTGGACCCTGGAAAGAAAACTCATCTGTGCAAGGTTTTCCGGCTGGTAAGGGTGATTATCCGGATGGCCGGGGTCATTCAGACCCGGGAAGTTCCGGTTCAGATCCACGTCGTTCGAATTGAATCGCCTGGGAAGCGTAATGACATCCGCAGCAGGCCAGTAGGTTCCGTCAGGGTTGGCCAGGGGATTGATCCATATTTCGATGCTGTCTACCAGCCTGGTAACCAGGGAATCGTTCCCGTAACCGGAACAGAGGTAATCGATCAGGTGCAGCAGGAGCATGAACCCGGTAGTCTCATCGCCATGGATGGTGGAGGACCAGACAAAAGCCGGCTCGGGTTCCCTTTCCCCCGGCCTGTCCGTGATCTTCATGGCAAGTATGCTGCGGCCATCCACGCTCATCCCGATGGTATCCAGCCTGCAGATGCCGGGATGGCTCCCGGCAATGCCCTTCATGAAACCAACATACTGGCTGTATGCCGGATATGCATCCCAGTTGCCGGGGAAATCCGCAATTATGGCATCACTTTTTTGCCGGGCCTTCCTTTCGATAATTCTGAAAGGGATGTCATACCCGAGGAAGGTCCTGAACCCTGCTTCGCTGGCATAGGCTATGAATCCCCCCGGGGTCCGGCGGTCGATCGACAGGAAGGAACTGATGTGTTTCAGGGTTGCAGAATCCCCGCAGCTGAATTCGATGATGATCTCCCCTCTTTCCCCAAGGATGGCGAAGGCCCTCGCGAGCCGGTCACCTTCTTCCTGTGCACGGATCGCTGGACCGGCGATCGTGAAGATGAAAAGCAGCGACGGGAATGCGAATGCTTTCCCCCACCTTTCAAATGTTAAACCGGATAAACAGAACATCCCCATCCTGAACGATATAGTTTTTCCCTTCGATGGCAAGTTTCCCGGCATCCCTGCAGGCGGATTCCGAACCAAGGCGGATGTAATCGCTGTGCTTGATGACCTCGGCCCGGATGAATCCCCTTTCCAGGTCGGAGTGAATGGCACCGGCAGCCTGTGGAGCGGTGGAATCCTTTCGGATGGTCCATGCCCTCACCTCTTTCGGTCCCGCTGTAAAGAAGGAAATCAGGTTGAGCATGCCGTATGCAGCACGGACCAGCCTGTTAACGCCCGGCTCCCCGAGCCCTGCATCCTTCAGGAAGGCTTCCCGGTCCGCCGCATCCTCCAGTTCCGCGATTTCGGATTCGAGTTCGGCGGCAATGACAAGGATCTCCGCTTCCTTTCCCCCCAGGGCCTGCCGCACACGCTCGACGAAAGGATTGCCGGTTACCGCCGAAGCATCATCGACATTGCAGATATAAATAACCGGTTTGGCCGTCAGCAGGAACAGATCGTCTATGTATTTCCTGGCGTTCTCCTCGACCGGGGCAGTCCTTACGGGCTGGAAAGATTCCAGGTGCTCCCGGTACACCTGCAGCACTTCCAGTCCCCTTTTCGCATCCTTTTCCCCCATCTTTGCAAGCTTGGCCATCTTTTCGATCTTCTTCTCAACCGATTCAAGGTCCTTGACCTGCAGCTCCAGGTCTACGGTTTCCATGTCCCTCACCGGGTCAACCGTCCCGTCGATATGGGGCAGCCTGTCGTCATCGAAGCAGCGCAATACATGAATCAGGGCATCCGTATTGCGGATGTCGGCCAGGAACTGGTTGCCCACACCCTCACCATGGCTTGACCCGCGGGTAAGTCCCGGTATATCTACGATTTCAACGGTTGCCGGGGTTACCTTATGGGGTTTCACCAGTGCGGCCAGGCTGTGAAGCCTCGGGTCGGGCACGCTGACGATGCCCAGGTTCGACCGGCTGCTGCTGAAGGCAAAACCGGACGCCTCCGCCCTTGTATTGGAAATACAATTGAACAGGGTGGTCTTCCCCGTATTGGTGATGCCTATTATTCCGCAGTTCAGGGCCATAGAATTACTGCAAATATACGATCTACGAAAATATATCCTATTTTTATGGCCTGTTTCCGAAACTAAAAACAAGAACCACAATCATGAACAAGGAGATCTTAACCAGAACCGCAGACAACATCCGTATCCTCTCGGCCGCCATGGTGGAAAAGGCCCGGTCGGGCCATCCCGGCGGGGCTATGGGCGGTGCAGACTTCATCAGTGTGCTTTTCTCAGAGTTCCTGAGGTTCGACCCGGACCACATATCCTGGCCCAACCGCGACCGTTTCTTCCTGGACCCCGGTCACATGTCGCCCATGCTCTACTCCATGCTTTCGATCATCGGCAAGTTCAGCATGGACGACCTGCAGCATTTCAGGCAATGGGGAAGTCCCACTCCCGGCCATCCCGAACTGGATGTCGAAAGGGGTGTGGAGAATACCTCGGGTCCCCTTGGACAGGGACATACCATAGCCATCGGGGCGGCGATTGCCGAGCGGTTCCTGACCCGGCGGTTCGGGGACTGGATGGCACACGACATCTATGCCTTTGTCTCGGACGGGGGAATACAGGAGGAGATCTCGCAGGGAGCGGGCAGGATCGCAGGTTACCTGGGACTCCACAATATGGTCATGTTCTATGATTCAAACGACATCCAGCTGTCCACGAAAACCAATGCGGTCAGCGCCGAAGATACGGCAAAGAAATACGAAGCCTGGGGATGGAGGGTCATGACCATAGACGGGAACAATGTGGAACAGATCCTCCGGGCCCTTTCTGAAGCCAGGGAAGAAAAGGAAAAACCCTGCCTGATCATCGGGAAAACTATCATGGGCAAGGGTGCCCTGACCGAAGCCGGCGAAAGCTTCGAAAGGCAGGTCTCCACCCACGGCATGCCCCTGGGGGAAGCAGGAGCTTCGATTGCCAGGACGGTTGTAAATCTCGGGGGGGACCCGGAGAATCCCTTTGTCATCTTCCCCGATGTCAGGGAACATTTTGAGAAGGTGCTGAAAGCGAAAAAAGAAGAAGCCGGTAAAAGGAAGTCCATGCAGTCCGCCTGGGCCGCGAAGAACCCGGACCTGGCAAAGAAGCTGGAAACCTTCCTGGCAGGGAACCCGCCGGAGATCGATTATTCGAAAATAACACAGAAGGAAAACTCCGCGACACGGGCGGCATCCGGGACGGTCCTGGCCCATTTTGCAGAGCATGTCGAGAACATGATCGTTGCATCCGCCGACCTTTCCAATTCGGACAAAACGGACGGGTTCCTGAAAAAATCAAAGGCATTCACAAGGCATGATTTCAGCGGGGCCTTCCTGCAGTGCGGGGTATCCGAGCTGACCATGGCCGCCCTTGCCAACGGCATGGTTCTCCACGGAGGGGTCATACCGGTCTGTGCGACCTTTTTTGTCTTCTCGGACTACATGAAACCAGCCGTCAGGCTTGCAGCGCTTATGGAGCTTCCGGTGAAATACGTATGGACTCATGATGCCTTCCGGGTCGGGGAAGACGGTCCCACTCACCAGCCCGTCGAACAGGAAGCCCAGATCCGGCTGATGGAGCACCTTCGCAACCACTCCGGCAACCGGAGCTGCCTGGTGCTGAGGCCCGCCGATGCGGTGGAAACCACCGTGGCCTGGAAAATGGCCATGGAAAACACCGGTACGCCGACCGCCCTCATCCTCTCCAGGCAGAACATTCCCGACATCCCGGCGGCCGGGGGATCGGACCGCTTCACCGATGCCCTCGAGGCACAGAAGGGTGCTTACATCGTCAGCCATTCAGCCGGCAAGCCGGACCTGGTCCTCATCGGCAACGGTTCAGAGGTTTCCACCCTCCTGGAAGGCGCCGGTAAACTGGTCAGGGAGAAGGGCCTCAGGGTACAGGTGGTTTCGGCGATTTCAGAGGGATTGTTCAGGGACCAGGATGCCGGCTACCAGAAGGAGGTCATCCCGGATGGAGTGCCCGTCCTCGGGCTTACGGCGGGATTGCCGGTAACACTGGCGGGACTGGTGGGCCCCATGGGAAGGAGTCTTGGCATGCAGAGTTTCGGCTATTCAGCACCCTACAAGGTACTCGATGAAAAGTTCGGTTTCACCGCCGATAACGTGTTCAATCAGGCACTCTCATTCCTGGCGGAAAGGGAGTGATCCCTGCCCGGCCCCTGAAAAACAGCAAAATTTCGGCGGTTTTTCATAAACTATTTATAACTTACGTCAAATCAGGGATTAAGCGGGCATGGATGCCTGAAAATGAAGCTCCGCATCAAACATAAGTCCACCGACAAATACGGGTTTGCGGACCGGATAAGGACCGGTTCACTTTTTCCGGTCATCCCACCACCGGCCAACCTGCGGGTCATCCTGCCGGCCCTGTTGACAGTCATCCTGCCGGTCCTGCTGATAGTGCTTCTTTCAGCGCAACGGGCGGATGCACAGGATGACCAGGAAGGGGGGTTCATAAAGACCCGCATCCTTTTCGTATTCGATGCTTCGCAGAGCATGTCGGGGTACTGGGAGAGCGACCAGAAAATAAACATTGCCCGCAATTTCCTTATCGGGGTGGTCGACAGCCTGGAATCGCTGACCAACGTGCAGATGGCCCTTAGGGTTTACGGGCACCAGAGCCCGGTTTTCATGAAGGACTGCCAGGATACCAAGCTGGAAGTGGCCTTCGAAATCAACAATGCCCACAAAATAAGGCAGAAGCTCCGTTTTCTCAAACCCAACGGAAATACTCCGATCGCCTATTCCCTGGAACAGGCGGCAAATGATTTCCCGCCCTGCAGCGACTGCAGGAACATCATTATTATGATCACCGACGGGATCGAGGAATGCGGCGGAGATCCCTGTGCCGTTTCCCGAAAGCTTCAGGAACAGGGCATCACCCTGAGACCCTTTGTGATCGGGATCGGGATCGACCCGAATTTCAAAAAGACCTTCGATTGCGTTGGCTATTATTACAATGCCGCAAGGGAGGAGAATTTCAAGGAGGTACTCCGGGTGGTGATCACCCAGGCCCTGAATACCACTTCGGCACAGGTTAACCTGCTCGACCAGGACCACCTGCCCACCGAAACCAATGTCAGCATGACCTTCTACGATGTTTTCTCCGGCAAGGTCAAGCATAATTTTGTCCACACCATGAACCACAAGGGCAATCCGGACACGCTGTTCCTGGATCCCCTTGTCACCTACCGGGTTGAGATCCATACCATTCCGCCCATTATCATCGATACGGTCAGGGTAACGGCGGGAAAGCACACCATCATCGCTGCCGACGCTCCCCAGGGATACCTTGAAGCAAGGACCATCGGGCAGACCCATTACCGCGACATGCAGTTCATCGTCCGCAAACACGGGCAACTGCAGACCCTCCATTTCCAGAAAATGAATGAAATGGAGAAATACCTCATCGGCAGGTATGACCTTGAATTCCCCACAGTCCCGAAAATCATCCTTAATGACGTGGAAATCAGGCAAAGCCACACCACCACCATCGAGATCCCGCGCCCGGGGATCGTGACCTTCATCTCGACAGCGGCCGGTTACGGCAGCCTTTACAAGGAAGAGGGAGGAAAACTCGTGTGGATCGCGAACATGGACAGCCGCAAAACCAACCAGTCCCTCGCCATTCAACCCGGCTACTACACGGTTGTATTTCGTTCCGGGAATTCGAAAAATTCCTACAGTACCATCACGAAAAAATTCGAGGTCAGGGCAGGCAGTTCTTCTGCCGTGGATTTGTATTAAATTTATACGCGGGATTATCCTCAAAACATCGGCTTGGCAGAACTAAGCGACAGGGAGCTCATTCATCAATTCCGCGAAGGAAGTAACCGGAATTATGCCTTTAACCTGATCATCCGGAAATACCAGGAAAGGCTCTACTGGCACATCCGGAAGATGGTCATTTCACATGACGATACGGACGATGTGCTTCAGAATACCTTTATCAAGGCTTTTGAAGGGCTGGACCGCTTCCGGGAGGACTCCTCACTGTTCACATGGCTGTACCGGATCGCCACCAACGAATCCCTTTCCTTCCTGAAAAAGAAGAAGGGGAACCTGATTCAACTGGGACAGAACCTGAAGCACCTGGAAAAAACACTGGAAAGCGATGCCTATTGCAGCGGCGATGAGATACAGATGAAGTTGCAGAAAGCTATCATCCGGCTTCCCAGGAAACAGCGTCTGGTTTTCAACATGAAATATTTCGACGAAATGAAGTATGAAGAGATTTCCGAAATACTTAAAACGTCCGTGGGTGCCCTGAAGGCTTCCTACCATCATGCCCTGAAGAAACTCGAACAGTATTTGGCTGAAGATTAAACCATTTTGGATAATAACCGTCTAATGAACTGAGTAATTAAAATGAACAAGCAGGATAAAATACGGGACTTAAAAGGAATCACCGGCAATAAACTGCCCTTTGTGGTACCGGATTCCTATTTCGATGATCTGCCGGGAAGAATACAGGAGAGGCTGGCCCTGTCCCGGAAACCCCATCGGAAGCTTAGTTTACCGGCATTCCGGCCCGCACTGGCCATGGCAGCGATATTCATCGGATTGATTGCCGTGGGTTATGCCGGTTTCAGGATCCTGTCGCAAACGGGGGACGACCGCTACCTGAGCGGTGAGGAACTGGATGAGACCATGCAATACATTGCCTATGATCTTGACGACGATATGCTGGTCTCGACCCTGATTGAATCCGGCATCAGCCTGTCACCCCCGTCAGCGGATACCCGGACGGAGGAAATCATTCAAATCCTTTCAGAAGAAGACCTTAATTACAATGACCTGATTAATGACTATTAAAACACCGGCTATGAAACTTATTTCGCGCATGCTTTTACCATCCGGATTGCTGATGCTGCTCTGTTTTGTTGCCAGCGGCCAGCGACCCGGGGATCATGAAAAAAGGATGGAAGAGTACAAGGCGATGAAGATCGCCTATTTCACCGAAAATCTTGGTCTGACCCCGCAGGAAGCCCAAAAATTCTGGCCCCTGTACAACCAGTATGAACAGGAAAAGGCTGAATTTCGGAGAAACCGGATGGACCGCTCAAAGGAGTTTGCAGAGAAAGTCGATCAGCTTAGTGAGAAGGAAGCCGAAGAGATCATTGATAAGCACATCGAGAACAGGCAGAAGGAACTCGACCTGGATGTGCAGTTCAATACGGACCTTAAGAAGATCCTCCCGGCCAAGAAAATCATGAAGCTATACATCACTGAAGTCCAGTTCAGGGAATACATACTGCGGCAGATCCGGGAACACCGGGATGAACCCGACCAGAAGAGGGAAAGGCAGATTCCCTGAACATCCTTGAACCATTCAGAATTTCGTCGTAATTTTACATAAGCCCGGAATGAATCAGAGGCTTATGTTAAGGACCATTTATTACCTGAGCGTTATTTACTTACTGTTCCTGAACTGTTCCGGTACTACACGCAAGGAAGACATGAGTGGAAGCCCGTCAAAACAAGAATCCTGGTGGGAAAGCAGGGCGGAAAAAATGGTTGAAACCCAGATCGTCTCCAGGGGAGTCCGGGACCCGGATGTCATCCGCGTCATGAAACAGATCCCCCGGCACCTGTTCGTGCCGGAACGGATGAGGGACCAGGCGTACGGCGACCATCCGCTTCCCATCGGGTCCGGACAGACCATCTCCCAGCCCTACATCGTGGCCATCATGTCCGAATACCTGGAGTTGACGGGGACCGAGAAAGTGCTGGAGATTGGAACCGGATCGGGTTACCAGGCAGCCGTTCTTTCCCGGCTTGCCGACACCTGCTATTCCATCGAGGTGGTAAAGGAACTTGCCGAACAGGCCGGTGAAAGGCTCGCTGAACTCGGCTACCGGAACGTGGTGGTGAAATGGGGGGACGGATACAAAGGCTGGCCGGAGCATGCACCCTTTGACCGGATCATTATTACGGCCGCACCGGAAACCATACCGGAACAGCTGGTTGCCCAGCTTGCAGTCGACGGAAGGATGGTCCTTCCCGTTGGAACGAATTTCCAGGAACTGATACTGATCACCAGGAACCGCAAGGGCATTCAGCGCAGGAACATCATTCCCGTCCGGTTCGTTCCCATGATCCACCCCGAAGAGCCCATCCCCGATCAATAGTCCCTTTCCCTTTGAAGCGCGCATACGGACTATACCCGGCCATCTCGATCGTAATCGCCAACATGATCGGCACCGGCATCTTTACCAGCCTCGGTTTCCAGGTCATGGAACTGCATACCGGTTGCGCGCTGCTTACGCTATGGCTGACAGGGGGGATAACGGCCCTTACCGGGGCCATGGCCTATGCTGAACTGGCCACCCGCATGCCGCGTTCAGGTGGAGAATATCATTTCCTTTCCGGGATCTACCACCCTGCCCTGGGGTTCATATCCGGGTGGGTGTCGTTCATCGTCGGATTTGCCGCCCCGGCTGCCGCTGCCTCCATGGCGATGAGCGCGTATCTGTCCGCCGCCCTCGGATTGCCGGAGCGGATCCTCGGGGTGAACCTGAATATGCTGATGGCCATTCTTGCCATCCTTATCCTTACCTGGCTGCATACCAGGCATAAAAAAACCGGTGCGGATTTCCAGAGCATCATTACGAGCATTAAAATCATCGTCCTGCTGCTTTTCATCCTGATCGGCTGGCAGAGTGAGGCCCGGTCCACCCTGGATTTCACCCTGAACAGGGAATCCCTGCGGGAAATGATCAGTCCCCCTTTCGCCATCTCCCTGTTCTTTGTCAGTTTTGCCTATTCGGGCTGGAATGCATCGGCCTACATCACGGGTGAAATAATAAATCCGCGAAGGAACCTCCCGGTAAGCCTGATAAGCGGGACCCTGATCGTGACCCTGCTGTATATGGGCATCACCTGGGTTTTTCTCAGGATCGTTCCGATCGAACTGATGTACGGCAGGATCGAGGTGGGTTTCCTTTTCGGCCAGAGTCTCCTGGGCCGCTCCGCCGGGAAACTCATGGGGATCCTTTTCGGCCTGCTCCTTTTTTCCACCATCAGTTCCCTGATCATCACAGGTCCCCGCGTCACCCATGTCATGGGAGAAGATTACAGGGGCATCCGCTGGTTCGCCCGCACCTCGGGGAAAGATACCCCTGCCAGGGCCATCTGTATCCAGGCGGTGCTGGCTATAATCTACATCCTCAGCTCGACCTTTGAACAGATGATCACCTACATCGGCTTCACCCTGAACCTGATGACCCTGCTGACTGTACTTGGACTGATGATCCTCAGACAGCGCAGCCGGGAAGCAACGGTCCCCTCCTACCGCGTGGTGCCCTACCCGCTGTTGCCCGTGGTGTTCCTGCTGATCAGCACCTGGATCATGGTTTACGGGATGATCTACCGTCCCCTTGAATCTGCAGCGGGACTGCTAACAGCCGGCCTTGGGTATCCGGTCTGGTTCCTCCTGAACAGGAAGGCTAACCGGGCTTGAATCTGTAAGTGACTCCGTGAATCCCTATTCTTCGGGCAGGTCCAGTTCGACTTCCTGGAGAAAGCGCACCGTTTCGTTCATATCGGGGTAAAGGATCCGGTCCTCATCGATGAATTTGACCCTCTTCCGGTACTGGCCGATGAAATCCTCCAGGAAGGGAGATGACCTCAGGGGCCTTCTGAAATCCAGTGCCTGTGCCGCACTGAACAGTTCGATCGCGAGGATCCTTTCCAGGTTCAGCAGCACCTGGTAACACTTAATGGCCGCGTTCGCCCCCATGCTGACATGATCCTCCTGTCCCTGGCTGGATTCAATCGAATCGACCGAAGCGGGAGTGCATAACTGCTTGTTATGGCTCACGATGGCCGCTGCCGTATACTGGGGGATCATGAATCCCGAATTCAGTCCCGGCCGGGCCACCAGGAAGGGCGGCAACTGACGGTGCCCCCCCAGGAGCTGGTAGGTCCTCCGCTCCGAGATATTACCGAGCTCGGACATGGCAATGCAAAGGTTGTCAAGCGCGAGCGCCAGGGGCTGACCATGGAAATTCCCTGCAGAGATGATCAGGTCTTCATCCGGAAAGATGGTCGGATTGTCGGTTACCGAATTGATCTCGTTCTTGAACACATAGGCCACATAATTGATCGAATCCTTGGATGCTCCGTGGACCTGCGGAATGCACCGGAAGGAATAGGGATCCTGCACATGGTTTTTCGGCCGGTTCATCAGTTCGCTTCCTTCCAGGAGGAAACGGATCCGGCGGGCCGTTTTGATCTGTCCCTCATAGGGCCTGATCTCCTGCACCAGCGGGTGAAAGGGCTCAAGCCTGCTGTCGAAGGCATCCAGGGATACAGCGGCAATCACATCGGACAGCTGTGAAAGTTTAAAAACGCGGAGGCAGCACCAGACCCCATAGGCACTCATGAACTGCGTCCCGTTCAGCAGGGCAAGTCCCTCTTTGGATGCCAGCGTCACCGGTTCCCAGTTCAGGAGCCTGTGCACATCCGCGGCGGAATGCTTTTCACCCTGGTAATTCACTTCTCCCTCTCCCAGCAGCGGAAGGCTCAGATGTGCCAGGGGCGCCAGGTCTCCGGAGGCCCCAAGCGAACCGTAAGTGTATACCACGGGCAGAACATCATGGTTAAAAAAATCCACCAGCCGCTGAATGGTGGACAGCTGGATGCCGGAGTTGCCGTAGGCGAGGGACTGTATTTTAAGGAACAGCATCAGCCTGGTGATCTCATGGGGGATCTCCTCGCCCTGCCCGCAGGCGTGCGACAGCACGAGGTTTCGCTGCAGTATCCCGAGATCTTCCTTGCTGATCAGGAGGTCATAGAGGGAACCGAAACCGGTGTTGATCCCGTAAAGGGGCTCCTGGGTTTTTTCCAGCTTGTCATCGAGATAGTTCCGGCATTTGCGCACCCGTGCCACGGATGCATCCGAAAGTTTCAGCGGTATTCGTTCCTGCAGGATTTTCCGAATGCTGGAAAATCCAAGCTCATCGGGTGAAATCGAATGATGTTCCATGACCAGGAATTATTTGACTTGCCTTCCGAGAAGAAGGTTAATGGACTCGGCCTTGGACAGGTATTTCTCCTGCCCTGTCCCCATATCCCTCAGCTTCAGTGTGCCGGCCCTCATCTCATCTCCGCCTACAAGAGCCACGTAAGGGATCCCGTTCTTATGGGCGTAGGACATCTGTTTCTGCAATTTGACGGGTTCGGGGAATAGTTCCGAGGGAATGCCCGAACTCCTGAAGTAAGGCAGGATCCGGTGCAGGATATACCTCTGCTCGGCCTCACCGAAATTAACGAACAGGAGGCGGGTCCCGGTGCTGACTTCCTGCGGGAAAAGTTTCAGTTGATCCAGCACATCGTAAATGCGGTCCGCCCCGAACGAAACCCCGACCCCGGAAACGCCGGAAAGTCCGAAAATGCCTGTCAGGTCATCGTAACGGCCTCCCCCGCAGATACTCCCGATCTGCATGTCGCCGGCAAGCACCTCGATGATGGTCCCCGTATAATAATCGAGTCCCCTTGCCAGGGTCAGGTCAAGCTGAACGGCGGATTTCAATTCAACCAGCCGGATGTATTCAAACAGCCGGGCCATCTCCCGGACACCCTGTATCCCGGTTTCCGATCCCGCCAGGACATCCGACAGGGTGGTCAGTTTTTCCTCGGGCGGGCCGCCCAGGTCAAGGATGGGCCCGAGCCGCTCAACGGAAGCCTTTGATATACCCCGTTCCTCAAGCTCCCTGGTGACACCCCGCACGCCGATCTTTTCAATCTTGTCAAGGGCCGTGGTGATCTCTGTCAGCCTCCCCTGCTCTCCGACAATTTCCGCAATGCCGGCCAGGATCCTGCGATGATTGATCTTCACAAGGATCCCGATCCCGAATTGCCGGAACACGCGATCGATGATCTCGACCAGTTCCAGCTCGTTCAGCAGGGAGTTGCTGCCGATGATGTCGACGTCGCACTGGTAGAATTCCCTGTACCGGCCTTTCTGGGGCCGGTCCGCCCTCCAGACAGGCTGGATCTGGTACCGCTTGAAGGGAAAATTGATCTCGTTCCGGTGCTGCACCACATAACGGGCAAAGGGCACAGTCAGATCGTATCTCAGGCCTTTTTCGCAGATCCTGGACGAGAGTGCCGGGGCATTCTCACTTTTCAGGTCGCCCTCCTTCAATCCATCCATGAAATTGCCGGAATTAAGAATCTTGAAAAGGAGCTTATCGCCTTCCTCCCCATATTTTCCCAGGAGGGTATCCAGGTTCTCCATCGCAGGGGTTTCAATGGGCCTGTACCCGTATACGCGGAAGATTTCCTCAATGGTATTGAAAATATACCTCCGCCTCGCCATGGCAGCCGGAGAATAGTCCCGTGTACCGCTTGGTATGCTTACTTTCTTCACCGTTTGTCGCGGTCTATTTACTGATCTTTTTAAGGTCCTTGGACCGGAAACCGTCCGGGTTCTTATCGTCGATCATGTGGTAGTCGAAATAGTAAAAGCTGGCATCGCTGGCCCCGATGAGTATTTTATAGCAACGGGCTTTCAGGCGGGTTCCCTCGGGACCTACCTTGTGCAGGAATACGACATCGGGGTCTCGGTTCACAATGGCCTTCCGGATGTCGTCCTTTTTCACCAGCTTGAACGGATAGGGATAGATTTTCTGGATGCGCGCCGCCGAATTGACGTCCCGGGCCATTTCTTCCGGAAGCAGGTAAAGAGTTTTGGTCTTGACATCCTTCATGTTGTCGTTGTAATGCTTGAATACGTTTGCCGAAATGATCTCGGGATGCTCATGGATAAGCCGGAGATGCTGCTGGATGAAGCGAACCAGGATCCCGAGCTTGTAGTTGTAGGATTCATCTTCAACGTTGGCATAGGCAACGGGGACCGAAACGAGGTCGGGCATCTGGTTCAGGTTGAAATAATCGCCTCCGAGGGAAACGTTCAAAAATTTATACTTCGCCTGCAGCTTGTCTTTTTCGAAGATCACCGTGGTCATAAACAGGAAGGAATAATTGGGATCCTGACGCTTTTCCTCGAATTCGGAATAGGGGATGATCTCCCACGGGGTGATGTTCCATTCCTGCTCCATCACCTGCTTGATCTCTCCATCATAGGTATTGAGCGGATTCAGATCCTTTACGACCAGGGTTTTGGTCTTTAAAAAATGATCCAGGTCCTCCAGGGTCGGCACATACTGTGAATATGCCATTACCAGGGGGAGGATGAAAATGAGGGTAAGGCTGATTTTCTTCATGGCACTATGGACTGTTAATCCCTCGGCAGATACAGAGGGTTCCTTTCGTTAAACTTCCTAAGGTAGATAAATTTTTGCTGACGCTGTTTCTTTTTCCGCAGCTGGGAGAACTGATCATGCAATTCAGGATCCTGCATGAGGAGGACTTCAAGGCTCTGGGTCTCGTAGTCGTATACCTTCCCGGTCTTGAAATCAAGCAGGTATTGCCGCATTTCGGAGGATTGTGTATTGGCGGGATATCCCCCGTAGCGGTAATAATAATCGTAGGGATTGTAATAATAAGGATCGTAGTACCTGGTATCGTATGTGGTCACGGTGGCCACGAAATGGCATATGCTGCCGACGATGGTGATCCGGTTATATTTATTGTCCAGGCCGATGAACAGGATGCCGTTACGGCTGAAGCCCCATACATCTTTCGAATTCACTTCCTGCTTCATCCCGAGATGATCATAAAACAGGACTTTCTTTTCTTCCAGTACCTTGGTGAAAAAATCCGGGTCGCTGTAGTCAACCGTGGTCAGGATCCGGGATTTCGGAATGGGACTGTTGTTTCGCACCTGGTTAAAATTCAGGAAGATACCCTCATGGAATTTATATTTTGGGGTATAAATGACCCGGTCTAGCGTGTCCGGCTGGGCCTGCACTTCCAGTCCCACCAGCATGGAAATGCATACGAGCATGCATATTCCTGCATTGAATGCCAATCGTTGTCTCAGCTCTCTCATAATTATTCAACGTTCCTTTTCCGGGTGTATTATCTCAAAGCCCAGGAATCCCCGCCTGCCTTTCCGAAGATCGTTTTTTTACGTATATTTAGGAACGATTCTGTATTCCAGATACCTGCAAATTTAAACATTTAAAGGCCAGGAACCGATGCATATTCAGGAGAAAATATTCAAATTTTTCTCTTTCGGATTGGAAGGCAAAACGGAACCCCAGATCCTGACGCGGATCCTGTTGACCAATATCTTCAGCATACTCGGGATCCTGTTTTTCCTGCTCTTCGCTCTCCTGGATTATTTCAGGGGTGATACCCTGTTTACCTGGATCCTGCTGGCGGCTTCCGGCCTGGTCATCCTGAACATGGTACATCTGGTCAGGACACGCAGGGTGCAGCATTCGATCTACTTTTTACTGGGACTCATGGCCGTCCTGCTGCTTTTTCTGCTGGTTACGGGGGGAACCCTTGCCACGGGTTATCTCTGGGCCCTTACCTTTCCGATTATTTCGCTGATATTGCTGGGATTGCGACGCGGGAGCATCTCCTCCCTGGTTTTTCTCCTGCTGGCCGGGGTGGTGATTTTCGGGGGACTGCCTTTTATCAGGGCAGAGTACGATCCGATCTTCAGTTTCAGGTACATGTTAACCTACCTGGGCATCTATGTCCTGGTTTATGCCTTTGAATACCTGCGCATAAAAAATGTCATGAATCTTGATAAGGCACTTGAGGAGGCAAATTTCGAAACCCGCTCAAGGGATGAGTTCATTGCCAGGCTCTCACACCAGTTAAGGACCTCCCTGAATAACATTACCCTGGTGAGCAACCTGGTCAGCAAGACCGAACTGAACCCCGAGCAGCGAAACCTTATCGATACCATCCTTGCTTCCACGAACAATCTGGTTGAGACCGTTAACAATATTGTCAAGATCTCCAATATTGAAATCAGCAGCATTAAGGGAACGGATGTATCCTTTGACCTGGGCGCGGCCATCGAGAACATCCTTCATCTGTTCCCGTCTGCCGAATATTCTAACCTGGAGATCAACCTGAACCAGGATCCGACGATCACAAACCAGGTGCATGGGGATCCCATTCGCATCAAGCAGCTGTTCCTCAACCTGATCGAGAACATTCTCAAGCATTCCAGGACGGACAGTACACTCCGGATAAATATACACATCATCAACAACCGGGAGACGGAGGACAACATCCAGCTGAAATTCGAGGTTTTTGCCTGCCTGGCCGCGGGAGAGGAATGCACCCTTCCCATACCCCTTGAGCAGATGGATCTCAACGTTGCCGAAAGATTCGCCGAGATGCTCGGAGGAAAATTGGTTACCGCGGCAGGCAGCACCCGGACAGAATTCACCTTCTTGCTTGATTTCCTTAAATCCGGGGTCAAGACCAGGAGGGGTACCGCCGCCTATCCGGCGGACAGGGCCAGCCTGAAACCGGAACGGAAAGTGGAAATCGGGGAGGCAAGCATACTCCTGGTCGAGGACAACCTGATCAACCAGAAGATTGTCCTGCTGAGCCTCGAAAAACTGGTCAGGAACATAGACATCGCCAGCAACGGGAAGGAAGCACTGGATAAGTTCGGCACCGCCAACTACGATCTCATCCTGATGGACATCCAGATGCCTGTCATGGACGGGTTTCTCGCCACGAAAAAGATCCGGGAAATAGAGGCAAGCACCAATTCGTTCACACCGATCATAGCCATCACGGCCAATGCTATGTCGGGAGATCGCGAGGCCTGCCTGGCCGTGGGTATGGATGATTACATCAGCAAGCCCTTCCAGATCGATATCCTGGTCGAGAAGATGAAAACCCTTCTGTCAAAATCGGCTACGGCCTGAACCCGATGATGAGTATGTCATCGACCTGGTCAATGTTCCCTTTCCACTCCTGAATACTCGACTCAAGGATAGACTTCTGTTTATCCATGGACAGTTTGTGAATGGTCAGCAACAGATGCCGGAACCTGCGGTATTTGAACTTCTTGCCTTCGGGTCCCCCGAACTGGTCGGCAAATCCATCCGAGAACATATAGATGATGTCGTCTTTCTGCAGGTAGATCTTATGACTCTTGAAAAGCTTCCGGTCGGTTGAAAAATGGACGTCCGCGCCGACGGAGAACCGGTCCGCCTTCACTTCTATGATGGTTTCATTCCGTACCAGGTAGAGGGGATTGAATGCACCGGAGTAATCGAGCGATTTTTCCTTCCGGTCAATGATGCAGAGGGAAAGGTCCATTCCATCGTTCAGGTACACCTGTTCCCCGTCGGAAAAGATCTCGGAAAAATTCTCATTGAGGGTATCGAGTATCATGGCCGGGTTGCTGCCCTGTTCACTGGCAGTGATTTTTCTGAACAATTCAAATCCGATGATGGACATGAAGGCACCCGGTACGCCATGTCCCGTGCAGTCGACCGCTGCAACGTAGATCTTGTTCCCGTGCTGGTTTATCCAGTAGAAATCACCGCTTACGATGTCCTTGGGAATGAACAGGACAAACGAGTCCGGGAGGAGGCTCTTGAAGCTCTCATCGGAAGGCAGCAGGGCATGCTGGATCCGCTTAGCATAGGTTATGCTGTCGGTGAAGCTTTTATTTCTGCGGGCAAGTTCGGCCCGTTGCCGTTCGATTTCCTTCGCCGAGATCTCTTTTTTCCTGAGCATCCGGTTACTCCGCCTCAGGTTCCTCGTTCGAAGCTGTGTGGCTAAGTAAATCATGGTTACCCCGGCCAGTATGTAAAGAAATATGGCGAGTGATTTATTCCAGAAAGGATAGGGAATTATGATTTCCAGCCGGATCTCACTTTCCGAATAAAGAAGATCGTTATTGGAGCCCTGGACACTGAGTGTATAGGTCCCGGGATTCAGCTTGTAGAATGTGACGAAATTCTGTTCCCTGTTATGGATCCACAATCCATCCTGTCCCTTTCGCACCATCTTATACTTGTACCGGTTCCTTCCCGGATTGGTGAATTCGAGAGCGGAAAAACGGATGGTTACGATTTCGACTCCTCTGGGGACAATTACTGTGGATACCCGGTCAAGTGCCAGGGGTTTGGACATGCCCCCCTGTTCACGGAAACGGACGAATTGTGTAAAGGAAAGTTTTGGGGGGTAGGGATTGTACTGGATGGAGTCGGGATGGAAGGTATTCAGTCCCGCTATCCCCCCGAAATACATTCTGCCGTCAGTTTTCCGGAAACTTGACCCGGGAATGAATTCATTGTTCTGGAGTCCCTCAGAGGGACCGTACTGAATGAAGGTCTCCAGTTTCGGTTCGTACATGGCGATTCCCCTGTCAGAGCTTAGCCAGAGATTACCGCGTCCGTCTTCCAGGATCCCATAGATCCTGAGTTCGGTGAGTTCGACAGGATCGCTGAAGAACTCGAACCGATCGGTTCCCGGATCGTAGCGGTTAAGTCCGGAAGCCGTACCGATCCACAATTCCCCCGACTTACCCACATGCAGGGAAAAAACCGTGTTGCTGTTGATATTGTCGCTGCGGTCCAGTTTCCCCGCCTGGAATATTTCGAAACGGTTCTGAAGGGGACTGTGCCGTATGAGTCCCACGGACGACCCTATCCAGATCCTGCCTGTGGGGTCTTCGGTCACGCAATAAACATCCTGGAGTTCCAGCAATTCGGTACCGTAATGAATGCGCTGCATTTTAAGTACGGTCCTATCGGCGGGATTGTACCGGTGGATCCCGTTGGAGGCTGCAAACCAGATGAATCCCTTTGAATCCTCGAAAACATCGTAGACGCTCTGCCTGTCAAACAGTTCGCAGAGGTCTCTCGCCTCCCCTGAACAGAAAGGATAAAACCGGTCCATTCCCGGCTTCATTACGCTGACCCCGTTGCCTGTCCCCAGCCATAGATTCCCGTTCCGGTCCCGCGTTATGCAATGGATCTGGTCATTGACCAGCCGCCGGGAGGCAGCCGAATGGGTATTGAACTGAATAGCGCGGCCGGAACCTGCCTTAAAAAGGTTCAGTCCCATTCCGTTGGTCCCGATCCAGAGGTCCCCGTTTTCATCCTCGAAGATGCTTGAAACCACATTTGATGACAGTCCCTCCCAGTCGGGATTGAGGGTATTTATCAGCTCGAACTTTCGTTTCTTCTGGTCGATTTTTACCAGTCCCCCCGAGGTTCCCAGCCAGAGAATCCGTGAACCATCCTCGTAAAGGGCATTGATATTGGTGAACCGGGTGTGAATATCAGGCCTGTAGAACCTTTGATAGACCTGCGCACCGGAAAGATCGCCACGGATCTTCACCAGCGACTCCCGGGTCCCGATCATGAGGTCCCCATCCCTGTTTTCCAGTATCGACAGGACATCCAGGCCGGCCAGTTCAGGCAAAATATCCCCTGCCTCCTTAAAACGGATCTGGTCCCGTGCAGAGAGGTAAAGTCCCCTGTCTGTTCCGCACCAGATCCTTCCTTCCCTGTCGAAAAAAACCACTCGCACGCGGTTGCTTTGCAACCCGTAAAACCCGGAAACGGTATAACGGATAAGGTCGCCGGTCCGGGGATTCAGTACCTGCAGCCCGTCTTGCGATCCGATCCACAGATTTCCCCTTGGACCCATCTGCATGTTGAAGGATTCATCTGTATCCGGGGAACCGTTATTATCGTGGAAAAGCTCGTAGCTGATGAAATCACTGGTTTCCGGATCAAGGACCGCAATCGCGTGCTGGGTCCGTGTCCACACCTGTCCCCTCCGGTCAACGTACATGGAATAGATCACCTGGCTCCTGCTGCCGGCTGAATCTGCAGGTTCCGGCAGGTAATGGGTCCACAGGTAACCCCTCCGCCTGTCCAGTTTGTTGAGTCCGAAGTCCGTGCCCACCCAGATAACCCCGTCGCGACCTTCCGCAAGGCACCGGATCGCGTTGCTTGAGAGGGATATGGTATCGGGCTGGTACCGGAATTGCTCGAAGGTATAGCCATCGTACTTATTCAGTCCCTCGTTGGTCCCCACCCACAGGAATCCGAGGCTGTCCTGCAGGATGGAGGTTACGACCGACTGGCTGAGGCCGGAACCGGAGGAAAACAATTGTCCCTGCAGATCGGCTGACCGGACTGAAAGCGGCAGGTGAAAAAGGAGGCTCCAGGCGGACAGAAAAAAGGCAAATTGTATGTTCCAGATCCTTTGCATACGGGGAGGCTAATTTAATATATATTGCCCTCTTTACCAATGCCCTCCGCCGTCAGGACGTCAGCTTTCACCCTTTGCTCGTGAGGTTCTCAAGCATCTCGGTGGTCAGGGATTTTGGCCTTTCAAGCGGATACATCAGGGCCCGGTCCCATATGATGTTGGCAGCGACGCCGATGGCCCTTCCTATACCGAACAGCACAGTATAGAAATCGTAATTCCTTATGCCGTAATGCCATTGAATGATCCCGCTGTGCGAATCGACGTTCGGCCATGGATTCTTAGCTTTTCCGTGCTCCAGCAGGATCGGGGGGACGACCCTGTAGAGCATATCAACGTACCTGAAAAGTTCATCGTCGGGCAGGTACTTCAGGGCAAATTCCCGCTGGATCATATAGCGCGGGTCTGTTTTCCGCAGCACGGCATGCCCGAAGCCCGGTATTACCTGTCCCGCATTAAGAGTATCCCACACAAATTGTTTCATTTCCTCCTCGTCGGGAACCTTCCCGTCCATGCGGTCCCTCAGATCCTGTATCCAGCGGAGGACTTCCTGGTTGGCCAGTCCGTGCAGGGGGCCCGCCAGACCGTTGAGCATGGCTGAGATCGCCAGGTAGAGATCGGACAGTGAACTGGCCACCAGGTGACCGGTATGAGCGGAAACATTGCCGCTCTCATGGTCTGCATGGATGATGAAATACATCCTTGAAACATCGTCATAAGGCTTTCCGACTCCCATCAGGTGTGCAAAGTTCGCACCGAAGTCCAGTTCCGGTTTCTGGCTGGTCTTCAGACCGCCCCGGTAGAGCTTTGAATAGATGCAGGACCCGATCTCGGGCAGTTTTGCCAGGAGGTTCATGGCATCTTCGAAAGTAGGTTCCCAGTAATCCTGTTTGGCAATACCCGAATGGTAATGCCTGCTGAATTCGGATTCCCGGCTGAGTGAAAGGATGGCGGATGAGAAAATGGCCATTGGGTGGCTGTCCTGAGGGAATGCATCAATCACCTCATACACGTAACCAGGAAGTACCTTTCGATTCCTGAACTGGTCTATGATCTCCTTTATTTCATCCTTATCCGGTATGTCACCGGTCAGAAACAGGTAGAACAAACCCTCCACATAAGGCATTTCGGCCTCCGGGGGCCTGGGCAGCTTTTCAAAAATCTCGGGCAATGTATAACCCCGGTACCGGATCCCCTCGTCTGGATCAAGATACGAAATGTCCGTCACCAGGCATTTAAGGCCGCGCATTCCCCCGATGGCCTTTGAAACGGTAACCTCATCGATTACCTGGTCGCCGAATTCCTTGAGAAGTTTTTGCGTTCTGGGACGGTATTCATCAATTTTCCTGCGAAGTTTTTCCTTCAGCATTACTGAGATTTTGATTTGGGTGAATTGATTGCGCCCTTAAGATAATATAAAATGGGCCATGTTCTGACGAACACGGCCCATTTTCGGCAATTTATTGGGAAAACCCGCTAGAGGAATTTAAAATCCCTGCCCAGGTAACGGGCGGAGCTTCCAAGCTTTTCTTCGATCCTGAGAAGCTGGTTGTATTTGGCGATCCTGTCCGAACGGGAAGCAGAGCCTGTCTTAATGAGTCCCGTGTTCAGCGCCACTGCCAGATCCGCAATGGTTGTATCCTCGGTTTCACCCGAACGATGGGAGATTATGGAGGTCATGGAATGCCTGGTCGCCAGTTGTACCGCATTGATCGTCTCGGTCAGCGAACCGATCTGGTTGACCTTTATCAGGATGGAATTGGCTGCTTTTTCATCAATCCCCTTCTGAAGCCTTTTCACGTTGGTTACGAACAGGTCGTCACCAACAATCTGGATCCGGTCGCCAATCGCCGCAGTGAGTTCCTTCCATCCCGCCCAGTCATCCTCGTCGAGTCCGTCCTCAATTGACACAACCGGGTACTTCTTTATCCATTCCTTCCAGTAATTAACCAATTCCGAAGAGGTAAGTTTCTGCCCGGTCGATTCAAACTGGTACAGGCCCTTCTCTTTATTGTAAAATTCGGATGCGGCAGGATCCAGGGCAATATATACATCGTCGCCAGGTTTATATCCTGCTTTCTGTATTGCTTCAATTACCACTTCAATGGCCTCTTCATTCGACCCGAGGTTGGGGGCAAATCCGCCCTCATCGCCCACGTTGGTGGATTGTCCCCTGCCTTTCAGGACAGATTTCAGGTTATGGAAGATCTCTGATCCCATGCGAAGGGCTTCCGAGAAACTTTCTGCCCCGACCGGCATGATCATAAATTCCTGGATATCGATCTTGTTATCGGCATGCTGTCCCCCGTTCAGGATATTCATCATGGGGATGGGCAGGGTATTTGCGTTGACACCTCCAAGGTAGCGGTACAGGGGCTGTCCCGTGTACTGGGCCGCTGCCTTTGCACAGGCAAGGGATACCCCGAGGATTGCGTTCGCACCAAGGTTACCCTTGTTCTCGGAACCATCGAGCTCGATCATCCTGGCATCGATCAGGTTTTGCTCGGTTACGATCATCCCGGTGATCTCATCGTTCAGCACCTTGTTGACATTCTCCACGGCCTTCAGAACACCTTTGCCCATATACCGGCCCTTGTCTCCGTCACGCAGTTCGACTGCTTCATGAACGCCGGTAGAGGCCCCGGAAGGTACGATGGCCCTTCCTAAAGCGCCGCTTTCGGTATAGACTTCCACCTCTATGGTGGGATTGCCTCTTGAATCGAGGACTTCTCTGGCTTGTACACTAATGATTTGTGGCATTTAAAGTATGGTTATTCGTCTTTTTTCTCGGGTTCAGATTCCGGGACTTCAGCTTCAGTTTCAGTTTCTGCGGTTTCAACTTCAGCGGCTTCAACTTCAGCGGCTTCAACTTCAGCGGCTTCAACTTCAGGTTCTGTGGTTTCAACTTCAACTTCAGCAGCTTCAGCCTGCGGCCCGGCGACCGGGGCAGCTACCGGTTGTTCCTTCTTCTTCCCGCCCCTTCTGCGTCTCGCGGTTTTTGTCTGGGCAGCAGCCTTTTCTGAAAGAAGGTTCTCATTGTAATCGACCAGTTCGATGATGCACATGTCGGCACTGTCGCCCAAACGGCTCCCGAGCTTGATGATACGGGTATATCCGCCCGGGCGCTCTCCCACTTTCCCGGCAACGTCCCTGTACAATTCGTTCACTGCTTCCTTGTCACGCAATTCCTTGAAGGCCATCCTCCTGGAATGGGTGGAATCTTCTCTTGACCGGGTGATCACGGGTTCGACAAAGCTTCTGAGGGCTTTTGCCTTGGCCGTGGTGGTGGTGATCCTTTTATGGATAATCAGTGAGGATGCCATGTTTGCCAGCATCGCCTTCCTGTGGGGTGCCTTCCTGCTTAAATGATTGATTTTCTTCCTGTGTCTCATTGCACTAATCCTTGTCTAATTTATACTTGCTGATATCCAT